>CP070701.1:1140925-1260338 GCA_020349885.1 Acidobacteriota bacterium
ACGCCACGAAATAGTCCGTCCCGTCAGAAGCTACCGAGGGGCGGGACTGGTCGGTTGCCGCCGTGGAGACGGCGATGTCCGTGGGTGTGGGGTCGAGCACCGTCCCATCCGAGGCCACGCGCGTTCCGTAGATGTCCCAGTCCGCGCCGCTTCGGCCATCATACCACGCCATGAAATAGTCCGTCCCGTTCGAAGCCACGGAGGGATATTGTTGGGCGCCTACCGCCGTGGAGACGACAATGCCCAAGAGGTCGAGCACCGTCCCATCCGGGGCCACGCGCGTTCCGTAGATGTCGGCGCTCCCGCCGCGGAGGTCATGCCACGCTACGAAATAGTTCGTTCCGTTCGAAGCTACCGAGGGGTCGTACTGTTCGCCTGACGCCGGCCCAATCACCGGACTCGGCTCCACCAGAAACTCCGGCCCCACCGTCGGGTCAATCAGGATGGGATACCGGGCGGAGGCTATAAACCCTGCGGGAATCTCCGCTACCAGTTCCAGAGTTTGCGGGTTTGCGAGTTGCGAGTTTCGCAGATCCTCAACTCGGTAACTCTCAACTCGATAACTTGTTCCTCCGCTGTCAGCCACGGTTACGTTGGATAAGGTGACCTGGCCTTCCTCTCGCCAGGCCGGAAACACCAGTCCCTCCGGAAATACCTGCGGCTCGCCCGCGGCTCGGATCGCAAGACGCACGCGCAACGCCGAAGCCTCGGGGCTGAGCGGCCCGTCGATCGTCCAGTAGATTTCTATCCCGTCCTCGCCGCGGTTTCGCACGTAAGGCGTAACGCCGCCGCGCGCTTCGCCTTTGAGAAGTCCGGGCGCGTGCTCCTCCAGGCGGCCTTTTCCAAACACCGTCTGCGTATTGCCTCCCCCTTCGAAGCTCACCGAAAGAATCTCGAAATCAGGTTTTTCCTTACTTCCTTGAGCGAAATATCTTAACCCGTTTACATCAATCTCCGCCTGAAAGCGCGGCGTGCTGTGGGTAAAACGGCCTCCCTTGGAAGAAAACGGACGCTCGCCGCGTGCTTCGGCGCGGAATCCTTGGCGCGGAGTTTCTTCGGGAAGGCCGCGGTTCTTCCTTACCGTGCGGATGACTTCGTTTACGTCGAAGGGAACGTTGGCTATCTCGACTTCCCCTCCAACCTTCGGCGGGCCTTTCCCTGCGGGCGCGGGCGCTTCACCTCCCCATACGGCCGAGACGGCCGCCAGCGTGAAGCCAATCCAAGTTGCCGCTCTTTTCATTTCGTGGTTCCCTTCCTATCATTTCAGTATAGATACTCCGCCTCTGCGAATCAATCGCGGCGAGCAACAGCGGGGCGCTTCAACGCTCCGCGGCGGCCGCCAGCCGGTAGAAGCTCAGCACGGACTGGCCGTAGGCGCGGGTGCGGACTTGTTCCAGTATGCCGTTGGAAACGCGGGGCGGCATGGGTCGCTTCTTGTGGTGGTGGATGGTGACGAGGGACGAGGCGTCGAGCGTGCCGCTTTCGGCGAGAAGCGCAAGCAGGGACTCGTGGTGGGGATAGTCGTAGGGCGGGTCCACGAAGGCAAGTTGGAAAGTCTCCCCGCGCACGGCGAGGCGCGAGATGCCCTCTTTCGCGTCGAGGGGGAGGATCTCGAACGCGTCGTTTTCCACGCCGGGCGCCGTCGGGCGCATGCGGATGTGGGGGTCGTAGGGCAGAAGAAGCCGCACGTGCTCGAGGTTGTGCTCGAGAACCGCCTGGGCGTCACGGCGCTTTTCCACGAAGACGACCCGCCGCGCCTCACGCGACAGCGCCTCGATACCCATCGAGCCCGAGCCGGCGAAGAGGTCCAGAAAATTGCTCCCCGCCACCTGCCCCTGCACGATGTTAAAGTAACCCTCCTTGACGCGGTCGAGCGGGGGCCGCACGCCGCGTCCGGGGGGCGCCTGGAGCTTCCGCCCGCGAAACTTTCCCGTGATGACGCGCATCCCCTCCAGTATGACGGGCGGGAAACGGGCGGTCAACGTGCGGGGACTCGTCGGGTTTGAGAGAGTCTGTTGCTTGGCTGGCCGAGGCGCGGTGCGCTACAATGCTTCTCTATCCTCCGTCCCGCTCTCCGAGCGGAATTGCGGAGTAAGAACTTTCAGAAAAAAGGGTCATGGCATCCCAGGCGAATCAAGACGTCAAAGCGCGACGTGAAAACGCCCGCCCCTCCGGCTTTTTCGCCATGCCGCGCGGCGAGCTCGTCTTCCTCGTGGCGCTCGTTGCGGCGTCCACGCTCGGCTTTTTGACCATGAAGAGCTCGGTGACGCTCGCCGGGATGGCGCTCTTCGGGTGGTGGATGGCGGCGCTGATGTTCCTGGGTCCGCTCGCGGCGCTGATTCTTCTCTGGCTCGGCCCGGGGAAGCGCAAGGAGGACTCGTGAGAGGGTTCGAGGCGAGCATCGTCCTCGTCTACCTCTTCGCGTGCGTGGCGATAGGGCTCTTCGCCTCACGGCGGGCGCTCGGCTCGAGCGCCGAGTACTGGGTCGCGGGGCGGCGCATCGGGACGGTCATGAACTCGCTGGCCATCATGGCCGCCCTCGCGAGCGGCGGCTCCTTCGTGGGCATACTGGGCCTTGCCTACAGCAAGGGCGTGCCCTACGCGTTCAGCCTGTTCGCGGGCGCGATCCTGGGCTTCCCGCTCGCGGCGCTTCTGGTGGCGAAGCCCCTGCGAAACTTCGGCCGCTTCACGGTCACCGATTTCCTCGCCGCACGCTTCCCCCACGGGGTTGTGCGCACCCTCGTGCCGGTCCTTATCGTCGCGACGTTCACGATGTACACCGTCGCACAGATGAAGACGGCGGGCCTCGCCGCCAGCTTTCTCTTCGGCATCTCCTTCAGGTCCGCCGTCACGCTCAGCGCGCTGGTGTTCATCCTGTACGTCTCCATGGGCGGGATGCTTGCCGTGACGTGGACGGACATGCTGCAGGGCTTCCTGATGCTGAGCGTCGTCTGGGGCCTAGGCGGCGTACTGATAGCGCGCTACGGTACGCCGGCGCACCTCATGGAGCGGGCGGTCGGGGTGGCGCCCTCCCTGGGAACGGTCGCGGCCGCTCCCGCCTCGAGCTACATCGGCTCCTTCGTCATCTGGTCGGCGGCCATCTGCATCATTCCCCACATCATCATGCGCGTCTACACGGCGAAGGACGCCCACGGCGCGCGCCTGTCGCTGAACGTCGCGATGCTTCTCTACAGCCTCATGATAATAATGACGCTCCTGGTGCTCGTGCCCGTCGGGAAGACCGTACTTCCCGCCTTGAAGGACGCGGACATGCTCTTCTTCGGCCTGGTGGACAACGTCCTCGGCCCCGTCATGCGCGGCTTCGCCGTCGCGGCCCTCATGGCGAGCGTCATGAGCACGACGGACGCCCTTCTGCTCGCGTGCAGCTCGGCCATCGGGCACGACCTCCTTGGAGGATGGATCAAAAGGCGCGGCTCGGAAAAGCTAGCGTCCCGCGTCGCGTTCGCCTCGACGTGGGCCGTAGGGCTTTTGGCCATGGTTTTGGCCTACGATCCCCCCGAGCTCATCACCCGCTACTACACGGAAGCCGTCGGGCTTCTCACGGCGGGGCTTTTCGTGCCGACCGTGGCCGGCCTCTGGTGGAAGCGTGCCAACACGGCGGGCGGGGCCGCGGCGCTCGTGACGGGCGCCGCCGTTTTCCTCGCGGGCCGGCTCCTGCCGGACACACCCTCTTTCGCCTCCATCCTGTACGCCCTTCCCGCGAGCGCCGTCGCCATGGCGATAGGAAGCTACCTGGGGTGCCCGCCGGAGAAGGCCTTGCTCGACCGGATGGCGGAGCTCCATCGCTAGCGGCGGGTGCGTCCCTCCCCGCCCTGTGCTATGATGTAGTCCACGCCCATGCTTGCCAAGGTTTACGTCAAGATGAAAGAGAGCGTCCTCGACCCGCAGGGGAAGGCCGTTCTCGGATCGCTCCACTCGCTCGGGTACAAGGAAGCGCGGGACGCGCGCGTGGGGCGCTACATCGAGGTCCGCCTCGAAGGCGTTGCGCGCGAGGACGCCGAGCGCCGCCTGCGCGAGATGTGCGAAAAACTCCTTGCGAACCCCATCATCGAGGACTACCGGTTCGAGATAGAAGAAGATAAATAACCCCGTCACCAAAACACAGGAGACGCCCGCCATGGCGAAAACCAAGCCTTACTCCCTTTCGCGCTACCGCCTGGACAGACTTCCTTTTTTCGCGACCATGGGAATCGACCTTCACTGTCGGAGCGTGGCCATAAACGCGCTTCACTTCAAAAGGGGTCAGGGACTTTCCGCCTTCCACAAACACCGAAGGCAGGAGGAAGTGTACATCGTGCTCTCGGGCTCGGGCGTCATCCGCTTGGACAACAAAACGGTCAAGCTGCGAAAGGGGGACGCCGTGCGCGTCGCTCCGGGCGTGTCGCGCGCCATCGGCAACCCTTCCTCACCGGACTGCGTGTTCCTGGTGGTCGGGGCGATGCCCCACAAGGTCAAGAAAGGGAAGTTCGAAGTCATCCCGGACGGCATCTATCAGGAAAATCGCCGAACGGGCTACCACACCCCGGAAAAAGTCGTGAAGGAATGGGAAGAGGAATGAGCCCCGGAACGGGAGAGCGCGGGCGGGAATGAAATTCGGCGTCGTCGTTTTTCCCGGCTCGAACTGCGACCACGACGTCTACCACGTGGTGAAGAAGGGGTTCGGCCACGAGGCCGTCTGGCTCTGGCACAAGGACGAAAGCCTCACGGGGGTGGACTGCGTCGTTCTTCCCGGCGGCTTCTCCTACGGCGACTACCTGCGGAGCGGCGCCATCGCGCGTTTTTCCCCCCTGATGGAGAAAGTCGTGGACTTCGCCGAGGGGGGCGGCCTCGTGCTCGGCATCTGCAACGGGTTTCAGATTCTTCTCGAAGCGGGGCTCCTTCCCGGCGCGATGCGCCGCAACAGCGACCTGCGCTTCATCTGCGACACGGTGACCCTTCGACTGGAGACCGTGGAGACGCCGTTCACCGGGAAGGGCTCGGCGGGCAGCCTGTACCGCATGCCCATAGCGCACGGGGACGGAAACTACTACGCCGACGACGCGACGCTCGACCGCCTGGAGCGAAACCGCCAGATCGTCTTCCGCTACGCCGCGCCCGACGGAAGCCTTTCCGAGGAGGCGAACCCCAACGGCTCCGTGCGAAACATCGCGGGCATCGTGAACGAGCGGCGGAACGTCCTCGGCATGATGCCCCATCCGGAGCGTTGCTCGGAAAATATTTTGGGAAACACCGACGGCCGGGTGATCTTCGAGTCGCTCCTGGCCTGAGAGGGCGCATGGGCCCCGCTCTGGTTCCCGTTGCCGAAGCCTACCGCGCGGTCATCGATTCCGTGGAGACTCCGCCCCCCGTGCGCGCGCCGCTCGAGGAGGCGCTCCACATGGCGCTCGCCGAGGGCGTCACGGCGGACGCGGACTCCCCGCCCTTCGACCGCGCGATGATGGACGGCTACGCGCTGCGAAGCGACGACGCGGAGCGAACCCTGCGCGTCGTGGACGTCATCGCGGCGGGCGCGTATCCTCGAAAGGAAATCCGCCGGGGCGAGTGCGCGCAAATCATGACCGGTGCGCCGCTTCCCCCGGGCGCCGACGCCGTCCAGATGGTCGAGAAAACGAAAAAGGCGGACGGGGGGCGCGTCGAGATACTGGAGGCCGCAAAGCGCGGCCGGAACGTCTCGCCGCGCGCCGAGGAGTTTCACAAAGGGGACACGGTCGCGCCCGCGGGCGCGCTCGTCACGCCCGCGGTCATGGCCGTCCTCGCCTCCGTGGGCGCGGCGGAAATCTCCGTCCACCCCAAGCCGCGCATCGCGCTGTTCTCGACGGGAAGCGAGCTCGTGGAAATTTTCGAGACGCCGGAGCCCGGTAAAATCCGGAACACGAACGCATTCTCGCTCCCCGCGCAGCTCCGCGAGGCGGGTCTTTCGGTTTCCGAGAGGAAAACCCTCAGGGACGACCCCGAAGAGATCCGTGCGGCCGTCCGCGCGGCCCTCGAGTCTCACGACGTCGTCGTGCTCACGGGGGGCGTTTCCGTGGGCGAGTTCGACTACGTCGTGGACGCGCTCGAAGATGCGGGCGTAGAGGTGCTTTTTCGCAAGGTCGCCGTCAAGCCGGGCAAGCCCTTAGTGTTCGGCACGGCGCCGGACGGCAGATTAATCTTCTCGCTTCCGGGCAATCCGGTTTCGAGCGTGGTGCTCATGCATCTTTTCGTGCTCCCGGCGCTTCGCAAGCGCCTGGGCGTTCGCCCCTGGGACAACCCGCGCGTCGGGGCCGCGCTCGAGTCTCCGCTCCGCGTCAAGCCGAACGAGCTTACGAAGTACCTGCCGGCCGCCCTGAGCTGCCGTGAGGGGGCGTTCACGGCCGCGCCCGTCGCGATACGCGGCTCGGCCGATATTTTTCACTTCTCCGAGGCGAACGCCCTGGTCGAGGTTCCGCCCGATTCCAGCGGGTGGGAAAAAGGGGAAAAAGCACCGGCGATTCCGCTCGGCGCGTGGACGCGCGCCCTCCTGCGTCCGTAGTGGGACTTCGCCGAGATTTGTGATAAATTAATTCCTCAAACGCTCCCATGCACGGAGCGCAAAAACAACGAAAATGAAATCTTTCCTTAAGACAATCCTGTTTTTGCTCCCGCTGCTTTTCGCGCAGGCGGCCTACGGGGACATCAATTCAGACCTGCTCAAGGCGGCACAGGCCGGTGACACCGTCAAAGTGGAGCAACTGCTTAAAAAAGGCGCCGACGTAAGCGCGAAGAACGAAAAAGGCACGACCGCCCTGATGTTTGCGGCATCGATGGGCCACACCGAGACGGTGAAGATCCTGATTGACGCGGGCTCGGACGTAAGCGCGAAGAACAAAAAAGGCACGACCGCCCTGATGTTTGCGGCACAGGAAGGTCACACCGGGACGGTGAAGATCCTGATTGACGCGGGCTCGGATGTGAACGCGAAACGCCGAGACGGCGGGACCGCCCTGATGGCTGCGGCAGCGAAAGACCACATCGAGACGGTGAAAGCCCTCATAGAAGCGGGGGCGTACGTGAACGCGAAAGACGCACACGGCCAAACCGTCCTGATGCTTGCGGCGTCTGAGGGCCATACCGGGACGGTGAAGACCCTGATCGGCGCGGGCGCCGACGTGAGCAGGAAGAACAACACCGGCCAAACCGCCCTGATGCTTGCGGCGCGGAAGGGCCACACCGAGACGGTGAAGATTCTGATCGAGGTGGATGCCGACGTGAACGCGAAGAACAAGGGTGGCCGGACCGCTCTGATGGCGGCGGCATACGAGGGTCACACCGAAACGGTGAAGGCCCTGATTGGCGCGGGTGCCGACGTGAACAGGAAGGGCAACAACGGCTGGACCGCTCTCATGGGTGCGGCAGTCGAGGGCCACACCGAGACGGTGAAGGCCCTGGTTGAGGCGGATGCCGACGTGAACGCGAAGAACAAAGGTGGCTGGACCGCCCTAAAGTTTGCGGAGACAGAAGGACGCACCGGGATTGTGGAAATTCTTAGACAGGCCGGGGCAGAGGAATGACGGGAACGGTAAACACGATGACCGATTATCGATTACCGATGACCAATTCAATCGGTCATCGGTCATTGGTCATTGGTCATTTTGCTGGAAGCAAATACTTGCCGTGAAATTTCTTTCCCTCCCTCCTCTCGTCCTCGTCGCGCTCTCCGCGCTGCTCTTGGCCGCGGCACTCCCTCCCGTGAACGCGGTGCCTCTCGGGTGGGTGGGGCTCGCGCCCCTGCTCTACGCGGCGGCGCGGGCGCCCCGGGCGCGCGACGCGGCGCTGCTGGGCTTCGCATGCGGGCTCCTGCTGTACGCGCTCACGATGTACTGGGTCGTGGGCGTCATGGCGCGCTACGGCCGCCTTTCCTACCTCACGAGCGTTCTCGTGGCGTGCCTCCTCGTTGCTTACCTTGCGTGCTATGTCGCGGCGTTCGCCGCCTTCGCGCAGGCCGCCGTGAGTCGCGGGGGCCGCGCGGCGCTCTGGACGGCGCCTTTCGCATGGGTCGCGCTCGAATACGTCCGGAACTACTGCATCACGGGTTTCCCGTGGAATCCGCTCGCCCTCACCCAGCACCGCTGGCCAGCGTTAATCCAAGTGGCCTCCCTGGGCGGCATTTACGCTGTCTCTCTGCTCGTCGCCTCGTCGAGCGCCGCCTTGGCCTATGCCATGCTCGCCCTGGCCGAAGCGAGGTCCCGCCGCAACGCATGGGCGGGGGTCGCCGTGTGCGTGCTGATTCCCGTCCTCGCGGCGGCGGGCGGCGCGGTCGCGCTCGGGCACGCCGGGGAAAGTTCCGCGTTCGTCCGCGCCGCCGTCGTGCAACCGAACATCTCGCAGGATGAAAAGCTCGCCGGCAGGGACGCCCTTCGCCAGCTTGAGCGCCACATCGAGCTCTCGCGCGGGACGGCTCCGCTCGCGCCGCGCTACCTCGTCTGGCCCGAATCGAGCGTGCCGTTCACCTACGGGAGTGACGACGTGTACCGGCGGGAGGTGGCCGCGCTCGCAAAGGAAATGAGCGTCTTTGTGACCCTCGGGAGCGTCACGTTCGCCGGAAGTTACGTCCACAACAGCGCCATCACGGTCACGCCCGAGGGGGAGCCGTCCGCGCGCTACGACAAGATGCACCTCGTGCCCTTCGGGGAGTACGTGCCCCTCGGGGAGATTTTGTTCTTCGTCGAGCCGCTCGTCCGCGAGGTGGGAAATTTCCGGCCGGGCCTTTCGCGACCCCTGGGGAAGGTGGGCTATTACCCCTTCGGCACCGTCATCTGTTACGAGATTATCTTTCCCGAGCTGAGCCGCGCCTCGGTCGAGCGCGGCGCGCAGTTCCTCGTCACGATAACGAACGACGCATGGTTCGGACGCTCCTCCGCACCCTACCAGCATTTCGCGCACGCGGTGTTCCGCGCGGTCGAGACCCGCCGCCCCGTCGTCCGCGCCGCGAACACCGGCATAAGCGGCTTCGTGGACGCCTACGGCCGCATCCGGCAGGAAAGCGCCATCTTCGAAGAGACCGCCCTCGTGGAAACCATCCGTCCGCGCGAGGACAAAACCGTGTACGTGCGCTGGGGCGACTGGCTGCCCAAGTTTTCCCTCCTCGTCGCGTTCCTCACTCTCGTCCGGGTCGCGTGGCCGCCGTTGCTCGCCTTTGTGCGCCGCAAGAAGAATGAATGGCTCGGCGGCGACGAGCCCAGGGAAAGCACCCCCCCATGACCCATTGGGGGTCGCTCCTTTTCATCGGCGTTGAAGGGGCGGCCATGACGCCGCCGCTTCGCCGGCTTCTTGAGCGCGTCCAGCCAGGCGGCGTCGTGCTCTTTGAAAGGAACCTACGCACGCCTGCGGCGCTCCGGACGTTCCTTTCGGAAATTCGAAAAATTCTCGACTCGCCCCCCTTCATCGCCGTCGACCAGGAGGGCGGCCCCGTCAACCGCCTCCGCGCGTTCTCCTTTCGCGCTCCCTCGGCGTGGGAAATTTCTCAAACAAACCGGCCCGCCCTCGCCGAGCGGCAAGGCTCCCTCACCGGGCGCGCGCTTCGGCTCCTGGGCGTCAACGTCGACTTCGCGCCCGTCCTGGACTTGTCGCCGCCGGAGGCGGGAAACGGGATCGGCGTGCGCTCGTTCTCAACGCAGCCGGACGTGGCGGCGCGCTTCGCCGCGGCGTTCCTCCGCGGCTTAAAGAAAGAGCGTGTTCTCGGCTGCCTGAAACACTTTCCCGGCCTCGGCGCATCTTCCAGGGATTCCCATCGCGTGCTTCCCACCGTGCGGAAAAGCCGCCGGCGCATCCTGGCGGAGGACGTTTCCCCCTTCGCCCGCCTTTCGGGGCGCGCCCCGTTTCTCATGGTAGGCCACGGCTACTATCCCGCCTTTTCGAAACGGAGGGTTCCCGCCGACCTCGATCCCGCCGTTGGAAGAGTCCTTCTGCGCGGGCGCCTCGGCTACCGCGGGATCGTTCTTTCCGACGACCTTGCGATGCGCGCGGTCCCCGAGTGGGCGCGGCGGAGGCGGCCCGAGGCCTTCCTCCGAGCCGGCTGCGACATGCTTCTGGTTTGCCGCCCCGGGGACGTCGAGCCGACCGCGGCGCGCCTCCGCGAGGCGCTCGGGCGCTGCGACGCCCCGCTGGCCGCCCACCTTCGGGAGAGCCTGAAAAGAATCGCGCGCCTCAAGCGCCGCCTGCCCCCGCCCCCCGGACGCTTTTCCGCGCGCGCCTTCGAGGCGCTCCGGCGCGAGATGGAAATTGTCTGATGCGTTTACCGTTCCGCACCTCCCGTACTTTCCGCACCCCTGGTCTGTCCGCCAGGACAAGCTTCTGCACTTGAGGAGGTGGCGGCGCCTCAGCCTTTTTTTGTAATCTTTTTAAGAAGAGCGGCGGCCTGTTTCGCCTCGGGTTGGCGGTTCAGGAATTCATTGAGTTTCTTGATCGCCGCCCGCTTCATGCCCTGCTCGGCGTAGGTTCTTGCGAGCTCCACCCACGCCTCCTCCATCGTGTCGTCCATGGCGACGGCGCGCTCCAGCGAAGTGACGGCCTTGCGGCGCCACTTCGAAATTCTTCCCTGCGCCCGGCCCAGCAGAACGTAGAAATCCGCCCGTTTCGAATCGGTCCTGGTGGCGGCCGTGCACAGCTGGATGCATGCCCAGTTATCGGATTTCGAAAAAGCTTCGAGCGCCTGTTGGTAGTAGACCCCGGCGAGACGCACCTTGTCCTCTTCCACCGGCGCTTCCTTCAGGCTGGCCGCGGAGCCCAGGTCGTGAAGGAGCTCGGAGCCGCTGGCGTACCGGCTCTTCGGGGCCTTGCTCAAGCACTTCAACACGACCGCGTCGAGAGTTGCTGACACGTCAGGATTCTTGCGGGAGGGTAGCTCAGGCGTCCCCCTGAACTGGGCGCGCATAAAATCAAGCGGCGTCTTCCCCTGGAATGGAAGCTCTCCCGTCAGCATCTCGTACATAACCACGCCCAGCGAGTACAGGTCGGACGCCGAGCTGATCTGCCCCCGCTCGATGTATTCGGGCGCCAGATACCCGAGGGTACCCAGAATCTTGCCCGGGCGCGTGAGGACGCCTCCCCCCATGGCATCGTCGAGCTTCTTGGCCAGCCCGAAATTCGTGATCTTCACGCCCCCGTCTTCTTGAAACAGAATGTTGTGCGGCTTCAGGTCGCGGTGGTAGATGCGCAAACCATGGGCGTAGGTGAGAGCCCTCGCCACCTTGAGCGCAACGACCAGGGCGTGCCCCACGGGAAGCGTTTTCTTCTCCTGGAGGCTCCGGTCGAGGGGCGTCCCCTCGTGCCACTCCATGACCAGGTAGGGAGCCGCATCCGCTCCGCCCACGGCGAAAACCCGGTCGATGTGTTCGTGCTTCATGAGCCGGCAGACTTTTCCCTCGCGCAAGAATCTCTCTTTCGCCTCCACGACCTGTGTCGGGTCGAGGGACGCGGTCTCCAGGGTTTTGATAGCTACCTTCTCGTTCGTTTGCCTGTCAACCGCCTCCCACACGGAGATGGAATCATCCGTTTCGACGAGCTCGAGAAGCTCGTAGCGCTCGTTGACGAGAGCGCCCTTGGCGAAAGGCTTGGGTGCTTCGGCTTCTGGCATGGACGGCGCGCCTTGTCTACAGGAAAAGAGGCTCTTTATTTAAGGGTTACTTTCCAGACACGGAGTATAGCACGGAAACGTTCAAATCAGGAAACGCACGCGCCCCCGGTGGCCGAGAGCAAGTATCCCACCCAAACACTTCGTCGGGGCGAGTCCGAGCGCCGCATCTTTTTGACTTTCCGCCCCGAATTTCCTATGCTTTTTCCGATGCGAAACTATACCGCCGCGTGCGCTTTGGCGCTCGTTCTGGGGTGCGCGCTAGGGTGCGGAGGAGGCACCAGAGCGCAAAAGCCGCCCCGCCCGAGCGAACCTCCGGAAGCGGAAGCGTACGTCAACTTGTACCGCCTTGCCGTCCTTCGCTTCCAGGAGGGCAAACTGGATGAGGCCTCCTACAATTACCGGCAGGCCCTGGAGCAATTTCCCGCGCACGCCGAATCCCACTACGGCCTCGGCCTGTGCCACCTCAGCCAAGGGGAATATAAAGAAGCCCTTGAATCGTTCGAGCTGGCCCTTCACCACCGTCCCGACTACGACGAAGTCTACATCAGCATGGGCATCGTCCATAGCGAGCTGGGAGAACGCGAGAAAGCCGAGGAGGTGCTCCACAAGGCGCTCGATTCCCCGTCCATGCAGATCACGGGCCTGGCCAATTATCATCTCGGCCTCCTGCAGCTTGAGGCCGACGAATACGAGCGCGCGTACTATTCGTTCCGCAAGGCCCTGAGCGATTACCCCGACGCCGTCCTGGTGCACGCCAAGATGGCGGAAGCCCTGGAGCGCATGGGGCGGAACGAAGAGGCCCTCGAGTACTACCTCGAGGCGCTCGAGGGCGAGCCGGGCTCGGCCGAATACACCTACAAGGTGGCCTTGGTTCACTTCCGGTTGAACCATCGCGCCGAGGCGCTGGAGTATTTTAGAAAAACGCTGATCATGGCCCCGAACAGCGAGTACGGAGAGCGGGCGTTTGAATTTTTGAAGATGCTCGGCGAGCGCGAATAGACGCCGGTCCGGGGCACGCTCGAAGATTTGGAAAATTTCTACGGAAGCCTTCGCTGAGGCCCTCCTTTGAAGAATCGAATGCGGACGAAAGCGACGCCGCGAGACGACGCCAAGTACATGGACTGGGCCCTCGCGCTTGCCCGAAAGGGCGCGGGCACCGTGAGCCCCAATCCCATGGTCGGGGCGGTGCTCGTGTCGCCGGCGTCGGGCGGGATCGTGGGCGAAGGCGCCCACGGGCGCGCCGGCGGCCCGCACGCGGAAATCGTCGCCCTCGAGCGCGCCGGCGCCGAGGCGAAAGGCGCGACGCTCTACGTCAACCTCGAACCCTGCGCCCACGAGGGGCGAACGCCGCCCTGCACCGAAGCGCTCGCTCGGGCGGGCGTGAGCCGCGTCGTGGCGGCCATGGCGGACCCGAACCCGGCCGTTTCTGGAAAAGGATTTCAAAAGCTCCGCGACGCCGGGATCGACGTTGACGCTGGCCTGCGAGGGGCCGAGGCGAAGCGGCTCAACGAGGTTTTTACGAAGTTCATCACGACGGGTTTCCCCTTCGTCACGCTGAAGCTCGGTATGTCCCTCGACGGGCGCATCGCCGACGCGAAGGGGGCGTCGCGCTGGGTCACCTCGGAGGAATCCCGAAAGCGCGTGCACGAGATGCGCTACGCCTCGGACGCCCTGCTCGCGGGCGCGGCGACGGTCGCGCAGGACAATCCGCTCCTGACCGTCCGTCTCGACGACGACCGCGCGAAGCCCCTCCTGCGCGTCGTGCTCGATCCCGGGCTCGAGCTTCCCCCGACGCTGCGCCTCTGGGACACGCTCCCGGAGGGAAAAATTCTTCTCGCCGCCGCGGAGGGCGCGAGCCTCGAAGCGCGCGCCTCGTTGGAGCGGCGCGGCGTCGAGGTGCTCGAAATGGGGACCGGGGAACCCGCCGGACAGGGAAAAATTCCCCTGCGCGCCCTGCTCGAGGCGCTCGGGAAGCGGGACGTCACGAGCGTTCTGGTCGAAGGCGGCGCTCGCCTGGCGACCGCCCTGGCGGAGGAAAACCTCGTGGATAAAATCGTGCTGTTCGTCTCGCCGCGCCTCCTGGGCGCGAAGGGACGGCCGGCCTTCGCCGACGGGGACGCGTGGACGCTCGCCGACGCGCCGCGCTTCCGCCTCGAGAGCGTCGAGCGCATCGGCGCCGACGTCATGCTCGAGCTCTACCCCGAGGATGCACGCTGATGTTCACAGGCATCGTCCGCGAGGTGGGAGTGATCGGGAAGGTGAAAAAAGTTCCCAAGGGGCGCGTCCTTTTCATCCGCATGAAGCGGCTCCTCCGCCGGCTCAAGACGGGAGACAGCCTCGCGGTGCACGGCTGCTGCCTGACCGTGACGAGGAAGACCCAGCGCGGCGTTTTCGTGGACATCGCCTCGGAGACGCTCAAGAAGACGACGTTCGGCGCGCTCCGAACCGGCTCGCGCGTGAACCTGGAGGCGTCCATGCGCCCGGGGGATTTCCTGGGCGGCCACTTCGTGCTGGGGCATGTGGACGGCGTCGGAACGGTGCGCCGCCGGTGGCGGGAGGGCGAGTCGCTCTACCTGCGCATCGCCTACCCCAGGGCGCTCGCGCCCTACATGGTCTATACGGGCTCCGTGGCGGTGGACGGCGTGAGCCTCACCGTGGCGAGGGTTTTTCCCAAAAGCCACGCCCTCGACGTCTGCCTCATCCCCCACACGCTGCGCGAGACGACGTTTTCCGGGCTCCGCGTCGGAAGCCGAATAAACCTCGAAGCGGATATTCTGGGAAAATACGTGCTCCGCGCCATGGAGTGCGCCGCCGCGACGCCCCGGCGCGGTTGACGCCCGCCGAAAAAAAAGCTGAAATTTTTCTTCTGGAAACTGGCTAACGATTGCATTTTCGGGTAACATGCCCCCATGGCAAATAAACTCCTAAGCTTCGTCCCCGGTCCCGTCGAAATCCGCAAAGAAATCCTTGATGCCACGGCGCAGATGGAAATGCTCACGCGCCTCGGGGGTTCGCACCGAAGCCCCGAATTCACGGCGTTCTTCAAGGAAGTGCTGGAACGCCTGCGCACCTTCCTCAACACTAAGCACCGTGTCTACGTCTCCACCTCCTCGGCAACGGGCCTCATGGAGGCGGCCATACGGAACGGCGCGCAAAAGCGCGTCGTGAACTTCGCCTGCGGCGCCTTCTCGAAGCGCTGGCACGACATCACCAAGCTCTGCGGCGCCGAGGCGGACCTGGTCGAGGTCGAGTGGGGACAGGCGACGACGCCCGAGTTGGTGGAAAAGCACCTTTCCTCAGGCCGCTACGATGCCATGACCGTCGTGCACAACGAGACCTCGACGGGGGTCATGAACCCGCTCGAGGACATTGCTGCGGTCGCGAAAAAATATCCCGACGTCGTCGTCCTCGTGGACTGCGTGAGCAGCCTCAGCGCCGTCCGCGTGGACATGGACGGCCTGGGGCTCGACATGACGCTCGCCGGCGTGCAGAAGGCCTTCGCGCTTCCGCCCGGCATCGCCGTCTGTACGGTGTCGGAGCGGCTTTTCGAAAAGTCAAAGAATATTCCGAACCGCGGCTACTATTTCAATTTCGAGGAGCTCGAGAAATACGCCCAACGCAACGCGCAGACGCCGACGACGCCCACGATGTCGCTTATCAGCGGCCTCCATGAGCAGCTCGGGCGCATGCTCAACGAGGGCGCCGAGGCGCGCGAGCGCCGCCACCGCGCGATGGCCGCCCGCGTCCAGGACTGGGCGCGGAAGCGCTTCGGTCTTTTCGCCAACGAGAAATACCTTTCCCCCACCATCACGAACGTCCGCAACACGCGCAAGGAGAAAATCTCGACGGACGATTTCCGGAAAGCTCTCCGCGAGCGCGGCCTCCTTATCGCAAACGGCTACGGAAAGCTCAAGGGGGAGTGCTTCCGCGTCGGCCACATGGGCGACCTGACGCTGGAGGAGGTGGACACGCTCCTCCGGACGGCGGACGAGATCCTCGGCGCGTGAAACCCGTCCGCCTCGGCGGGCGTTTCTCCCATGCTCCCATAGCCCGGCCGCATTGAACGGCTTACGGGCGCGTGCTATCTTACAGCCCGATGATTGAAGCCCGTCATCTCACGAAAATCTATCCCGCCCCGAGGGGCGGCACGACCGTCGCCGTGCAGGACATCTCCTTCCACATCGAGCGCGGCGAGGTCGTGGGCTTTCTCGGACCCAACGCGGCCGGCAAGACGACGACGATGCGCATCCTCACGGGCTATCTCACCCCCAACGAGGGGTGTGCCGTCATCGGGGGCTACGACGTGTCGGAGCGCCCCATCGAGGCGAAGCGCCTCATGGGCTATCTTCCCGAGCACCCTCCTCTCTACAGCGACCTCACGGTGAGGGAGTACCTCAAATTTGCGGCGCGCATCAAGGGCGTCGCGCGCCGCAACGTGCGCTCGCGCATGGACTACGTTACGGACGCCTGCGGCCTTTCCGAGGTGTGGGGGCGGCTGATCGGGCACATCTCGAAGGGCTACCACCAGCGCGTGGGAATCGCGCAGGCGCTCATCCACGACCCGCCCATTCTCATTCTCGACGAGCCGACCGCGAGCCTCGATCCGAAGCAGATTGTCGAGATTCGCTCGCTCATCAAGGAGCTCGGCCGCGAGCGCACCATCATCCTCTCAACGCACATTCTTCCCGAAGTCACCGTCACGTGCGAGAAGGTGCTCATCGTCCACCGGGGGCGGCTGCGCGCCGAGGACCGCATCGAAAATCTTCTCAAAGCCGCCGACCGCGTGTGGCTCGACGTGCGCGGCGCCGATTCGGACGAGGCGGTGCGCTCGGCCCTCGAAGGCGTCGCGGGCGTCAAGGACATCGCGGCGCGCGACGGGGGCGTCGAGGCGGCGCTCGAAGACGCGGGCGCCCGCTCGGAGCTCGCCCGCGCCGTCGTCTCGCGCGGCTGGGCGCTCCACGAGATGCGCTCCGCCGCGCGCTCACTCGAGGACGTGTTCCTCGAATTAACGAAGGAAGAAGGTCGATAGCCGACCATGAATAACATCTGGGTCATCGCCGTTAAGGAGTGGAGACAATTCTTCGTTTCCGTCCTTGCCTACGTCTGCGGCGCCGCGCTTTTGCTCTTTGGCGGCTACTTCTTCGGCGTGTTTATGCGCGCCTTTAACGAGTTCTGCCTTCAGGCGTCGGGGTTCGTTGGGCAACCCGAGTTCGAGTACATGACGGAACACCTCAACATCAACGACGTCGTCGTCCGAAACTTCTTCGGCAGCGTGACTGTGATTTTCCTGATTGTTGTTCCCGCGGTGACGATGCGCCTCTTCGCAGAAGAGAAACGCGCGGGCACCGACGAACTGCTCTTTACGTCGCCCATCTCGGACTGGCATCTCGTCGGAGGGAAATACCTGGGCGGGCTTCTGGCGGTGCTTACGCCGCTTGCGCTCACGCTGAGCTATACGGGGTTCCTTGCGATGCATGCCGCGCCCGACTGGGGGCCGGTGTGGACGGGCTACGCGGGTCTTGCGTTCCTGGTGGCGGCGTATGTAGCCGTTGGACTTGCCGCGTCCGCCGCCACGCGAAGTCAACTTGTCGCCTATATACTTGCGTTCAGCGTCCTGCTTTTCCTGCATATCATCGGTTGGGCGGCCGAGTTGTCGAGCTACGAAACGGGGCAGGTCCTGCGCGCACTCTCGTCCATGGAGCATTTCGAGAATTTTTCTAAAGGCGTCGTGGAGATTCGGGACATCGTTTACTTTCTGAGCGTGGCGGCGTTCGGCCTCGTCCTCACGCACCAACTCGTGGCGGCACGGCGATGGAAGGGCTGAGGAATCTTTCCCGGCACTTCGGCTGGCTGGCGCTTCTTTGCGTCGTCGCGGCGGCGTTCTGCTACCGGCTGCTCCTCGACAGCCACCCCTGGAGCGTGACGGCGGCCCTATCGGCGGCGCTTCTCCTGTTCGTCCTCTACGCCGTCTTTCAACGGGAAAGGATCGTAAAAGCGCTCACGCGCGGGCGGACGCAGTCCGCCGTGAACACGCTTGTGGTGGTAGCGGCGTCGCTCGCCATTCTGGGTGTTCTGAACTACCTCGCCGCGCAGCACAACAAGCGCTTCGACCTCACGTCGAGCGGGCTCTTCACGCTCGCCGAGCAGAGCCGGAACGTCGCCCGCTCGCTTGAGGCGCCCGTGGACGTCTACGCCTTCCTCCGCACCGCCGACACCGACTCGAGGCAGGAGTTCGACGACCTGATGGACGCCTACCGGCTCGAGACGCCGCACCTCCGCCCCCGCGTCGTCGATCCCATCGAGCGGCGCGATCTGGCCGAGCTGCACAACATCACGGAGTTCGGAACGGTGGTGTTCGACAAGGCGGGCGACACGAAGCGCACCACGGAGATTTCGGAAGAATCCTTCACGGAGACGCTAATCGAACTCACGACGGGCGAGACGCGGGCGGTCTATTTCCTCGCGGGCCACGAGGAGCTTTCTTTCGAGGACAGCGACGAGATGACCGGGTTCAGCCTCGCCGCGGAGCGCCTCGGGAACATGAACTGCGAGGTGAAGGAATTTTCCCTCATTCCCGATCTGGCCGTTCCCGGGGACGCCGCGGCCGTCGTAATCGCCGCGCCCAGGAAGCCGCTCCTTGACAAGGAGCGCGATATCCTCACGGAGTACGCGGAGCGGCGGGGGGGGCGGCTTCTCGTTCTGCTTGAGCGCTACAGCCCCGCCGAGTGGCGCGAGTGGCTCCTCGGCTGGGGCCTCCGCGTCCTCGACGCCACGGTGCTGGACCCGGTGGGGGCGTCCCTTTTCGGAAATTACTTACTGGCCGCCGCCTCCGGCTACTCGACCACGCATCCCGCGACCGAAGCCTTTTCCGCCGCGGCGTTCCTTCCCATAGCCGTTCCCGTGGAGGCCGACCTGCAGGCCATGAAGGACGAGGTGAGCGGCCATGCGGAGGCGATAGTCTTTACGAGCGAGGCCGCATGGGGCGACACCGACAAGGCGGTCTTTCAGTTCGACGAGGGCGTCGACTTGGAGGGCCCGCTTCCCATCGCCGCCTACGCCCGCGTCGACCCGCCCGCAAGCGAAGCGGAGGAAACCGAGGAACGGCCCGAAGGCCGCGTGATTGTCGTGGGCGACGCCGACTTCGCGTCGAACGGCTACCAGCACCTTTCGGGAAACGCCGACCTTTTCGCCAACTTCGTGAACTGGCTCGCGGAGCAGGAATCGCTCCTCGGCATCGCTCCGAACAAGGCCAAGGCTTCGATGATCGAAATGTCGCGCTCCGAGGTGTTGCTCCTGTTGTGTGTGGTCGTGCTCGGGCTCCCCGGCGCCTCTCTCCTCGCGGGCGGCGTGGTGTGGTGGCGGCGGAGGAATCTCTAAGCGGAAACGCAGGGGCGAGGTTACCTGCCATTGCGTCGCGTGCAGAAGATGCGTTGCGTTGTCTGCACCTTCCGAACCTTCCGCACCATTCTTTCTTTTCGCTCTCCTTGACCGTTCTCCCTTATCCCTCTACCATGGATGTGCGATGACCCGCCTTGCCGTAAACATTGACCACATCGCGACGCTCCGCGAGGCGCGCAAGGGCACGGAGCCGGACCCCGTGGCGGCCGCCGTTCTGGCCGAGCTTGCGGGCGCCCACGGCATCACCGTGCACCTGCGCGGCGACCGGCGGCATATCAAGGAGCGCGACGTGGAGCTCCTGCGCGCAACCATCAAGACGCAGCTCAACATCGAAATGGCCGCGACCCAGGAGATGATGAAAATCGCCGCGGCGCTCCGGCCCGACATCGTCACCTTCGTCCCCGAGCGCCCGAACGAGGTCACCACGGAGGGCGGCCTCGACGCCATGCTCCACGGCGACGCGCTGCGCTCCTTCTCGCAGATTCTCAAAGACGCGGGGATACGCACGAGCATTTTTCTGGACCCGGACCTGGACCAGATCAAGGCCGCACACCGGCTCGGCGCCGACACGGTGGAAATCAACACCCTGCGTTACGCCGCGCACGCCGCTCCCCGGAGCGAGACGCCGCGCCGTTCCGACCTCGCCGAGGAGTTTGAGAAGATACGGGAGGCGGCGCGCATGGCCGTGAAATTCGGCATCCGCGTCGCCGCGGGCCACGACCTCAACTATCGGAACGTCGGGCCCGTGTCGGCCATGGAGGAGGTCGTGGAGCTGAACATCGGCCACGCCATCGTGGCGCGCGCCTCGCTCGTGGGACTCGAGCGCGCCGTGCGCGAGATGCTCGAGGCGATGCACACGGCGTTTTGAGAATCCGGCACCCGTAGCCCCCCTCGGGCTGCGTCTGCGTTGACTGCCTCCCCGAAACTTCCTACAATACAGAGCGAAAGTGCGCATGAAATTTAGAAAATTCTGCCATGGCGAATAACGTAAAGCAGCGTGACTACAAGAGCACGCTCAACCTCCCCCGCACCGAATTTTCCATGAAGGCCCAGCTTCCCCGGCGTGAGCCGGAGCAGCTTGAGCGCTGGGAGGCGATGGGCCTTTACGAAAAGATTCTCGAGGCGCGTCGCGGCTCGCCCGCCTTCGTCCTCCACGACGGCCCGCCTTACGCGAACGGAAACATTCACCTCGGCACGGCGCTCAACAAAATTCTGAAAGACTTTATCGTCAAGGCGAAGACCATGGAGGGTCTCTTCTGCCCCTACGTTCCGGGCTGGGACTGCCACGGGCTTCCCATCGAGCTCAAGGTCGAGGAGGCGATGAGAAAAGAAAAAGGCGCGGAGGGCGCACTTTCCGCGCCTTCCGGTGACAGGCGGCTCGAGGCGCGCCGCCGCTGCCGCGAGCACGCAGAGCGCTTCATCCGCGTCCAGCGCGACGAGTTCAAGCGCCTGGGCGTTTTCGGGGCGTGGGAAAAACCCTACCTGACCATGGATCCCGACTACCAGGCCTCCATCGTCGAGCAGTTCGCGCACTTCTATCTGAACGGAAACGTCTATCGCGGCCGCCGACCCGTCTACTGGTGCGCCTCCTGCGCGACGGCGCTCGCCGAGGCCGAGGTCGAGTACGACGACCACACCTCGCCTTCCGTCTACGTGGCCTTCCCCCTCAAGAAATTCTTCAAAACCGAGCTCGTCGAGCGGAGCGCGTCCGTTCTCATCTGGACCACGACGCCGTGGACGCTTCCCGCGAACCTTGCGATCGCCTTTCACCCGGAGCTTCGCTACGCCGTCGTGCGCGCCGCAAAGGGCGGCGAAGAAAATCTCTACATCCTTTATGAAGGCCTCGTCGAATCGGTGCGCGCCGCGTGCGGGTGGGACGGCGTGGAGGTGCTCGAAACGTTCGAGGGCAAGGAGGCCGAGGGAGGTGCGTGCCGCCATCCATTTATGGAGAGCGATTCGCTTCTCGTGCTCGCCGACTACGTCACGACCGAGCAGGGCACCGGCTGCGTGCACACGGCGCCGGGGCACGGCCTCGAGGATTTTGTCACCGGCCAAAAGTACGGCCTTGAGCCCTATGCGCCCCTCGACGACCGCGGCGTTTTTCTCGAGGGGCCGTGGAAGGGCATGAACGTGTTCGACGCCAACGCGCCCATATGCGCGCGGCTCCGAGAGGACGGATTCCTCCTGGCGCAGTCGGATCTCTCGCACTCCTATCCCCACTGCTGGCGCTGCAAGAGGCCCATCGTCTTTCGCTCGACGCCGCAGTGGTTCATCTCGATGCAGCACGACGGCCTGCGCGAGAAGGCTCTCGAGGCCGTGGCGAAAACGACGTGGATTCCCCCCTGGGGCGAGGAGCGGATGCACAACACCGTCCGGGAGCGCCCCGACTGGTGCATCTCGAGGCAGCGCGCATGGGGCGTGCCCATTCCCGTGTTCTACTGCGCGGGCTGCGAGGAGCCCTACGCCACGAAGGAGACCCTGGCGCGCATTGCGGAGATTTTCCGCGAGGAAGGCGCCGACTCGTGGTATCGGCGCGAGGGGGCGCATTTTCTCCCCCGCGGCGCCGCGTGCCCGAAATGCGGCCATAAGCAATTTCGCAGGGAGGAAGACATTCTCGACGTCTGGTTCGATTCGGGCGCGTCGAGCCTCACGGTGCTCGAGGCGCATCCCGATCTGCACTGGCCCGCGGACGTGTACCTCGAAGGGACGGACCAGTACCGCGGCTGGTTCAACTCGTCGCTCATGGTGGCGCTTCGGGCGCGCGGTGAGGCGCCCTACCGCACCGTCGTCACGCACGGCTTCACGGTGGACGAGCAGGGGCACAAGATGTCGAAGTCCCTCGGGAACGTCATCGCGCCGCAGGAGGTGGAGGAAAAGTACGGCGCCGAGATCCTGCGGCTCTGGGTCGCCATGACCGACTACCGGAGCGACATGGCCGTCTCGCATGCCATGCTGGGCCGCTGCGCCGAGTCCTATCGAAAGATTCGCAACACCTGCCGCTACCTCCTCGGCAACCTCTTCGATTACGAGCAGGGCTGCGCGGGCGAGGAGCTCGAGCCGCTCGATCGGTGGGCGCTTACGCGCCTCGGGGAGTTCGAAAAAACCATGTGCCGCGCCTACGCCGCGTACGAGTTTCACCGGGTCTATCACCTGCTCGTCAACTTCTGCTCCGTGGACCTGAGCGCGCAGTACTTCGACATCCTCAAGGATCGCCTGTACTGCTCCTCGGCGAACGCGCCGGAGCGCCGCTCGGCGCAGCACGCGCTTCACCTCATCGGCGCGTCGCTCGCGCGCCTGATGGCGCCCATCCTGCCGTTTACCGCCGAGGAGGTCTGGCAGAATCTTCCGGCGAAGGAAGGTCGAGAGGAGAGCGTTCATTTAGCAAAATTCAAAAGCTTCGGCCTGGAACGCGACGAGAAATTTCGCGCCCGGTGGGACAATCTCTTCCGGCTGCGGGACGACGCCCTCAAGGCGCTTGAGCTGGCGCGCGCTCAGAAGGCGGTCGGAAATTCCCTGACTGCGAAGGTCGCGCTTACGTGGGACGGCGCGCCGCCCGACTGGGTTCGGGAAGCGGAAAATTTCCTGCCGTCGCTTTTCATTGTCTCGCAGGTCGAAAACGGCTCGAACGAGAATCCTGCTCCGAGAGAGCCGGCGCACCAAAGCGAGAACTTTCCGGGCCTCTCGGTGCGGGTGCTTCCGGCGGAGGGCGAAAAATGCGCCCGCTGCTGGATGCATTCACCCAGCGTGGGCGGCGACTCCGAACATCCCGACGCCTGCGCGCGCTGCGCCGGGGTGCTGGGGGAGCTGGGCGCTTGAAAAAGATGGCCGTTCGCCGCGAAGCGCTTCCCCTTTTTCTTTTTTTGCTGCTCGTGGCCGCGGTGTTCGCCCTGGACCAGCACACCAAGACGCGGATGTTGGACGCGTTCTCGCACGGAACGAGTCTTCCGGTGGTGGAAAACTTTTTCTCGCTCACGCTCGTTCACAACGAGGGCGGCGCGTTCGGGCTTTTCGCGACGCTTCCCGACCCCTACCAAAACGTTTTTCTCCTGGTTCTTCCCCTGGCGGCCATCGTGATGTTTGTGGCCTATTTTTTGGCGTATGCGCGCACGAGCGTGCTGCTCGCGGCGGCCTTCGGACTCATCGTGGGCGGCGCGCTGGGGAACCTCCTCGACCGCATCGCGCTCGGCTACGTGGTGGATTTCTTCGACTTCCACTGGTACGACGGCGTGGCATGGCCGACGTTCAACGTGGCCGACAGCGCCGTCACCGTGGGCGCCGGGCTTTTGCTGTTGGATTATCTTATGAGCGCTCGGCGAGCGGGGCGAAAGCCATAAGCCATGCACCCGAAGCTTCTTGAGATCGGCGGCTTTTTTCTTCCCACCTACGGTGTCCTGCTCGTGCTTGCCTATCTGCTGGCGCTGAGGGTCAGCGTCAAGTTGGCGGAAAAGGACGGCATCAACGGCCAGAAAATCTTCGACATGGGACTCTGGATGCTCATTGCGGCCCTGGCGGGCGCAAAACTCTTCTCCGTCTTCGTCGACTGGGAGTACTACATGGAATATCCGCGTGAGCTCGTGGGGCTGCTTCGCCTCGGGGGCGTGTTCTACGGGGGGTTTTTATGCGCCGCCTTGGCGGGGATTTGGTACATCCACCGCCACGCACTCCCGTTTTGGCGCGTTGCGGACATCTTCGCCGTAGCGCTCCCCCTGGGGCAAGCGGTGGGGCGCGTCGGATGCCTCGCCGCGGGCTGCTGCTACGGAAAGCCCGCCGCGTGGGGTTTTTCCATCACCTTCCGCGACGCGTTCGCCCACCGCTACATCGGGGTCCCCATGAACATTCCCCTCTATCCCACGCAAATCTACCTCTCGGTCACGGACCTTCTGGTCTTCGCCGTGATGTGCCTCCTCTTCGGCCGCCGCACCTATGCGGGTCGGGTTTTCGGGTGGTTTCTCGTCGTCTCCTCGGTGTTTCGCTTCGCGCTCGAGTATCTGCGCGGCGACCCGCGCGGCACGTTCATGAGCACGGCGCTTTCCACATCGCAGGGGGTGAGCTTGATTTTGGCTTTGCTCGGTGCCGCCCTTCTTCTGTACTTGAGGAAGGCGCATCGGCACGCCTCCCGAAAGGCACCGGCCTGACGCGGGCCGCAGGGCGCCGCGTGAGGAATGCCGGGGGTGCAGACGCCGTTCTTTTGTGCTATCCTACAAGGTCGCACTTTCAAGCACGGCCGGGGCGTATAGCTCCATGGGGGAACGCAAGATGAGCCTTTTGAAAGGGGATGTGTCATGACAAAAAGAGCGCTTCTCGCGGCGGGAGGCATTTTCGCCGTATGCGCTTTGCCCGTCTGCGGCGGCGATGTCCCGGAAAAACCCGGCGAGTACGGCCTGCGCCTCGCGGCGCCCACCATCGTTGCTCCCTCGGGCAAGCGCGTGGAAAGGGACGACGGGCCCGGGCGGGAAAAGCGGGCGCAAGTCAACGCCGAAGAAATTTGGTTCGCAAACCGATACTCCCTGCGGCCCGCGGACGGCGTCGATCCCGAGGCGCGCCTTCCCCTGCGCGGCGTCTACGTCGCGCAGTTTCGCGGCCCCATCCTGAAGGAATGGCGCGAGGCGCTCGAGGCCTCCGGCGCGCGCGTCCTTGACTACGTCCAAAACTACGCGTACATCATCGAGGTTCCGGAGGCGTCTTCCAGCGACGTCGCGGCGCTTGCCCAAAGCGGACTCCTGCGCTACCTCGGGCCGTACCCCGCTGAGGCCAGGATCGCCTGGGGGTTGCAGCAGGCGGCAAAATCGCGCCCGGCGGGGGAAGACATCGAGATCACGGCGCGCTTTTTCGACGTTCCCTCGAAAGCGCAGAAGGAGGCGGTTTCGGACATCCTGGCGGTCGCCAAGTGGGAGGACGATCCCGTGATGCCGTTCGCGAGGGGCTCGGTCAAGCCGGGCCAGCTTCGGCGGATTGCTGGGCTTCCGTTCGTCAAGTGGGTGGAGGAGTACGTTCCCGGCGAGCCCCATAACATCGAGGGCTCGATGAGCGGAGGCGCCGACCGGGTGGTGGGATGGGGCACCTACGACGGCACGGGTATTCGCGTGGCCGTGGACGATTCGGGAATCACGCGGACGGGCACTAAGGCGGAGTGCGGTGTGGCGGGAGCGGCCTATCATCCCGACCTCGGCTCGGGCCGCATCGCGGACCAATGGGACTTCGAAAATAATGACTCGAACGCCTGCGACGACGACGGCCACGGCACGCACACCGCGGGAAGCATCGGCGGCGACGGCACGAACACGAGCGACTGGACGGGGATTGCTCCCGGCGTGACTTTTTTGATTTACAAGGACTGTTGCGACAATAAGGGTTTCGGCTTTGGAAACTTCACTGATGTCCTGACCCAAGCGGCCCTGAACGACGCGAACGTCGTGGCGAACAGCTGGGGCGGCGGGAACAACGACTACAACTGGGCAAGCGAAGCGGCCGACAACGCCGTGCGCGGCAACTGGCCCGGAAGCGACGCCAGTCCCCAGTATATGAACGTCACGGTTTCTTCCGGAAACGACAACGACCTGTGCTCCCGCCCCGGCACGGGCAAGAACGTCATCGCCGTGGGCGCGATGCGCGACGGCAACTGGCCCTACGAGGGGAACGACTGGTGCTGGTGCACGAACAACGGAAACTGCGGGGCCAAGGGCTGCACTCCCAGTCCGAGTTGCGGGCCGGACAATTACTGGCCGCCCACGGGCCGCATCTGCTTCTCGAACTACGGGCCCGTGGACACGGACGGCGACGGCAATTACCGCATCAAGCCCGACGTCGTGGCCCCGGGTACACGCATCACGTCAACGGCGGCAGTACATATGGAAAGTCCCGCCGACCTTATCGATGGCTTTTATGTCGCCTATGACGGCACCAGCATGTCACAGCCCATGGCGGCGGGCACCGTGGCGCTCATGCTGGACGCGTATCCCGGCCTTGAGGACTGGCCCGAACGCCTCAAGGCGCGCCTCCTCGCCACGGCGGTGGACCTGGGAAACACGGATTTCTACGGGCACGGTATGGTGGACGCCCTCCACGCCGTCTACGATTCCTCGAGTCTCGACACGGCCCTTTGGGCGGGAAGCACCATCACCCTCACTGGCGAGGAGGACGACCACATCTTCACCGTATCCGCGGGCTTCGCGGAGGTGCGCGTCTACCTCACCTGGAGCGACCCGGCGACGACCACCACCGAGGTGGTGAACGACCTCAATCTGAGGGTCTACGATGACACCGCCGCGCTCGTGGGGTCCTCACTAAGCCTTGACGACACCGTCGAGTACGTGCGCCTGACAAGCGGCGCGGCCGGCTCATGGCGCGCCAACGTGCGGGGGGAGAACGTGCCGCAGCCGGACCAGAAATACGGCATCATCGCCGTCGTCGTTCTCAACGCCCCCTCGCGCTCCCTGAGCGCCTCGGCGAGCGCCGCCTGCCTCCAGCCCGGCCAGACGTTCACGATCAGCACCACGCACTCGAACACGGGGTACTCCGTTGTGGGCTCCCAGATCCAATTGGATATGCCCGACAACCCGTTGCTTTTCCCGCTCCTGGACGTGGACATGACGACCGGGGACGCCGGCCGCGGCCACACCTTCCTGGAGAGCGAGCTCTGGCGCGACGTGCCGTCGAACAGCTACTATCTTGCGACGGGAATCGTCAACCAGGACGTCCCGCGCAGCGCGACGTGGAACCTTCAGGTTGACTCCGGAACAGCCGACGGAACGTACGACTTCTACGTCTACGCGACCGCAGCCAGAGAATCCACCATCAGCGAAACCGTCACGGTCACGGTGGACGGCACCGAGCCGGGAGCCGTGACCGACCTCGACAGCACTTCTCACACTCTCGATACGTGCTCAAGCGACATGTCCGTCACGATGACGTGGACGGCGGCCCTGGACGGCACAGGCTGCGGCATAGACGGCTACGGCATCTGGTGGAGTGTGAGCGCACACGGCTTGCCCTCGGCGGTCAAGGACATCGAGGAGGTCACGACCTACACCGAGACGCTTGCGCCATCCGTGAGCCCCTATTATTTCAACATCCGCTCGGTGGACAACGCCGGCAACTGGGCCTCCGGCTACGCCTGGTGGGGGCCGTTCTATCTCAACGTCGCCCCGACGGCGGCGATTACGGAGACGTGCGGGAATCCGAACTCGGTGCTGGACGCCGACCCGACGGGCGGGACGCCTCCGTATACGTACCTGTGGAGCACGGGAGCGACGACGGAGACGATTTCCGCGCCGTGCGGTACGGGGCCGTACACGGTGACGGTGACGGGGGCGCTCGGGTGCTCGGACACGTCGGCGCCGGTGAACACGTGCCCCTGCAACGGCGGGCCCCTGCCCGAGCCTGATCCGGTGACGGCGGGTGATGCGAAGGGGAACACATGGATGGTTGGAAACCATGATCCGGCGACGACGCAGTATTACGTGTACTACAACCCGCTGACTTCCTTCGGACAGGCGTTGGCGGACGACAGGTACGATAACGGTGCGACGGTGGCAAACGACTGTATAGCGGGCTGGATAGACAACCTTGACGGGACGGCGACCGTAACCCCGACGGTGGGATTGGACAACAGCTGGCTGTTGGTGACGGCGGCGACCGGTTCTCCGGGAAGCGAGTCGACGGTGGGAGTGGACAGCGCGGCGACGGAGCGGAACACGGTCGGGACGTGGGCGCCGATGTGCGGGCCGTAGATTAAACGCTTCTTGGCCTGAATCTCAAGGCGCCCGATTCTTGGCGGCCGACCGCGAATCTGATAAAATAGCCTCCTATGGATTTCAACGCTTTCGTGGTCTCCCTCCTCAAGGTCGCGCCGGACGCCATCTCGGACCTCCACTTCAAGGTCGGAGGCCCTCCGCTTCTTCGCATCAACAACAACATCCGGCCCGCGAAGTTCCGCCCCTTCGCGGCGGAGGACACCGAGCGAATCGCGTCGGTGTTCCTCACGAAGGCGCAGCGCGAGAACATGGGCTCTGTCAGGGAGCTCGACACGGCCTACACGCTTCCGGACGGCCAGAGGTTCCGCGTGAACCTCTTCCGCCAGCGGGGGACGTTCTCCATCGTCATGCGCGTCATCGCAAAAACGATTCCCACGGTGGAATCCCTGGGGCTTCCCCCTGTCCTGAAGGACATCGCGGCCGAGCCGCGCGGGCTGGTCATGGTCACCGGCATAACGGGAAGCGGAAAGTCCTCGACCCTCGCCGCCATGGTCAACCACATCAACCACACGCGCCGCGCGCACATCCTGACCATCGAGGACCCCATCGAGTACGTGCACGAGGACAAGCTCTCGTCCATCAACCAGCGCGAGGTGGGCGTGGACACCGAGTCGTTCGCCGAGGCGCTCAGAAAGGGGCTGCGCCAGGACCCCGACGTCATCATGGTGGGCGAGATGCGGGACCTGGAGACCGTGGACATCGCCCTCAAGGCCGCCGAGACGGGCCACCTGGTCATGAGCACGCTCCACACCGTGGACGCCGCCAAGACGATCGGCCGCATCATCAACGTGTTCCCCCCGGAGCAGCACCAGGAAGTGCGCCACCAGATCGCGGCCAACGCCAAGGGCATCATCTCGCAGCGCCTCATCTCCACGAAGGACGGCAAGAAGCGCGTGCCGGCCATGGAGATCATGCGCTCGACGGCGACCATCCGGAACTGCATCACGGATCATACGAAGACGGCACTCATCAGGGACGTGATCGAGAAGGGCCGCGAGGTCTACCACATGCAGTCCTTCGACCAGCACCTCGCGGAGCTTTTCCAGGAGGGCGTCATCACGCGGGAGGTGGCCGTCGAAAACTCCGCTAACCCGGCCGACTTCGAGCGCGCGCTCCAGTTCGAGTAGAGGACGAGCCATGGAGCACGGCGAATTTTTAAAAGAGATCAAGGTGTTCGCGGGGCTTTCGGACGAGGAACTCGCGGAGGTCAGCCGCTCCGTCGAGGAAAGGACGGTGCCGACGGGGGAGGTCATAGTGGAGGAGGGGACGCCCGGCGATTCGCTCTATCTCATCAAGCGCGGCCGCGTGCGCGTCGAGAAGCGCCGGAGCGGCACGGAGGTGAAGCTCGCCGAGCTGGGCCCCAAGATGTTCTTCGGGGAGATGTCGCTCATCGACGACGCGCCGCATTCCGCCCGCATCGTCGCGGAAGAGGAGTGCGAGATCCTCACCATCAACCGCCTCGACCTCGACATCATCCTGAACTGGAACACGGCGCTCGGGATGCGGCTCTGGCGGACGGTGGCGCAGGTCCTCGCGGAGCGCCTCCGCAGCACGAACGAAAAGATTTTCGAGCGCATGCTCACGGCCGACAGCACGCAAAAGTTCCGCATGTTCGGCGAGCTGATCAAGCCGGAGTAAGGATGTCTTCCGCTCTCCCCCAACGAAGCGTGGGGGGAAGCCCATCGCCTTTCGACAAGCAAAGCCAAGCACCTGGGGCTCCGCGAGAATTGCTTCTGCTTCCACTCACGGAGAGCTTGGTACTTGCACTGGTTCTACTGGCGGCATTGTGGAATTTGGCGGCACATGTTTCCATTTTGACCGGGTGTTCTTTTCGAAGCTTGTGCGTAACCTACAGCGCTCTGACCGCCGGCCTCCTAGGGATCCTATGGATGGTGCTCACGAAAGGCAGGAAGAGCATATCCTTGCGGCCCGAGGGAGGGGATTACCGAGCTTGTTTTCTGTTGCTCTTCTTGTGCTTGCTGGGCGGCGTGTTGAGCTTTTTGGCCGTTCGGCCGGATCTGGATGACGTAAATCTCATAGGGGGGAGGGCCGTATATTTTTTGGCCAACGACACGGTCCCGCTGGACTTGAACTATCATCACAACGCTTTGGTTGATTTTCCCGTCTACTACCTTCTGCAATTCGCTCATACCATGGATCTCCTTTGGGGATACTTCGCGTATGTGGGGGGCCTTCCTGTTCTGGACATCTTTCATTTTCTAGGTTCCTTTTTGGGAGGGATGCTTATTCCAGCCGCATGGTTTTTGGCCCTAAGCAGATTCGCGAGGCCGAAAAACCAACTGCTTGTGATCGCGGGGGTCATCGCGATCCTCGCCTATCTTGCCATGGATGGAGAAACCCATAGAACGTTTGGAAACTTTGCTTTCGTGCGGATTTGGCAGGGAAAAGCTTTGTTGATGTCCGTCTTTGTACCCCTATTTGCCGCGTTTTCCCTCGATTGGTTCCACCGGTCAAGTCCATATAACTGGTTTAAGCTTTTTGTCCTCGGCATGCTGGCCGCCGGACTTACGTCAACGGCGGTATTCCTGGTCCCCCTTCTATCCCTGGTGCTGGCCCTGGGCTATGTGTGTGCTGCAGGGGTTTCCCTGCGAACGATAAAAGGATTAGCGGGCTATTTTGCTTCCTTGGGTTATCTGGTGGGTGTCGCGCTGTATATGAGGCTCCTTATGGATCCAGCCCACATGCAAATCATAGGCTTTGAGCAGGGATTTCCCTTCACGTTCCTTGGCCAGCACATGCTGGTTTTCCAAGGTTGGCTTAGCCGCTCCAGTTGGACCTTTTACCTCACCACGGTCGTCAGCCTGATGTTGTTGCCTCGGCCCGGCAAGCGGTTTTTGGCGGGATGGCTCATCTCCACGATCGTGCTGGTCTTGAATCCCCTTGCCATGTCTTGGATCGCTTACCACCTCTCCACCATTAATGCCTATTGGCGGCTGTTCTACGTTCTGCCATTCCCGTTGACGGTCGGCATCGCAACTTCGGAATTGCTGCAAAACAGAAAAACCTCGGGATTAAAGCCTGCGCACCTTGCTTGCGCCATCCTGCTGTCCCTTGCGCTGGTGCTCAATCTATCGAACAAAAGGTTTTCTGTCTTTGTTCATTATGGCTTTTTCACGCATAAGGTGGATCAACTCCTTGAGCCGCAGGCGCAGAAAATCATCGCAGCGAGTTTGCCTGGTCCTATGATTGCACCGTACAAATACAACTCCTTGATTCCCATGTTCACCCAAAAAAATCCGCAAATTTGCATCCGAGAAGAAAATCATATGCTTATGCATGCCGCGGCGGCCAATGGGCAACGGGAACTGGGCGAATCCCGCGGGCGCGCCGCGGCGTATGTCTCAGGCCAAGACGAGCAGGGGCTGGAAGACCTGAAAGAGGTGTTGGCCTTGCCCGGGCTTCGGAACGTGGTGATTGATGCCACGATGAGAGACCGGCCGGAGCTGCAGGACGCGTTGAGACAGCATGGTTTTTCGCTTCGAGAGGAAGAGCCCTCCTATCTGCTTTTCATACGACCTTGACGGTCGAAGGGTATCGGCCAACGCGGCGAGCCTACCGGTTGCCGTGAGTCGGCCGGGCGGTTGAACGGGTCGCGCCGGCCTGAAGATTTTTCCTGCGGCGCTGGCTGGAGGACGACATGCCCATCTGGTCGCGATACTTGGCGACGGTGCGGCGCGCGACGTGGAAGCCGAGCTCCTCGAGCCGCTCGGTCAGCCGGGCGTCGCTCAGGGTTTTTTCGGCCTCTTCCTTCTCGACGATTTTCCGAATGGCCTCCTTGACCTGAACGGAGGAGAACGCCTCCCCGCCGTTCGAGGAAAGCGGCGCGTGGAAAAAGAAGCGCAGGTCGAAAAGCCCCCGCGGCGTCTGGACGTATTTTCCCTGGACGACGCGGCTCACCGTGGAGGGATGAAGGCCCACGTCCTCGGCGGTGTCGCGGAGCGTGAGGGGCTTGAGAAACGCCGGGCCGTGCTCGAGGAAATCGCGCTGGCGGCGCACGATGCTCTCGACCACCCGCTGGATGGTTCGCTGACGCTGGTAGATGCTTCGGATGAGCCACTCGGCGCGCCGCATCTTCTCCCGCAGGAACCCCTGCACGTCCTCCCCCGCCTTGCCCGCGAGCATGCGCTCGTAGGCCGGGTTGACGCGCAGCTTGGGGAGCCCCTCGTCGTTGAGCGTAATTTCGTACCCCCCCTTCACCTTGCGGACGTAGGCGTCGGGGACGACGGTGACGCTGCGCGAGGAGCTGAACTGAAGGCCGGGCTTGGGATGGAGGTGGCGCAGCGAGTCGTAGGCCTCGAGCACTTCCTCCTTGGAAACGTTCCGGGCGCCAGCGATGTCTTCCCATCGCTGGGCCTCAACCTCGGGCAAGTGCTCACGCACCAGCACCTCGACCAGCGTGGCCTTGAGGCCGAGCGCCTCAATCTGGAGGAGCAGGCATTCCTCCAGGCTGCGCGCGCCGACGCCGGCCGGGTCCATGGACTGCACCAGGCGGAGCGCCTCCTCGATCTCCCGCTGCTCCTCCTCGCCCACGACGCCCGCGAGCGCCGCAACCTCCTCGAACGGCACCGCGAGGTAGCCTTCCTCGTTGAGGTGGCCGATGATGAACGCCCCCAGCTCGCGGAGGCGGGGCGTCGAGGCGTTCACGTTGAGCTGCCACATCAGATGGTCGGCGAGGGTGGTTTCAGCGCGCAGAAATTCTTCGTAGGCGGGCGGCGTGTCCATGTCCTCCCGGGCGTGCGGCGGCTCGAAATCGGAGAGTCGGGAGCGGAAGTAGGCCTCGAAGTCCGAGACTTCGGTCGGGGCCTCGCCGCCGCCTTCGGTTTGGGCCTCACCGTCGCCTCCGGGTTGCTCTTGGCCGGCGCCCTCCCGCGGCAGAATCGCGCCGCTTTCCTCGGCGTCCAGCGCCGGATTCTCTTCCATCTCCTCGCGGATGGTCTCGATCAGGTCGGCGCGGTTCTTCTGGAGAAGCGCAATGGCCTGCTGGAGAGCGGGCGTCATCACGAGACGCTGACCCAGGGTGAGGTGAAGTTTCGTTTCCAAAGCCACAGCGTATACCCTCGTAATTCCAGGATACCACAAGAAGCGGGGAAATTCCGCCTCGGGCGCGATTCTTTCCTCAACTTGGTTTCCGCACATGTAGATTGGAATCATTCCTTGCCCGCTTTTCCGTCGTGTGCTACGCTACGGCATAGGTCGACACGTGTTGATGCAAGGGACTTTCGCGGAACACAGGAGAGAGCGCTGATGTCGCTGGCGCTCGGTTTTCTCATTTACCTCGTGCTTCTTTTTTCCCTCTCCGTGCACGAGTGCGCGCACGCATGGACGGCCTACCGCCTCGGCGACCCGACGGCGCGCTACCTCGGGCGGGTCACGCTCAATCCCATCCCGCACATCGACGTCGTCGGAACGGTAATTTTTCCGCTTTTTATGATTTTCGGCGGCGTTCCTCTCTTCGGGTGGGCGAAGCCCGTGCCCGTCAATCCCTACAACCTCCATAATCCCCGGCGCGACCACATGTGGGTCGCCGCGGCCGGGCCGCTCAGCAACTTCGCGCTCTGCCTCGTCGGGATTCTCCTGTACCGCATTTTTTTCGTCGAGACCTCGCTCGGAGGCGGCTCCCGTCTCCTGCATGACTTCCTCCTTTACGGCGCAATCCTGAACGCCGTGCTCGGCACGTTCAATCTCATTCCCATCCCACCGCTCGACGGGGGCGGGGTGATCGAGCGATTCCTGTCGCCTGCCATGGCTCAAAAGTTCGAGATGATCAAACCCTTCGGCATGCTTATCCTGTTCGCTTTCCTGCTGCTCGGCCTGCTTCATCTCATCATCATGCCCATCCAGGCCCTGGTGCTTTTCCTCATGACGGTGCCGCTATGAGCCGGGCAACCACCGCCCGCAAGGGAAAGCGCCGCGTTCTCTCGGGGCTGCGCCCGACGGGGTTCACGCACATCGGGCACATCGTGGGCGCGCTCGAGAACTGGGTGCGCCTCCAGGACGACTACGAGTGCTTCTACACGATCGTGGACTGGCACGCCCTCACGACCGAGTACCAGAAGCCCGACGCCATCCGCGCGAGCGTCCTCGAGCTTTTCGCCGAGTGGCTCGCCGTGGGCGTCGACCCCGAGCGGAGCGTCGTCTTCGTGCAATCGCACGTGCCGCAGCACGCGGAGCTCTACCTGGCGTTCGCCATGGTGACGCCCGTGCCCTGGCTCGAGCGCGTGCCCACCTACAAGGAGCAGCAGCAGGAGCTCGCCGGGCGCGACCTCTCGACCTACGGCTTCCTCGGTTATCCCGTGCTCCAGACGGCCGACATCGCCCTCTACAAGGCCGACGTCGTGCCCGTGGGCGAGGACCAGATTCCCCACCTCGAGCTCTCGCGGGAGATGGTGCGGCGCTTCAACCACCTGTTCGGAAAAGTCTTTCCGGAGCCCGAGCCCAAGATCACGAAGACGCCGCGCCTTCCGGGAACCGACGGGCGCAAGATGAGCAAGTCCTACGGCAACTCCGTCAATCTCCAGGACGACGGGGCGACGCTGCGCGAAAAAATTCTCACGATGAAGACCGACCCGGCGCGCATGCGCCGCGGCGATCCCGGCAACCCCGACGTGTGTCCCGTCTACGACTTCCACAAGGCGTTCTCCAAGCCGGACGAGCTCGAACTCGTAAACCGCGAGTGCCGCACGGCCGGCATCGGCTGCGTGGACTGCAAAAAAATCATGCTCGGAAACCTCGAGCCCCGCCTGGCGCCGATGCGCGAGCGGCGCGGGCAATTCATTAAAGACAAGGACACGCTGCGGGACGTCCTCCGCAGGGGCGCCGAGCGCGCCCGCGAGGAGGCCGAGCGCACGATGCAGGAGGTGCGCGACGCCATGGGGCTGGTGAAGCCATGACCCCGGCGCTCGTCCCCCGCCAGGCCGAGCGCCACGTCCTGCACCTTCCGGTGTTCGAGGGGCCGCTCGACCTCCTGCTGTACCTCATCCGCAAGCAGGAGCTCGACATCACCGACATCCCCATCGCCGAGATCGCCGAGCAGTACTCCGCCTACCTCCGCGCGATGGAGGAGCTGAGCCTCGAGATCGCCTCCGAGTACATCGTCATGCTCGCTACGCTCATTCACATCAAGTCGCGGATGATCCTTCCGCGCCTTCCGCTCGAGGAGGAGGACGTCGTCGAGGACCCGCGGCAGGAGCTCGTGGAGCGCCTCCTCGAATACGAGCGCTACAAGAAGGCGGCCGGCGCGCTGCGCCGCCGCGAGGAGGAATCTCTGAAAACGCACGTGCGCTCCGACCGCGTCCTCGAGCGCTACCCCTTCGAGGCGGGCGTCGAGGCCACGGCGTGGGACCTGGCGCTTGCGTTCCAGGAGGTGCTTTCCCGGCGCAAGGAGCGCGGCGTGGCCGCCGTCGAGGGCGAGGAGCACCGCGTAGAGGACAAGGCGCAGGCCATACTTTTCATGCTCCGCGAGCAGAGCCCGATAGCGTTCCGGAAAATTTTCGAGAAGGCCCGCTCGCTCGTCGAGTTGCTGGTATACTTCCTGGCGCTCCTCGAGCTGATGCGCCAAAAAAAGATTCGCGCGCAGCAGGGAGAAATTTTCGGAGAAATTCTGTTATACTCTTTCGAACAAGGAGACATGGCCGATGCAGCACACTGAAGCCGAAGACACCGCGCGGAATATCGAGGAAGCTTTTCCCGAAGGGGAGGACGCGGCGTTGAGCGAGGAGCTCTCCGCGCTCCGCGCCTCGCTCGAGGCGCTCCTCTTCGTCACGCCCGAGCCGCTCTCGCTCGAGGCCCTGTGCGAGGCGCTCGGGCACTCCGACCGGGGCCGCGTCTTCCAGGCGCTGTGCGAGCTCCGGGCGGCCTGCGAGCGCGACGGGCGCGGCCTGCGCGTCGAGGAGGTCGCCGGGGGCCACCGCCTCGTGACCAAGCCTGCCTGCGACGCGCCCATAAGGAAGCTTCTCGAGTCGCAGAGCGCGCGGCGCCTCTCGCGCGCGGCCCTCGAGACGCTCGCCATCGTCGCCTATCGCCAGCCCGTCACGACGCCCGAGATCGAGGCGGTCCGCGGCGTCGACACGCTCGGCGTCCTGAAGTCGCTTCTCGACCGCCGCCTCGTGCGCATGGCGGGCCGCAAGAACATCGTCGGGCGCCCCATTCTCTGGAAGACCTCGCGCGAGTTTCTGGAGCACTTCGGCCTCAAGAACCTGAAGGAGCTCCCGCGCATCGAGGAGTTCGAGGGCCTCTTCCCGCAGCAGGAGGAGGAAAAGCTCTCGCCGCTTTTCGGAAGCGGCGAGGAGGACGCGGAGCGGGAGTAGGTGGAAGAGCGGCCGCCGCCCGTGGGGAGCGGGGTGAGGAGTAAGGAGTTTAGCCGCTAACCACTAACGGCTAACTGCTAACCGCCAACTGCTGGCGCGGTGCCTGCCGCCCGCCTCAGGCGCTTGCGCTTCCGAAGTCCTTGAGCATCTCGAGCGCCGCAAGCCGTCCCGGGGCCCCCATCACGCCGCCCCCGGGGTGGACGGCGGAGCCGCACATGTAGAGTTTCCTCACGGGCATCCGGAACTTGGCATAGCCGGGCACGGGGCGGAGAAAGAAAAGCTGGTCCGGCGTGAGCTCGCCCTGGAAGATGTTGCCCTCCCCGAGGCCGAACTCCTGCTCCATGTCAAACGGCGAGACCACCTGGCGGTGCAGGATCAGGTCCTTCAGGTCGGGCGAGTATTTTGCCACGGCGTTCACCACCGCGTCGCCGAACGCCTCGCGGTGCTTTTCGTCCCATACGAGGCCCTCCCTGAGCTTGTAGGGAGCGTACTGGACGAACATGGACGCCACGTGCTTGCCCTTCGGCGCCATCGTGGGGTCGTAGACGGAAGGGAAGATCGTCTCCACGAAAGGCTCGCGGGAGAAATCTCCGTACTTCGCGTCGTCGTAGGCCCGCTCCATGTACTCCATGCTCGGAGATATCAAGATGTCCGCGAATCCGACTTTCTCGGGATCCGGGAGGCTCGGGAACGTCGGAAGCCTGTCCAGGGACAGATTGACCTTGCCCGAGGAGCCGCGCAGCTTGAATTTGCGGAGGTGGTCCTGGAACTCCGGCGGCGTGTCGTCGGGGCCGAGCATCTTCGTGAACGTGAGCATCGGGTCGACGGACGAGACGACCGTCTTGGCGCGAATCTCCTCGCCGCCTTTGAGCACGACGCCGACCGTCTTGCCGTTCTTCGTGAGAATTTTTTCCACCGGAGCCTCGGTGCGGATCTCGGCGCCGAAAGCCTTCGCCGCATTTTCCATGGACTCGATCATGCCCCCCATGCCCCCGCGGGGAACGCCCCACGCACCGCTGCCCTCGGCCCCCATGTAGTGGTGAAGCAGCACGTAAGCGGTCCCGGGGGAGCGGACGCCCAGGTGCGTCCCGATGATGCCGTTGATGCCGATCTGGGCCTTGATCGTGTCCGACTCGAAGAACAGGTCCAGCCAGTCGCTGACGCTCATCGTCATGAGCCGGACGAAGGAGAAGGCGTCGTCGTCCAGCGCCCGGAAGTGCTTGCCGAGGTCTAGGAACTTGCGGAGGTCGCGCGGGCGGAACGACGTCGGGTCGGGAGGGACTATCTCGAGGAACCGCTTGGCGAATTTCCCTAGCTTCACCATGATGTTCTGGAAGTGCGGAAAGACCTCGGCGTCTTTTTTGGAGAAGCGGCTCATTTCCCGGCGGACGTCGTCTTCGGTGCCATCTACGAAGAGCCTGTCCCCGTTCGGCAGGGGGGTGTAGGAGCCCTTCATGGGCAGAATGACGAGGCCGCGTCTGGTGAGGTCCAGATCCTTGATGATCTCGGGCCGCAGCATCGCTATAACGTAAGAGAGGACGGTGTATTTGTAGCCGGGATAAATTTCTTCCGTCACGGTCGCGCCGCCCAGGACGTGGCGCCGCTCGACAACCAGGGTTTTCATTCCTCCTCTTGCAAGGTACGCGGCGCACACAAGCCCGTTGTGCCCGCCGCCTATAACGACGGCATCGTAGATTTTAGGCATCGTTTGCTTCCTTTCCGCCTGTGGCGGATACTTTGATTCGGGGTGGAAAAACCAGGAGCCTATGATACGGGAAGCGCCCCTTGGAAATCAAGCTTAATGTCTAAAATTCTCTTGACACGGCCCCCCGCTTAATGTACACTCCGGCCTAGCTCAATATGCCAACAGGAACTCCATTCCACTCCCGGACCTCGGCCCTGTGCGAGACCCAATACTGGGGCCAGTGGGCGGGTTACTTCGTGGCTGCATCCTACCAGCACGCCCAGGAGTGCGAGTACTTCGCCATTCGCAACACTGCCGGCCTAATCGACGTCACGCCCCTCTTCAAGTACAGGATTCGCGGCCGCGACGCCGAGCGCTTCGTCAACCGGCTCATCACGAGGGACATCACGAAATGCAAGGTGGGGCAGGTGTTCTACACGCCCTGGTGCGACGGGGACGGAAAGGTCATCGACGACGGGACCGTGCTGCGCCTCGGCGAGGACGATTTCCGCATCGTGACGGGGGACCCGACGTGGTGGTGGCTTCACGAGAACGTCGTCGGGATGAACGTGAAATTCGAGGACGAAAGCGACAGCGTAGCCGCCGCGGCCCTACAGGGCCCCCTCTCACGCGACATCTTGAAACAGGTATGCGACGCCGATCTCGATTCCCTGAAATACTTTCACGTCACGCGCACCGCGATCGGCGGCGTCGACGTCGAGCTCTCGCGCACGGGCTACACCGGCGACCTCGGGTACGAGGTCTGGGTGCCGGCGGAGGGCGCCGAGCGGGTGTGGGACGCCCTGATGGACGGTGGAAAGAACTACGGCATCGTCCCCGCCGGCCAGGATGCGATGCTCATCGCCCGCGTCGAGGCCGGGCTCGTCATCATCGACCTGGACTTCATCGGCGCTTTGAAGGCGATGATCGCCTCGCAGAAGCATTCCCCGTTTGAGATCGGTCTCGACTGGACGGTGAATCTCAAAAAGGAGATGTTCGTCGGCCGCCGGGCCCTGGCCGAGGAAAAGCGCAGGGGCTCGCCGAGAAAGCTGGCCGGCTTCCAGGTGGACTGGGGCGAGTACGAAAATTACTACGACGCCGTGGGGCTTTCGGCGGAGGTGCCCGACACCGCCTGGACCGACAGCACACCGGTTTACACCCGCGACGAAGAAACGCAGATCGGCAAAGCGACCAGCGGAACCTGGTCGCCGATGGCGTCGCAATACGTGGCCTTCGGGACCGTGGAAGCCGCCTACGCCCAGCTCGGCACCAAGCTCAAGATGGAGCTCACCTTCGAGCACGTGCCCCGACTGGTGACGGTGAAGGTGGTCAAGCTTCCCTTCTTCGATCCGCCCCGCAAGAAGGCGTAGCCTCCGGGCGCCCTTCGAGAAGAGTTCTCCGTTTTTAAAATCCTTCAGGATTACGTGCGCGCACCGGCGCTCCCGGCGAGGGGGCGGCGCTCGCCGCCGCTTTGCAATATCGCGGTGTTTGTGGTAAAACGCTCTATCGGCCATAAAAAAACGTGTCTCCCATGAAGCCAATCGCCCGATTGCACGATTTCCTCGAACGCCTGCATCTCAGGACGAAAATACTCGCCGTCGTGACCGGGGGCCTCTTGCTCATGGCGGCGCTGTTCGCGACGGCGTTCTTCTTCCTCCTGGAGGGGCGGATCACCGGCGAGATGGAAATCAAGGGGACCAACCAGAGCCGGGCGCTCGCCCGCATGGCGACCCACTACGTGAGCTTCGGCCTCGGGGACACGCTCCGGAGCTCCATCGAGCACCTCGAGGAGGACCCTGACGTCACCTACATGGAGTTCCTGGGATTCGGGGGACTCAAGCTGGCGCAGAGCGATCCCGAGAACCGCCCCGCGTTGCTCGACGTCTTCGACAAGCAGGGGCTTTCCGGCCGGCCCCGCTTCGAGTCGTCCCACGCCCCGGATGGAAGCCACGTCCTCATCTTTACGCACCCCATTCAGCAAGAGCAGGCCGCCCCGGCTACTGGGGGTGAGCTGGGGGAGGGGAAGCCCGAGATCAAGCTTGCGACCATCGGGGAAATCCGGCTCGTCTTCTCGCTCGCGCGAATCCGGGAGGCGCGCGTGCAGCTTCTGGCGTGGACGGCGTTCATCTTCGCCGTCGTGTTCGTCGGGGGCGTCGTGACGGTGCGGTTTCTCGCCGGGGTCATTCTGCGCCCGCTCGAGAGCCTGAGCCATGCCGTCGGCTCCATGGCCAAGGGCGACCTTACGCAGCGCGTCCACGCGCTTTCCAGGGACGAGATCGCCGACCTGGCCAAGAGCTTCAACACCATGGCGGACACGCTCGAGACCATCATCGGCCGCATTCAGGAGGGCAACCGCCGCCTGGGCGGCGTGCGGAACCAGATCGGCGAGGCGGCCGAGCGGCTGGGCCAGGGCACCTCGGTGCAGGCCACGACTTTCGAGAACATCTCGGCTTCCATCGAGGAGATGAACCAGTCCATCCAGAGCATCGCCGACAGCGTTAACGACCTGTCCGTTTCCTCGGAAGAGACGTCGTCGTCCATCCTGGAGATGGCGGCGACCATCGAGCAGGTGTCGAACAGCACGGAGTCCCTGACCGATTCGGTCAACGACTCCGCGGCCACGACGACCGAGATGGTGCAGTCCATCAGGGCGATCGACCAGAACGTCGAGAACCTGAAGGAATTCGTCGCGAGCACCTCGTCGGCCGTGGAGGAGATGGACGTTTCCATCCGCCAGGTGGAGCAGTCCGCGGGGCAGTCGAACACGCTTTCCGTGGAGGTTTCCGAAAAAGCCCGCCGCGGCCGCGAAACGGTCACGAAGACGGCGGACTCCATGGAGAACATCCGTGGCCTCGTGACCCGCTCGAGCGACATGGTATCGCAGCTCGGGCAGCGCTCGCAGGAGGTCGGAAAAATCGTGAACGTCATCGAGGACATCGCGGAGCAGACGAACCTTCTCGCCCTGAACGCCGCCATCATAGCGGCGCAGGCGGGCGAGGAGGGCCGGGGCTTCGCCGTGGTGGCCGACGAGATTCGGGAGCTCGCCGAGCGCACGGCCTCGTCCACGAAGGACATCGCCGATCTCATCGGCGGCGTCCAGGAGCAGACCGGGGAGACCATCAAGCTCATAAAGGAAGGCTCGCGCGGCGTGGAGGAGGGCGTGGCGCTTTCGCAGGAGGCCGGCAACAGCCTCGAGGACATCCTCAGCGGCGCGCAGCAGTCGGCCGAGATGGCCGAGCGCATCGCCCGGGCCACGCAGGAGCAGGCCTCGTCGAGCCAGTCCATCCGCCGCGCCGTGGAGCAGGTGCGCACGATGGTCGAGGAAATCCGCCGCGCCACCCAGGAGCAGACGCAGGGAAGCGAGCAGATCCAGCGCGTGCTCGAGCGCATGCGCGACATGACGAGCCAGGTGAAGCGCGCCACCGTCGAGCAGCACCAGGGCAGCCAGCTCATCACGGCCGCCGTCGAGGTCGTGAACGAAAAGGTCGGCAACATCCAGAGCGCGACGCAGCAGCAGGCCCAGGGGAGCCAGCAGATTCTGCACTCACTCGAGCGGCACAACGAGGTCATCGAGGCGAGCCGCCGGAGCGTCGAGGAACTCCAGGAGGTCGTGAGCGTGCTCCAAAACCAGGCGCGGGCCCTCGAGGAGGAGATTCGCACGTTCCGACTGCGCGGCCAGTAGGAGAGAAGGCGCAATGGACGTTCAGCTCATCGGCTTCCGCGTGGGCTCCCAGTACTACGCCGTCAACATCCTCTCCGTGGTCCAGATTATTCTTCCCCGGGAGCCCGTCAAGGTGGCGCAGGCGCCACCCTTCGTCGAGGGCGTCATACGGCTGCGGAACCTCGTGATTCCCGTCGTCGACCTGCGCCGCCGCTTCAACGTCGAGGTGTCGGAGCGGCGCAAAAACCGCATCATCGTGTTGCGGCTTGATTCGGGCGAGGACGCGCAGCACCTGGGCCTCGTCGTGGACGAGGCGACGCAGGTCATTCGCACGGAGACGGAAAAGTTCCTGCGCGCCCCCCAGGTCCTCACCGAGGGGGATGCGGCCTACAGCGGCGATGTCTATCAGGACGCGGAGCAGCGACTCTACATGGTGCTCGACATCGGGCGCATCCTCACGCCCGTCGAGAGGCGGCAGCTCGAGAGCGAGCTTTCTACTTCCCAGATGCCCGCGGAAGGAAGCTGATGACGGAGCAAGAATACCGCGCCACCATCGGCCTCGAGATCCATGCCCAGCTCCTCACGAAGAGCAAGCTGTTTTGCTTCTGCTCGACGCGCTTCGGAGACCCGCCGAACACCCACACGTGCCCCGTGTGCCTGGGTTTTCCCGGGTCGCTTCCCGCGCTTAATCACCAGGCGCTCGGCTACGCCATTCGCGCGGCGCGCGCGCTTGGCTGCCGCGTCAACGGGCGCTCCCGGTTTTCCAGGAAAAACTACTTCTACCCCGATCTTCCCAAGGGCTACCAGATAAGCCAGTACCGGCTCCCGCTCGCCGTCGAGGGTTTTATCGAGATTCCAGTAAGCGGCGCCTCGAAGCGCGTCCGCATCCACCGCGTCCACATGGAGGAGGACGCGGGAAAGTTGGTTCACCTGGCGCACGAGGGAACCGGCACGGGCACGGCCGTGGACCTGAACCGCGCCGGCGTTCCCCTCATCGAGATAGTCAGCGAGCCCGACATCAACTCGCCCGAGGAGGCGCAGGCGTACATGTCGGAGCTTCGCCTGGTTCTTCTTCACCTCGGCGTATGCGCCTGCAACATGGAGGAGGGAAACCTCCGCTGCGACGCCAACGTCTCGATCGCCCCGGCCGGTTCGAAAGAACTTGGCACGCGAACGGAAATCAAGAACCTGAACTCCATGCGCTTCCTCCGGCAGGCGCTCGAGTACGAGATCGAGCGCCAGGAAGAGATTCTACGGGAAGGCGGAAAGGTCGTCCTCGATACGCTTCTTTTCGATCCCGAGAAGCGCGAGACCCGCTCCATGCGCTCCAAGGAGGAGGCTCACGATTACCGCTACTTTCCGGAGCCCGACCTGCCGCCCGTCGAGGTGGATGAGGTGTGGCTCCGGGAGATCGAGGAGAATCTGCCCGAGCTTCCCATGAAGAAGCGCGAGCGCTTCGTGCGCGACTTCGGCATACCGGCGTACGACGCGGACGTGCTCACGCAGGAGCCCGAGCTCGCGGCGTTCTTCGAGGAGACGGCGCGCCTCGGGGGCGACCCGAAGGCCGCGAGCAACTGGCTCATGACGGAGGCGCTGCGCGAGGTGAAGGAGTCGGGAGTGGCGCTCCGGGAGTCCAAGCTCACGCCCGCGCTCCTTGCGGAGCTCCTGAAGCTCGTGGCCGGGGGCGCCGTGAGCGGAAAGATTGCGAAGGAGATTTTTCCCGAGGTTTTCCGGGCCGGCACCTCGCCGCGGGCGCTCGTCGAGAAGAAGGGCCTCGGCCAGATCTCCGACGAAGGCGCCCTCCGGGGCGTCGTCGAGGAGGTCTTGAAGGAACACGCCTCCGTGGCCGAGGAGGTGCGCGGCGGCAAGGAGAAGTCGTTCGGGTTCCTGATGGGGCAGGTCATGAAGAAGACCCGCGGCCGCGCGAATCCCAAGTCCGTGCAGAAGATTATGAGGGAGGCGATAGGGAAAGGGTAGGGTGCAGAGTATAGTCCTTAGTAACTTTCCACTTCCCCTGCAAAACCCTGCAACTGCCTCCCACTCTTCATACTCGATACTCCCATGAAATTCGCCCCCTTCGTCTACCTCGACGGCCGCGTCGTCCGCGGCGCGCAGGCCCGCGTCTCGCCGCTCGACCGGGGGTTCCTCTACGGCGACGGGGCCTTCGAATCCATGCGCGCCATGGAAGGAGTCATCCTGGAGTGGGACGCGCACGCGCGGCGCCTCTACGGGTCGGCCAGGCGGCTCGGCATCCCCCTGGGCCGGCGCTATCCGAAGGAAAAACTCGCGCGCGGCCTGAGGCGCCTGCTCCGGCGCAACCGACTGCGAAACGCCATGGTGCGCCTCTCCGTCACGCGCGGCGCCGCCTCGGCGTGGGGGCTTTCCTTCAAGAACGCGAAAGGGCCGCCCACCGTCGCGGCCTTCGCCGTTGCCTTCAAGGGGTACGCCGAAGCGAAGTATGAAAGAGGGGCCTCGCTCTGGACCTCGGCGATTCGAATGGTTCCTCCCGAGGCTCTTCCCCCGACCCTCAAGTCTCTCAACTATTTGGAAAACATCCTGGCCGCGGAGGAGGCCGCCCGGCAGGGCGCAGACGAGGCGCTCCTTCTGACCGCCGAAGGGCTCGTGGCCGAGGGCGCGCGCAGCAACCTTTTCTGGGTGCGGAAGGATGTCGTTTACACGCCCTCGCTCGGTACGGGGATTCTTCCCGGAATCACCCGCGCCCGCGCGATGGCCCTCGCCCGGGCCATGGGCATCGAGGTGCGCGAGGTCGAGGCGAAGCGAAAGGTTCTCGACAGCGCCGGCGAGATTTTCTACACGAACAGCTCCTCGTGGGCGATGCCCGTCACCCGGCTCGACGGCCGGCGCGTCGGCAAGGGGCGGCGTATGGGGCCCGTGTGCCGGTTGCTCCTGACGGCGTTCCGCGCGTATTACGCGGATGAAGCGGGCCGGTAAGGGCCGGTGTCCGCGTAACGTTGACTCTTAGCCCTCCCCTGGGCTATCATGGTGGTGGAGAGACGAACCCGTGATGATGTACCGCAAAGCGGGCGATTTTGAAACCCCACTTCTCGAGATTCGAGAGCAGATTAGGCACCTCATTGCCCTGGACGGATTCGACGACCACGACGCTAGGGAGCGCCTTGAGGAGCTCCAGCGCGAGCTGCACGAGAAGACCGGGGAAATTTATTCGCGCCTTTCCCCATGGGAGAAGGTCCAGGTGGCGCGCCATCCCGACCGCCCCTACACGCTCGATTACCTCGAGCACATGACGGAGGATTTTGCGGAGGTTCACGGCGACCGCCGCTTCGCCGACGACGGCGCGATCGTGGCGGGATTTGCGACGTTTCGTGGCAGGGAGGTGGCCGTGGTGGGCCACCAGAAGGGCCGCACCACGACGGAGAAAATTGCCAGAAACTTCGGCATGGGGCGCCCCGAGGGCTACCGCAAGGCGGCGCGCGTGATGGAGCTCGCCGAAAAATTCCGGCTCCCCCTTCTTTCCTTCATCGACACGGCGGGCGCCTTCCCCGGCATCGACGCCGAGGAGCGCGGCCAGGCGGAGGCCATCGCGCGCAACCTGCGCCTCATGGCCTCGCTCACGACGCCGTTCATCGCGACCATCACGGGCGAGGGGGGCTCGGGCGGGGCGCTGGCCATCGGCATGGGCGACGTCGTGAATATTCTCGAATTTTCCGTCTACTCCGTTATCTCGCCCGAAGGCTGCGCGGCCATCTTGTGGAAGGACGCCGCCAAGGCCCCAGAGGCGGCTCAATACCTGGGGCTTACGCCCGACGTCTTGAAAAAATTCGGCCTCGTTGACGAGGTTATTTCCGAAGTCCAGGGCGGCGCCCACACCGACCCCGAGGGGATGGCGAAGAGCCTGGGCGACGCCCTGGAGCGCCAGCTCGGGGAGCTGGAGGCCCTCCCGCCCGAGGAGCGCCGCGAGCGCCGCTACGCCAAGTTCCGCCGCATGGGCGCGTTCCTCGAAGAAGCCGACGCGTGAAGAAAGCCCTTTCCTGCCTCCGGGTGGCGATGGTGCTTGGGACGCTTTTTGCCACGCTCGGTTTTGGACAAGCGCTGGGGGAAAAACAGACGCCCGAATTGAGCGGGGCTGACGTCGAATCCGTTTCTTTTTTCAGCGTGGTCGAATGCGGGAACACGTATGTGATCGTAAGCTTTTACGATAACCTCGAGGATACCAAGATAGACGTGAATCACGTCGCCAAATCAAGTTTCTTTCCGGGCCCGGGCCTGTCGTTGGACATTCATGGTGACTGGAAAGAAGCCGTCGGAAGCTTCCTTGAGGCCCTGGGCCAAAAAATCGTCCCGCTCGACATCGCCTACGGGAACGAGCTCTGGGACTTCTACACCACGGGCGAGCGCGGGAAGCTCGACGAGCTCGAGGCGCAGCAGATTGCGCTCTATTCGGACAAGGAAACGTTCGAGACGCTCAAGGCGCTGCGCTGCCTGAAACAACTGGACGACGAACCTTTGTTGAAATGGCGCGTCGAGCGGCAGTACCGCGACTTTCTGGAATACCAGGGGGAGAAGGATTTTCTCGAGGCGCTCAAGAAGCTCGAAAACGACACCCACGCCATCCTCATCGAGCACCGCGCCGTGCTCGACGGCGAGGAGAAAACGAACGAGCAATTGCGCGACGTCCTGCGCTACTCCGCCGACCGGGCGGAGCGCGAGCGGGCGTGGCGCGCCCTCTACGCCGTAGGCGAGAAGATGGCCGATGGCGTCCGCTCGCTCGTCCGGATGCGGAACGAGCACGCCCGGAGCCTCGGCTACCGCAGCTTCTACGAGATGAAGTTCGAGCTGAACGACCTGGACGTGGAGGAAATCGAGAAATTGCTGAAGCGCCTCGACCGCCTCTCGCGCAAGCCGTATAGAGAATACCTGGAGGAGAGGAAGGCCGCCCTCGGCGTCGAGCGCCTTGAGCCGTGGGACATGAGCTACGACCCGGAGCGCGTCGAGGAGGAGATGAAGGAATTTTTCCCGAAGGCCGCGCTCGAGGCGCGCATCAAGGATTCTTACCAAAAGATGGGGTTCGACATAGACGCGCTCGGCGTTGTCTGCGACCTCGAGCCGCGCCCGAACAAGTCCCAGCACGCCTATTCCTTCGCCATCGACCCCCCCGTGGACGTGCGCATCCTCGCGAACCTGAACGACGGCTTTCTGACGGCGCGCACGCTCTTCCACGAGTTCGGCCACGCGGTGTACTCGAAGCACGTGCCCGCGGAGCCGTGGGACATGCGCGACGACGCGGGCGGCCCCATGACCGAGGGGATGGGGCAATTCTTCGGCCGCGTCGTCGAGGACGAGCGCTGGCTGCGCGACGTGGCCGGCGCTCCCGCGGAGCTCGTGAGCCGCTTCGGCGCGCACGCGAGAAAAAAGAATCTCTACCGCCTCCGCTTTACGCTCGCCCTGCTCCGCTTCGAGCGCGCGATGTTCGAGAGTCCCTCCCGGGACCTCAATAAGCTCTGGTGGGACCTTGTGGAGAAAACTGTGGGCGTCGCCCGCCGCGACGAGGTTTTCCCCTGGGGGGGCATCGTGCATTTCACGACGCATCCCGTGTACCTTCAGAACTACCTGCTCGCGGACATGATTTGCGATTCCCTCTGGGAGCACGTCGAGGAGAACGCGGGCGGCGTGGTCGGAAGCGCGCGGCTCGCTTCTTACCTTGATGAAACCTTTTTCCGGCACGGGGCCGCAAAGCCGTGGCGGAAGCTCTACCGGAAGGCGCTCGGAAAGAAGCTGGGCGCCGACGCGTACATTCGCTACCGCCTGGGAAAATAGCCGCCATGCACGTTTTGAGCAAAGAGATCCTGGATGCGCTCGCGAGGCGCTACGGCCGCGAATATCTTAAAAATGACCCAGAGTATTTCCCTCACTGCTACGCTGAACCACGTGATAAGGAAGTTGTTGCGTTCCTTGCGGCACTTCTTGCGTACGGAAACATCAAACAAATTTTCCGAAGCGTCAAAGCGATTATAGATATCTTGGGTGAGGAACCTTGTCAAGCCATCATTACAACAAAACCGAGGCAGTGGCACCAAGCACTTTGCGGATTCCGCCATCGCGTCACAAAAGGGGCAAGCATGGCGCAGGCGCTGGAATTGGTGGGAGAGATTTTGCGCGAGCATGGTTCGCTCGAAGCCTTGTTCCTCGAAGGCTACCGGCCTCGGGATATGATGGAATCGCTTGCACGCTTCGCCGAAGTGTTTTACAAGCGTTCTTCGCATCCAGATCTCCTCAAACACCTGCTTCCCTTGCCGAGAAATGGAAGTGCATGCAAACGGCTCAACCTGTTCCTTCGTTGGGTGGTGCGCGGAGACGACGGAATTGACCTGGGGCTGTGGAAACGTGTGCGGGCGGCCGATCTCGTGATGCCGCTCGACACCCACGTGGCGCGCTTCGGGCGCCTGTTCGGCCTCACGAAACGCAAGACCGGGGATTGGCGGATGGCCGAGGAGATTACGGGCGGCCTGCGCGCGTTTTGCCCGCATGACCCCGTGCGCTACGACTTCGCCATCGCGTGGGCGGGCGTGGAGGGCGCGTGGAGGACGGCCACGTCGGCCCGGGCGCTCCTCGACGGCGCTGGGAGCCGCGGCGGCGGAGGGGGTCGGTGACGTGAAGCGCGCGCTGTGGATCGTTCTCACCCTGCTCATCGCGGTCGCGGCCCTGGAAGCCGCGCTCTGGGGCTTGGCTTTCTTGAGGCACAAGCCGCTCCGGACGCTCGAGGATTTCTCCTCGCACGCGCTGTGGCGGGAGATGCCCGAGGGCGCGGCCTTCGCCGTCCTCGGCTACGATGTCGCCGGGGCGCTTCCCCCCGATGAAACCCTTTGGCGGGGGATGGAGCTGCTCGCCGAGCAGGGGAATATCGCGCTCTCTCGCGAGGTCTTCGAGCGGAGGTACGCGCAGCTTAGGCCCATGCTCGGAGGCGAGGTGGCGTTCGCGCTCTATCCGGGCGAGGGCGGGGAGGAGCGCCCGGCGTTCTGGCTCGCGGCGCGGCCGCGCCCGTCGGTCCGCTCGCTTTTCCGGCTGACGGAGCTTTGCACGCAGGCGTGGGCCCTCTGGAAGGCCGCCTTGTCGAAAAAGTCGCTGCCCGACAAAAGGCTTCCCGACGGCACGCCGGTTTACCTGGACTACCGGCGCGGCACGTTCTATGCGGCCGCCTTTCCCCCGCTTCAGAAGGGCGCGCGCGCCGGCGAGCCCCTTTTCGACGAGCAGGCGCGCGATGGCTGGCTGGCCGCTTTGGGGGAGGAGGGCGAAAGCGGCCGGGACATCTCGGGCGTCACCGCGGCCCGTTTCGGCGAGCAGCGGGCCTGGGGGATTTTTCACCTTCAGGCCGGGCGGCTCGAGTCCCGCTGGAGCGCGACGCTCGCCGAGGAGGAGGCCGCGCTTTGCCGGATAGCCGCGCGACCGTTTTCGCTTCCCCCCGAGGCCGAGGAGGAGGCCGCGCTTCTCGTCCAGCATGCGCTCTCGTTCGGCGTGCTCGATCCGGGCGATTTCGAGCACAATTTACCGCTCGACCTCGGGACGGCGCTCGACGCGGTCGCGGCGCTGCGCGCACTGTGCGTCTTCGCTCCCGAAGGAGGTGCGACGCTCCCCGGGACCGCCCTTTATTTCGTCCCGGAGCCCGCGAGGCAGAAAGAGCTTTCGGGATTCCTGAACTCGCTTCTATACCTTGGGACGTGGCTCGTGGAGGAGCAGAGCGGCGGCATTTTGTCTCCGGAGATTCGCCGGGAGAAGAGGGACGGCTTCACCGTGGCGAGCTTTTCGCTCGGGATGATCGAGCCGTGCTACGCCGAGCGCGAGGGGCTTATCGTCGCGTCGCTTGAGTGCGGCCGGCTCGATTCGCTTCTGGAGATTCCGCGCTCGCCCGCTCCGGCCTGGGAGCTCTTTCGCGTCGAACTCCGGGGCGCGCCGCTTTCGGAGAGCCTCCGCGCGCTCGAAGACCTGGCGGCGCTCGTGGGGCGCAAGGAATCGGTGCCCCCGGCCGTTCTCGAAGCGCTCGCCCGCATCGAGCACGCGAGCTTCGAAGTCGAGGCGCCTCCCGGCGACGTTTCCCTGGATTATCTGACGGGACGGCTTTCGGTGGAATGGAACTCTTTCTTTTAGCGGGCGAGGCCTCCGGGGACGCGCACGCGGCGAGCCTCTTGCGGGCCGTTCGGCAAATGCGCCCCGACGTGCGCGCCTTCGGCGTCGCGGGCGACCAGTGCGCCGCGCAGGGCTTCGAGGTACTCCACCACGCGCGCGACATGGGCGTAGTAGGGCTCACGGAGGCTGTAAGAAAACTTCCGTTATATCGGAGGGTTCTTCAGGAGATGGCCGATGCGGTGGCCGCGAGGCGGCCCGACGGCGTCGTGCTGGTGGATTTTCCCGACTTCAACCTCCGCCTCGGGCGCGAGATACGGGTCCGCGCGCCCGACATCCCCATCGTGTATTTCATCAGCCCGCAGGTGTGGGCCTGGCGCCGGGGGCGCGTCCACGACATCGCGGCGTTCGCGCGGCGGGTGCTCGTGATTTTCCCGTTCGAGGAGGAGTTCTACCGCGACGCGGGCGTCGAGGCCGTCTACGTGGGCCATCCGCTTGTGGACGAGGCGCGCCCGACTGCCTCGCGTGAGGATTTTCTCGAGTCCGCCGGCCTGGACCCAGGAAGGCCCACGGTGGCCGTGCTTCCGGGCAGCCGCGAGAGCGAGGTGCGGCGCCACATCGAGGGAATGCTCGGCGCCGCGGCGCGCCTCGCGGAGGAGCGCCCCGAGATGCAGTTTGTCCTCTCCTCCGCCCCGACGCTCGAGCGCGGCTTTATCCCCGCTCACCCGGCATGGCGCCGGGCGGAGCGCCTGCGCATTGCCCTCTCCCGCGACTGCGTGTATAATGTTCTGAATGCGGCGGATGCGGCCATGGTGACGTCGGGAACGGCCACGGTGGAGGCGGCCTTGCTCGGGGTTCCCATGGTCGTGGTGTACGGCCTTTCGAGGCTGAGCTATTTTGTGGCGCGGCGAATTGTGGACGTTCCCTGGATTGCGATGGCCAACCTGCTCGCCGGGGAGGCGGTGGTGCCGGAGTTGATTCAGGAGAAATTTCGGGCGAGGCCGCTCGCCCGCGAGGTGCGCGCCATTTTGGAGGACTCGACACGGCGCGAAGTGATGCTGAAGGGACTCGAAAAAGTGCGGAAAGCGCTCGGCGAATCGGGCGCGGCCCGGCGCGCAGCCGAGTGGGTGCTGCGCACGGTGGAGGAGGCCGCGGCCTCCGAGGGGAGGCGGCTGTGAAACTTGTCTTGACAAACAAGTCGAGAATTGACCCGCGCCGCATCGAGGTGGTGGACGACCGCGTGGCCGAGATCCTGCGCCGTATGAGCGGAGCGGAGCGGCTGCGCCTCGCCTCCGAAGTTTGGGAAAGCGCTCGCTCCCGCATCGAGGCCTACCTTCGGGAAAATCACCCCCAGTGGTCGGACCGGGCGCTCCTGGAAGAAATTCATAGGCGATACGGACGGGGGGCGTGAATCCGAATGAGCTTTTGTGTTTCGCCGCGCAGGCGCTGGAGCGCGTCGGGGTGGAATACGTCGTGGCCGGCTCCGTGGCCTCGATGTACTATGGGGAAGTCCGCGAAACCCATGACGTGGACATCGTTGTGAAGCTGCGGGAAGACCAAGTGTACGCCCTCAAGTCTTCCTTTCCGGAAAAGGATTTTTATTTCGATGAAACGATGGCTCTGGATGCCGTGCGCCAAAAACGCATGTTCAATGTGATTCATATTCCCTCCGCACTGAAGATTGACTTCGTAGTTTCGAAGGGGCAGCCGTTCGACAAGCGCCAATTCCAGCGCCGCCGGCGCCTGCCCGTTATCGCCGATCAGAAGGTTTATTTCGCCTCGCCCGAGGACGTCATCCTGGCCAAGCTGGATTTCTACAAAAAAGGCTCTTCCGACAAGCACCTGCGCGACGTTGCCGGAATCCTCAAAATCTCTGGTGACGAGGTGGACCGGACCTACGTCTCGGAGTGGGCGGAGCGCCTGGAGGTTGCGGACGTCTGGGAGGCCGTTTTGCAGCGGGTGGAACAACGTGCCGGCGCAGGCGGGAAGGGCGAGGAAGGAGCGTGACGGTGCGAGACGCCCTCATACTCGCCGTCGTCCCCAGGATTGCGAGTGCATACATGCGCTTTTTGTACCGCTCGATGCGTCTTCGCAGCGAGGGCGCCGAGCGCATGGACGCGCTGCTCCGGGAGCGCAGGTCTTTCATCCTCGCGTTCTGGCACGCCCGCCTCTTTATTATGCGCTACGCCTACCGGGACAGGCCGGAGGGCATCACCACGCTCGTCAGCCGCCACCGGGACGGCGAGCTCATCGGCCGCACCATGGAGTGCTTCGGCCACAGGGTCCTCCGGGGCTCCAGCACGCGGGGCGGCGTGACGGCGCTGCGCGAGGTGGTGCGCGCGCTCCAGGGCGGCACGACCGTGGGCTTTACGCCCGACGGCCCGCGCGGGCCGCGCCACCGCGCGCAGCCGGGTGTCGTGCAGGCGGCCCGCTTGAGCGGGGCGCCGATTCTGCCCGCTTCCTTTTCCGCCTCAAAAAAAAAGTCTTCTCATCGTGGGACCGGTTTCTGTTGCCGTATCCGTTCTCGCGGGGACTCTTCGTTTACGGAGAGCCCATCCTCGTGCCGCGGGACGCGGGCGAGGCGCTCTTGGAGGAAAAGCGCGCCGCACTGGAGCGCGCGCTCAACGAGCTCACGGACTATGCGGACCGGAGCGTGTAGTGAAGCGTCATGGGCGATGCGAGGCGCAGCCTAGGGAGCAGGAAAGACCATGCCTCTTCGTAGCATGACGGGTTTTGGCCGTGGGGGGGCGCAGAGCAAGCGCTTTCGGGCGACGGCGAGCGTCCGCTCTCTCAACCACCGCCATCTCGAGGTTCGCGTGAACCTCAACGAGCCGTTCGAGTCCCTCGAGCCGGAGGCGCGGGCTCGGCTGGAGAAGGCGTTTTCGCGCGGCAAGGTGGACGCGGTGCTTCGGATCGAGTCCCTGGAAGAGGCGCCGGCGCAGCTGCGCGTATCCGCGCCGCTCGTCAAAGCGTGGCTGCAGGAAGTGAACGAGCTCCGCAAGGACCTCGGCGTCCGCGAGCGCGTGCCGTTCGCCGAGGCGCTCCGGGTGCAGGGCGCCGTCGAAGTCCTGCCTTGTGAAATCGAGCTTCGGGAAGAGGACAAGTCCGTGATTTTCGCCGCGCTCGACGAGGCGCTCGAAGGCGCGCTCTCGATGAAGCGCGCCGAGGGCAAGGCGCTTGAGCGGGAATTCTTCACCCACCTCGATGCTTTGGAGCAGACCGTAGACGCGATCGGCGCGCGCGCCGACGGCATGGTCGCGGCCCACGCGCAGAAGCTTTCCGACCGCCTCCGCGAGTGGTCTGAGGCCGGGGATTTCCAGGCCGACGACGAGCGCATACTGCGCGAGGCGGCTCTCTACGCCGAGCGGAGCGACATCGCCGAGGAGGTGGCGCGCCTGCGCAGCCACCTCGGCCAATTTCGCACCCTCATCGATTCGGAGGAGAGGGACGCCGGACGATCGCTCGATTTTCTGCTCCAGGAGATGCACCGCGAGGCCAACACCCTCTCCGTGAAGGCCCGTTTTGACAACCTCATGCCCATAGTTCTGCAATTGCGAACCAGCATCGAGCGGCTCCGCGAACAGGCGCGCAACATCGAATGACCCCACCCTCGAGGGTTGGAAAAAAAAGGATTACTCCGCGCGCTGCGCGGATGAGGGGCATCGCCTTCGTGCTCTCGGCTCCGTCGGGAAGCGGAAAGACGACGATCCGCAAGCGCCTTCTGCGGCGGGTGAACCGTTTGGCTTTTTCCGTCTCCTGCACCACGAGGCCGCCCCGCCGGGGCGAAAGGGAAGGCCGCGACTATCGCTTTCTTTCGGAGAAAATGTTTCGGCGGAGGGTGAAGCAGGGAAGATTCCTCGAATGGGCCGAGGTGCACGGCTGTCTCTACGGGACGCCGAGGGAGCCTGTGGAGCGGGCGCTTCGGGCGGGGCGGGACGTGCTCCTGGAGGTCGATCCCAGGGGGGCGCGGGCCGTCCGCGCGGCGCTTCGGGGCCGCGCGCACGTGGTGCTCGCGCTGATGATACCGCCGGCAGTTTCGGACCTCCGCCGCCGCCTTCGGGGCCGCGGAGGGATCTCGCCCGAGGAATTTGAGCGAAGGATGCGGGATGCGAAAAAATTCGTGCGCGCCTGGCCGCGCTACGATTACATCGTCGTGAACGAAAGGATTGGCGAGTGCGCGGCGGCGCTTCGGGCCATCGTCGAGGCCGAGCGCCTCCGCCGCGTGAAACAAGAACCTAGGGTGAAGCGTTTTGTCCGTGAGCTCTCGAACGCCTCCTAAAGGAGTCATGCACATATGAGCAAGAAGGAAAATCCTTCAGAGTCTGCGGAAAAGTCCGACGGGCTTTCCGATTTGTCTGAGCAAGCAGGTATGAGCCGGTACCTTCTGACCCGCGTGGTGGCCGAGCGGGCCAAAATCCTGCTTCAGGGGAGCCACCCTCTCATTGATCTCGGGGGAAAGCTCAAGCGGCCCCTTGATATCGCGTACGAGGAAATTCGCCGGGGGCTCGTCCGCGTGGACGTTTCGAATCCCCGGCCGCCGGCGAAGTCCGGGGGATTCGCTTCCGAGGCCGGCCAAGAAGATTCTTCTCGGCGCGCTCCGGCCGCGTCGCTTCCGCACGAGGACAAGGCCCGGGATGAGTAACGTCGTTTTGGGCGTCACGGGAAGCATCGCCGCCTACCGGGCGGCCGACCTGGTGCGGGAGTTCCGCCGCCGCGGTCACCGCGTGCGCGTCGTCATGACGCGGGCGGCGCAGGCGTTCGTTTCGCCGCTTACGTTCGAGACGCTCTCGGGCGAGCGCGTGACCACCCATGCGCTCGAGCAGCCGGAGGAGTGGTCGGTCGAGCACGTGGGCCTCGCCCGCTGGGGCGAAGCCCTCGTCGTCGCCCCCGCCACCGCCAACGTGCTCGCGAAGATGGCCTGCGGGATCGCCGACGATTCTCTCACGACGCTCTGCCTCGCATTCGAGGGGCCCGTCATGGTGGCGCCCGCCATGAACCCTTCGATGTGGAGGCATCCGGCGGTGCGCGAAAATTGCAAGACGCTCGAAGCGCGCGGCGTCAGGTTCGTCGCCCCCGCGCCGGGCGTCATGGCCTGCGGCGAGGAGGGCGTCGGCCGGCTGGCCGAGGTCGAAGGCATCGCAAACGCGGTGGAGCATCACTTGGCCCGGGGGCGGCTTGCCGGAAAGAACGTCCTCGTCACGGCGGGTGCTACGGCCGAGCCGCTCGACCGCGTGCGCGTTTTTTCGAACCGCTCGTCGGGCAAGATGGGCTACGCCCTCGCCGAGGGGGCCTACCGCCGCGGCGCGAACGTGGCGCTCATTTCCGGCCCGACGCCCCTCGTGCCTCCGGCGGGGGTCGAAGTCGTCCGCGTCACCTCGGGCGAGGAAATGTTCGCCGCCCTCAAGAAGCTCCTTCGCAAGCCCGCGGCGGGCCGGGACAAGGCGGACGTTCTCGTGATGGCCGCGGCCGTCTCGGACGTCCGCCCGAAAACGCCGCGGCGCACGAAGGCCAAGAAACGGGATTTGCCCCAAACGGTCGCGATGGCGCCCGTCCGCGACATCCTTGAGGATACGGCGCCGCTTCGAAAGCGCGTCTGGACGCTCGGCTTCGCGGCCGAGGAATCTTCCCGGCTGGAGCAGGGGGCGCTTGGCAAGTTGCGCAAGAAGCACCTCGACGCCGTTTTGGCCAATCCCGTGTCCAAGAACGGCGTCGGGTTCGAGAGTGACGAAAACGAGGGAATCCTCCTTCTTGCTTCCGGGCGCCGCGTCCGGATTGAGCGGGGCTCGAAGGCCGAGGTCGCCGGACGCATATGGGACGCCGTCGAGGAGGCCCTGGGCCGGGGGCGAAGCGCCGCCCGCGGGAAGCGGGAAAAACCCTCTTCAAAGAATTCATAGAAATCATTTCTCGTCGGCCTTCACGCGTATTCTGATGAAGAAACGGCGCCTCACGGTTTTCGCGTTCGGTGGAAACGCAATACTTCCGGCCAATATAGACGGAACGCAGGAGGAGCAGGAGCGCCTCGCGGCCCAGGCGGCGCGCATCATGGGGGACATCCTGAAAGGCGGCTCCCGCCTCCTCGTGGTGCACGGAAACGGCCCGCAGGCGGGCAACGAGCTCCTGCGCTCCGAGGAGGCCGTCACGAAGCTTCCGCCCGTCACGCTCGACTACTGCGTGGCGAAGACCAAGGGGGAGATGGGCTATCTTCTCGAGAAGGCGCTTCGCAACGAGCTGGCGCGGCGGAAGAAGTCGTCGCCGGTCGTGACGGTGCTCACCGTGGTGCGCGTGGACGCGCGTGACCCGGCCTTCCGCCGCCCCACGAAGCCCATCGGCCCCTACTACACGCGCTACCGCGCGCGGCACCTTCAGCAGGAAAAGGGCTGGCCGATGGTGGAGGTGGAGGGGCGCGGGTTTCGCCGCGTGGCCGCGTCGCCCAAGCCCCTGGAGATTCTGGACCTGGCCGCCGTGCGCCTCCTTTTGGACGCGGGTTATTCCGTCTTTGCCGGAGGAGGCGGGGGCATTCCCGTCGTCCGCACCCGCCGGGGCGAGCTGCGCGGCGTGGAGGCCGTGGTGGACAAGGACTGGACGGCGGCGCTTTTTGCCCACGCCCTCGACGCCGCGTGGCTCGTAAATTTCACCGAAGTGCCGCAGGTGGCGCTTCACTTCGGCACGCCGCGTCAGGAAAACCTTCTGCGAATGACCGCGCGCGAGGCGCGCCGCCACCTGCGCGAAGGGCATTTCCCGCCGGGAAGCATGGGGCCCAAGATCGAGTCGACGCTCTCGTTCATTCGGCGGGGCCGCGGGCGCGAGGTGCTCATTACCTCCGCCCGGGCCTGGAAGCGCGCCCTGCGGGGCCAAAGCGGCACGAGGATTGTGAGGAGTGGGTGAGCCGGCTCCCCCTTGCGGTGGGTGACCGCACCGCGTCCCTAACCCTTTCTTCCGTTACGGGCTATAATAAACCCCTATGAGACGAGACGCACCGGGCCCTCCGAGGCTTTATCCTGGAAGCGCGCCCGTTATGATCGGGGGGCGCGAGATCGTGGGCACGTCGGGGAAGATGCCTTTTCGCGCCGTGGTTTTCGACCTGTTCGGAACGCTTGTCGAGGTGCTGCCACTGGAGAGCTACCGCGCGATGGTGGAGCGGATGGCGGACGCCGTGGGCGCGTCGGGGAGCGGTTTTTTAGACGCATGGTTTCGTTCGCGCCACGAGCGCCTGGTGGGAAAATTCGCCTCGCTCGAGGACAACATCCGCTTCGTTTTGGAAGCTCTCGGCCTCGAGGCGCGGGACGAAGGGGTGCAGGAGGCCGTCAGGATTAACGAGTCGTTCGTGCTCGGCATGTTCCAAAACTTCAAGCCCGACGCGCTCGATACCGTCCGCGCGATCAGAAAGTGCGACCTGCTCCTCGCCCTCATGAGCGACTGCTACCAGACGGCGGCCAGCGGGTGGTTCGAGACGCCGCTTGCTCCGTATTTCAACGCCTCGATCTTTTCGTGTCGTGAGGGCGCGCGAAAGCCCGACCCCCGTCTCTACAAGCGCGTGTGCCACAAGCTACGTCTGCAGCCCTTCGAGTGCCTCTACGTCGGCGACGGCGGCGGGAACGAGCTTGAGGGCGCCGCGGCGGCCGGGATGACCCCGGTCCTTGTCGAAAACGACGTTCCCGACCCGTTCGTGGGAGACGCGACCCCCACGGGCGCGGTCCATACCGTTCGGCGCCTGAGCGAAATTCTCGCGCTTCTTGAGGAGCCGGCTCCTTGACACGCCGCGTATCCTTAGGTAGCATTTCTCTTACTCTTGAATAAGGGGAATACAGAAACGCATGGTACTCATTAACAAAGCCGTCGGCGAGATGACCCTCAAGGTCGTCTATTACGGACCCGGCCTTTGCGGCAAGACGACCAACCTCCAGTGCATCCACGACAATTCGAATCCCGACCGCAGGGGAAAGCTCCTCTCCATCGCCACCGAGACCGACCGCACCCTTTTCTTCGACCTTCTGCCCATCGACCTGGGGTCGGTGCGGGGAATGAAGGTGCGCGTCCAGCTCTACACCGTGCCGGGACAGGTCTTCTACGACGCCACGCGGCGCCTGGTGCTGCGCGGAGCGGACGGCGTCGTCTTCGTGGCCGACTCCCAGGAGGCCATGATGGACGCGAACGTCGAGTCCATCAAGAATCTCCAGGAAAACCTCATCAAGAACAACCTCAACCCGAGGACGATCCCTCTTATTTTCCAGTTCAACAAGCGCGATCTGCCGAGCATTTCCACGTGCGAGGATCTTAACAACGCCTTGCGCTACCGTATAGATACGCCCTACTTCGAGGCCGTGGCCATCGAGGGGACGGGCGTGAACGAGACGCTCAAGGCCATCGTGGGCGCCGTGATTAAGAACCTCAACAAGGGCGTCTCGTGCGAGCTCGAGCCCGGGACGAAGCCCGCCGTCGAGCTCGGCCCCGGCATGAAGAAGCGTGAGCCCAAGCCCGCCCCGGAAGCTAAGGCGGCCAAGAAGGCGGCCAAGAAGCCGGCCAAGGCGCCGAAGCCGGCCGAGCAGGCCGCGTCGAGCCCGGCGCCGGAAGCTCGGGGGGCCGAGGTGGAGGAAGAGGGGGAGGTGAAATACGAAGACCTGTCCGAGGAGGTTGCAGAGATCGAGGCGGAGGAGATCGAAGAGTTGCCGGATGACGTCAACGAAGGGGACCCCGGGGAGGCGAACCCGGCGCCGCGGGCGGCTTCCCCGGTTCTCCCGGAAGAGATCGACTCGTCGGACCGCGAGGAGTACCTGAGGTCGCTTTACGAGTCCAACAAGCGCCAGCTCGCGCTGATCGAGGAGGCCCTGAAAACGCTCCGGCAGGAGCAAGCCGTCCTGGAAAAGCTTATCAAGTCGTAGGCGCCGTACGCAAGACGGTGGATCTCAGGCGCGCCGGGGCGGCTTTCGCGCGGGGCCTCCGGCCCTTTCGGCCCTCCAGGGGGGGCGGTTTTGCATTTTCCCGGGGCGCACCCTATAATCTTCCTTGTTAATAAACGGACGATGACCACCTATCTTCTGACCGGGGCGGCTGGATTTATCGGCTCGCACCTGGCCCAAGCTCTTATGTCTCGGGGCGCGAACGTCGTCGGCGTCGACGACTTCAACGATTTTTATGACCCCCGACTCAAGCGCCGGAACGTGGCCCCCTTCCTCAAGATGGAGGCGTTTCGCCTCGAGGAGGGTGACATCCGCAGCCTGCCTTTCCTGCGCGAGGCCTTTCGCCGGGAGCGCTTCGACGCCGTCCTCCACCTTGCCGCGCGGGCGGGGGTGCGCCCCTCGCTCAAGGACCCGCTCCTGTACGAGGAAACGAACGTCCGTGGCACGCTCAACCTCCTCGAGTGCGCCCGCGAGTTCTCAGTGAAAAAGTTTCTTTTCGCCTCGTCGTCCTCCGTCTACGGGAACCGCAAGGAAGTGCCGTTCCGGGAGGACATGAACGTGGATTTCCCCATCTCGCCCTACGCCGCCACGAAGAAGGCGGGCGAGCTGCTTTGCTACAACACCCACCATCTCTACGGCATGGACGTCACGTGCCTGCGCTACTTCACCGTGTACGGCCCCGCGCAGCGGCCCGAGATGGCGATCCGCAAGTTCACGCAAGCCCTCCTCCGCGGCCGGTCCATCGTTTTGTACGGCGACGGCTCGAGCGAGCGCGACTACACCTACGTCGACGACGCCGTGCACGGCACGCTCCAGGCACTGGAGCACTTGGATGGATTTCATATCTACAACATCGGCGAGTCGCGCACGATCTCGCTGAAAGGCCTGGCGGCCCTCATCGAGAGCGCTGTCGGGACGAAGGCGAAAATCGAGTGGCAGCCGCACCAGCCGGGCGATGTCGAGCGCACCTACGCCGACATATCGCTCGCCCGAAGGGAGATCGGATACGACCCGAAGACTTCCATCGAGGAAGGGGTGGAGCGCACCGTGGCCTGGTGCCGTGCGGAAGGCGGGCCGGCCGGCGCGGAGGCGGCGACCCTCACCGGGTCGGACAAGCTATGAAAATCGCAGTTATCGGTACCGGTTACGTGGGCCTCGCGGCGGGCGCGGGATTTTCGGAGTTCGGATTCCAGGTCGCATGCGTGGACATTGACGAGAAGAAGATTCAGCAGCTCAAGGAAGGGCGTCTGCCCATTTACGAGCCCGGCCTCGAGGACATCGTGCAGCGCGGCCAGCGCGAGGGGCGCCTTCGCTTCACGGTCGACCTCGAGGAAGCCGTGCGCGAGGCGCAGGTCATCTTCCTGGCCGTCGGAACGCCCTCGGCCCCGGACGGGTCGGTCGATCTCGAGGCGCTGTTTGCGGCGGCGGAATCGGTGGCGCGCGCCATGGCGAAGTCAGCGGACTTTCAGGTGGTGGCGGTAAAGAGCACCGTTCCGGTGGGCACGTGCCGCCGTCTCAAGAAGTTCTTGTCGGAGCGCCTTCCCGAGGGCCGGCCGTTCGCGGTGGCCTCGAACCCCGAGTTCCTGCGCGAGGGCTCGGCCGTGCAGGATTTCCTGCGCCCGGACCGGGTCGTGCTCGGAAGCGACAGCGAGGAGGCGCTCTCCGTGATGAAGAAGGCTTACGACGCGCTCTACCTCATCGAGACGCCGTTCGTGATTACCTCGTTCGAGACGGCCGAGCTCGTCAAGTACGCGACGAACGCGTTCCTGGCCACCAAGGTCTCGTTCATCAACGAGATCGCGGGCTTCTGCGACGCCGTGGGAGCCGACGTGCACATGGTCGCGCGCGCCCTCGGCCTCGACGGGCGGATTAGCAGAAAGTTTCTTCACCCGGGCCCGGGCTTCGGCGGCTCGTGCTTTCCCAAGGACACGCGCGCCCTCGTCCGCATGGGGAGCGAGCACCGGAGTCCGTTTCGAATCGTGGAGGCCGCCCTCGAAGCGAACGAGCGCCTGGCGGAGCGCATGGTTCAGAAGATAGAGGCCTTGGCGGGCGACCTTCGGGGAAAGCGGGTGGGCGTTTTGGGGCTTGCGTTCAAGCCCAACACCGACGACGTGCGCGAGTCACCGGCGCTGCGCGTCGCCGCGGCGCTTCTCAAGCGGGGCGCGCGCGTCAAGGCCTACGACCCCGAAGCCATGGAGAATGCGAAGCGAGTCCTGAAGGGCGTCGGCTACGCGAACGATCCCTACGAGGTCGCGGAGGGAAGCCATGTGCTCGTGCTCTTGACGGAATGGAACCAATTCCGCAAGCTCGACCTCGAACGAATCCGAAAATCGATGGCGGAGGCCAATTTCGCCGACCTGCGCAACGTTTACGAGCCGGAAGAGCTTCGCGCCGCGGGATTCCGAAGCGTAGGCGTCGGACGACAGGGCTCCCTTTCCGGCGGGGTTTGATGTGCAGGCCCGTCGCTAGATCCAGAGCGGCTTGCCTCGTTACGGGAGGGGCGGGCTTTCTCGGCTCGCACCTGGTGCGGGCCCTCGTGCGGCGGGGCCACGCGGTGACCGTCCTCGACAATTTCAGCTCGGGCAGCCTCGAAAACCTGCGGGAAGTGAAAAAGGCGGTTCGCGTCGTGCGGGGAGACGTGCGCGAGCCGAAAGATGTTCGCAGGGCGCTCCGGGGCGCGGAGTGGGTTTTCCATCTTGCGGCCCTCGTCTCCGTGCCCGGGTCTATCAAACGGCCCGGGGAGACTTACGCGACGAACGCCGAAGGGACGCGGCTTCTGCTTGAAGAATCTCTTCGCGCGGAGGTTCTGCGCGTCGTCTACGCCTCCTCCTGCGCCGTCTACGGCGACGGTCTCCCCCGCGCCATCCCCGAGGACACCCCTCCCCGCCCGCAGACTCCCTACGCTTTGAGCAAGTGGATGGCGGAGTGCTACGCGCGGGCCTATTGGGCCATGTACGGCCTCGAGGTCGTCGTGCTTCGCTTCTTCAACGTCTACGGCCCCGGCCAGAGCGCGTCGTCGCCGTATTCGGCGGTCGTGGCGCGCTTCTCGGACGCCTTGGTGCGCGGCCGGCGCCCTTTCATCTACGGCGACGGCCGCCAGACCCGCGACTTCGTCTACGTGGGCGACACCGTGGATGCGTTTCGGCGTGCCGCCGGGCGCCGGCGCGCCGAGGGCCGGATTATCAACATCGGAAGCGGCCGCGCCGTTTCCATCCGGACGCTTTTCGAGACGCTTGCGCGTTTTGCGGACGGCGCCGTCAGGCCGCGCTGCGCCAAGGCGAGGCGGGGCGACATTCGCAGATCGCGGGCTTCCGTCAAGGCTGCCCGGAGCGTCCTGGGCTTCCGGTCCAGGGTGACGCTCCGCGAGGGTCTTCGGAAAACGTACGCGTGGTTTGCCGAGGCCGCGGCGAAGACTTAGCCGGCCGTACGACTGATGAGTCGGGACGCGAAGGATAAGGAAAAAGCGACCGCTTTCTTTGTGGCCGACTGCCACCTCGACGAGCGCGAGGAAGGCCTCGCCGTTTTCGAGGCCTTCCTGCGGTCGCTTCCCGGAAGAACGCCGGCGCTCTACGTCCTCGGAGACCTTTTCAATCTCTGGATAGGATACCCTCACCTGGAGCGGGCCTACCACAGGCGCATCGTCGAGACGCTCGGCATGCTCGACGACGAGGGAACGGTCGTCTCGTTCGTGGAGGGGAACCGCGATTTCTTTCTGCGCGAGGGCGGGCGCGACCGCCTCTTCGCGCGCTACAACCGGGACGAGATGTCCGTCGAGGCGGCGGGGCGCCGCATCGCGCTCTTCCACGGCGACATGGTCAACGTCGACGACCGCTTATACCGCGCCTGGCACGCCGCGTCGAAGAGCCGCGCGGCCTCGGCGCTCGCCCGCGTGCTGCCGTCGCGGCTCGGCCGGAGCTTCGCCGCCGCCGCGGAGCGCCGCCTGCGCTCCACGAACCTCGCCTACAAGGCGCGTTTCCCGGAGGCGCACTGCCTCCGCTACGCCGAGTCGAAGTTCCGCGAGGGACACGACGCGGTGATCCTGGGCCACTTCCACACCGAGCGCCGCTACGAACTCGCGGACGGCACCCTCTTCGTGATGCCCATGTGGGGCGAGGCGCGCCGCTATCTGCGCTTGGGTTCGGACGGGACGTTCCGCTTCGAGGCGTTCTCCGGGGGGTAGCCCGCAGGGCGGGGGCGCGGCATGCCGCGCCCCGGCTAAAATAACGTCATGGAAAATCACCGCCGGAACCTCTTCTTTCTCGCGCTGGTCGAAGTGTGCTGGGGCCTTGCGCTCGGGCTGAGCGCGGCGCACATCCTGCTCCCGGTCTTCCTGCGGGAACTCGGGGCGACGGCGCTCGCCATCAGCTCCATCCCGATTATCGTGTCCGTCGGCCACACCCTGCCGCAGTTCCTGACGCCCTACTTCACGGCGCACCTTGCGGAGAAGAGGCGCCTGGTCATCCTGTGGCACCTGATTCCGCCGGTGGCGTGGCTTGCCCTGCCGCTCTATTTTTTCTTCGTGCGCACGGGGCCTCCGTTCTCCCGCGCGGACATCGCCGCGTTCCTGGGATTCTTCGCGGCGAGCTCGTGCCTTGTCGGGTTCCTGATTCCTCTCTGGCTCAATTTCGTAAGCCGCACCACCCAGCCGGGGCGCTGGGGCGAGGCCACCGGGATCCTCTTTTCCGTACAGATGTTCTTCGCGTCCGCGGGGTCGTTCCTCGCGAGCTTCCTGCTCACCCACGGACAGGACTTTCCGAAGAATTACGCGCTCTGCTTCCTGCTGACGGCCATAGGCATGGTCGTGGGGGCGTTTTTCTTCTGGGGGGTGCGCGAGGTGCCGCACCCGAAGCCCCCTCCGCGCCGTCCGTTCCGGGAGTACCTCGTGGAGTTTTTCCGGGTCCTGGGCCGCGAGCCGCGCCTTCGCCGCTACCTCGCGGCGCGCGCATGCATCCAGGTCTACCCGGCGCTCGTCTCGTTCTACGCCGTCTACGCGGCCGATTCGTTCGGCGCCTCGGGAGGCGACGCCGCGCGCCTCAGCGGCGTCTTCCTGGCCGCCCAGATGGTGACGTGCTACGTGGGGGGCCGGCTGGGTGACCGCGTGGGGCACATGCGCATAATCGTCGCGGGCAACGTGGCGCTCCTCGCCGGAATGGGAATTATCTTCTTCGCCGGGGCCATGTGGCACTTTTACGTCGCCTCGGTGCTGGGCGGCGTCTTTCTGTCCACGTTCATCGTCTCACACGTCAACTGGCTTCTCCGCTTCGCGCCCGAGGGCGAGGACAACACCCTGATCTTGAGTGTCCCGAGCGTGCTCATGGTGCCGTTTATGGTCGCGTGCCCGCTGTTCCTCGGCTGGCTGGTGGACGCCGTGTCGTACCAGGCGGCGCTCCTCGTGGCCATGGCGAGCGTGGGGGCGGGGATTGTCCTCGCGGCGTCCGCGGTGCGGAGGGAGGGCAGCGTTCGATAACCGCAGTCAGCAGTGATGGACAGGAAACACTGCTTGAGGATTCTGAAAATTAAAAAAGGGCTGACAATAAGATCGGCGTGCTCTTGCCTAAGACAGGCAACATCTTAGTATTCATAGTCTCCGTATGTTGTGTACCTATATTGCCAGCTGTCCGTTTCAAGAAAAAAGAAATGTCTTCTTTGCTCTATTTTCCAACCCTCTTCCGTGCGCGATAAAAACACCTTTTCTAGATTCTTTATGCACCACTTAATATCATCAAGAGCCGTTAGAATGGTAAATAGATTAACCTTCCTTTTACTTTCGTCGTAAAAGTATACCCCAACCAAATCATCCGCATATACTACAAGCTCGACCCTTAACTGCTTCGCCTCCCTTATGCTCTGATATATTGAAGGAGTCTTTTGTTGTGTTTCACCAAAGATATATTCTTGGTAATAAGGCCTCTTATAAAGCTCAAGAGTGCTCCCTTTCAATTCTTTGGCACAATGTTTCACCAGCCCGTCAATATCTTTCTGAAGAATAGCCTCTTTGATGGATTCAGCTATAGGCATGATTTCCTTATACAACGGATCTTGTTCGCGAAGAATTTTATGGAACGGTACGCGCGACAAACGGCCACTAAACAATTTCCATCCCTCTTTTGTGCGTTTTAAAGATGCCATGACCACATTTTCGCCGCACCATTTCACATCATCATAATCGGTTAGAAAGGTAGTGAAGTTAATTTTCCTTTCGCTTTCATCATAGAAGTATACCCAGACCGAATTATTCGAATATACTAAATATGCTACAAGCTCGATCTTTAACTTTTTTGCCCCCTTTATAATCTGGTGCAACGAGCGCCGGGATCCCCCTGCAGTTTCATCGTCCCCGAAAACATATTTTTTAAAATAAGGGGAAGCGTCATCACCGATGAATTGCTTTCGCAATTCGTTATGGCAATGTTGCCCAAGTTTACCGCTGTCCTTGTTAAGGAGAGCATCTTTGATGGACACGGCTATAGGCATTATTTCCTTATATAACGGGTCGTCTTCATGGAGAATTTTAAAGTCTTGCGCGTATGACCAGGAACCCACAAAGAAAATACCGCACACAAAGCAGCGAAAAAACTTTCGCAAAGGCATTCCTGTAACTCCTTCTTTACCGACAGCGCTTGACATCGGACTCACTTTTTAAAATGCTCCGCCAGTGCGCGCACCAGCCCGGGCACGGTGTGCACCGGCGCGGAGAGGATGTTCTTGAAGTGCCCACTCGCCGTCTCCGCGGTGACGGGGCCGATGCAGGCCGCGAGCACCTCGCGCGGCCAGGGGGGCGCGTCCTTGTAGGCCGCGAGGAGGTGCGTGACCGTCGATGAGCTCGTGAAGGCGATGGCGTCCACGCGCTCCCAGGGAACGCCCGCCTCTGGAGGCGGGGCGGGCACGGTCTCGTAGACCGGAAGAACTTCCACGTCGGCCCCCATTTTTTTGAGCTCCTCGGGGAGCACCTCGCGCGCCTTCTTCGCGCGGGCGAGCAGAATCTTCTTGCCCTTCACGCTTCCCTCCCGCCGGAAGGCGTCGATGAGCCCCTCCGCCGTGTACGTGTCCGGCACCAGGTCGGGGAGAAACCCCCGCTTCTTTAGGGCGAGCGCAGTCTTCTCGCCGATGGCGGCGATTTTCGCGCCCCCGAGGGCGCGGGCGTCGAGGCCGAGCGCCTCCATGCGCTCGAACAGGAAGCGCACGCCGTTCGCGCTCGTGAGAATTAGCCAGTCGAGGCCGCCCAGGCGGGCCGCGGCGGCGTCGAGCGCGGCGGACTCGGCGAGCGGGCGGACGAGTATGGTGGGGTGCGGAATCGGGCGCGCGCCGAGCGCCCAGAGCCGCCGCGCGAGCGAGGGCGCCCCTCCTTCGTGGCGCGTGACCACGACGGTTTTCCCGAAGAGCGGCTTCTTCTCGTACCACGCCAGGATTTTCCGCAGGCGCACGACGTCGCCGATGACCAAGACGGCGGGCGGGCGGATGCCGGCGCGCCCGGATTCTTCCGCAATCGTCCCGAGCGTCGCGACGGCCGTTCTCTGCTCCGGAAGCGCGCCCCGCTCCACGAGCGCGGCGGGGGTTTTTTCCGGCTTCCCTCCCGCGATGAGTTTCTCGCAGTTCCGCCTCAGCTGCCGGACGCCCATCAGGACCACGAGCGTTCCCGGCGCCCCGGCGAGCGCCTCCCAGTCGACGGGCACGCCGCCCTCGGTGTCACGGTCGTGCCCCGTGACGAACGTGACCTGCGAGGCGAGGTCCCGGTGGGTCACGGGGATGCCGGCGTAGGCGGGCACGGCATGGCCCGAGGTGATTCCGGGAATCACCTCGACGGCGACGCCGCGACCACGGAGGAATTCCGCCTCTTCGCCCCCGCGCCCGAAGACGAAGGGGTCGCCGCCCTTCAGGCGCACGACGCGCCTTCCCTCGAGGGCCTTCTCACAGAGGACGGCGTTGATCTCGTCCTGCGGGAGGACGCCCGCGCCCCGCCCGGCGGGGCCGGCGGCGTGCTTTCCGACGAAAACGAGCTCGGCGCCGGGACGCGCGTATTCGAGGAGGGAGCGCTCGACGAGGTGGTCGTACACGACGACGTCCGCCCGCCGTATGGCGCGCAGCGCCGCGAGCGTGACGAGCGAAGGGTCCCCCGGCCCCGCGCCCACGAGATGTACTTTGCCGCGCCTGCTCATCGAAAACAGTGTAGCATGCCCGGCGCTTAATGAGCGCTCCGGCCCCCGGCCCGCTGCAATGTATTCATAATTCTCGGCCCCGCCCTCTGGGCGGGGTAAACCCCGCCATCACGGCAGGGTAAAGTTTATCCACCATAGGTGGGCTTGCCCCGATTCTTGGGTTCGTTCCTAGGCTCAAAATTAAAAACCCTTTGTTTATGCGCAGTTGGTAGGTTCGTTTTGTAAATTGAGGGGGGCGGGGGGTGCATCCTCCCCATGACCGGATGACCGAATCCTTGCATACTCCATACGCTATATTCCATACGCGACTCGCCTTCGCGTAGCTCATTATGCAAACGCGCATACGCTGCAGAGGCTTCGGCGGAGCGAGGTACTCCATACTTCTCCATGTATGCCGTCCGCGCGATTTGTCAACGATTTTGGCCGACTTGCCGTTTTTGCCGGATCTTGCCCAGACTCTTAGTCTGGGTTGCCGGCCCCGACTCTCCGCATCGGGGTAAAACTTGCCGCTTTTTATCCCGACTACCGTCGGGATTGCCGGAGCTTGCCCAGACTCTTAGTCTGGGTTGCCGGCCCGCCCTAACGATCCTGGCGGGTAAAATTTGCCGCTCTAGGCGGGGATTGCCCCCCCTAAACAAAAAATCCTTTGCTCACGCTACTTAGCGGGTTTGTTTCGTGATTTGGTGGTGCACTACGAGTAGGTGAAAAAGCCTTATCGCGTGAATAACACGCGGATAGCGACCCGAAGGCGCCGGAGAAAGGGAGGGCGGCGTTTTGGCTTTAGGGTTTCCGCCTTCCATTCAATAGGCTTGCATATTGTGATTTCCCTTCCTTTAGCATCTGTGCCCTTGATGGTGTCGGGAAATTGATTTGCTATGATGTGTTCACGTTTAAGGGATATGCAGGGATGAGGACAAGCTGCTTTTCGTAGTTTGCGGGAAGCTCGTCTGGGCGGGAAAATCACCATTAGGCGTTTTTCTGGAAATGTTTTTTTTACAGCCGTAAGCGCTGGAGCTAAGTCGCTATCTCCAGACACGACACAAAGCACATCTGCCTTATCGTGAAATGCTTGGATAAACATTTCCATTGCAATATTTACATCAGTTTCTTTCTCTTCATACCCCGTGTAGTGACTCCAACATTCCTTGCATTTTCTTTCTTTTCTCTTAAAAGTAGAAAGCACAGGAACTATTCCAGTATGTTTTAGTGCGCTAAGATATGTTTTGTGCCGCTTGCGCTTTTCTGGATTAGGGGGGTGAGATGGATAGAACGCCGTATAGTAGAAAATATCTACGACGGTGTCATTAGCTCTCATAAAAGACTTGCACAACCTCCCGATGTCAAGCCATTTATACGTTTGTAGGTCGGGTTGGAGTGAGTGGTAAACATTAAACCCATCGATGAGGATGCTGTATCGGGCCACAGTTTTCTCCTTAGAAAAAACCCAGCCCTCGAAAGGGCTGGGGGTTAGCGCAATATCTTAGCGCTGAGATGCTTCTATTACAATATAATGCATATTGCGCTTGTTGTCAATATTAATAATACAAAAATTTTTAGGGGAATTTATCTTTATATAACACGACTTATAAGCTCTTCGACCGTCCATAGGTGGTCGGCAACCGTAGCCGTCTCACCCCCCCGAACCCCGCTTCCTGAATTCCCACGGCGGGGCGGGCCAGAGGCCGCGTCCCGCCCCCAAACCACTACGATAAAAATTAAACGGCTTGCCCCGCCCCGCCGCTGTCGTGAACTTGCACATCGGCTTTTTTTCTGAACCGGGAAAGGGATATAATTGAGGTGGACCATGCTCAAGAGCAAAACGTTTATCTTCTCGGCAGGCTCCGTTGCGATTCTCTTCTCGCTTTTCATTTTTCGCTATTCCATCGCCCAAGATGCCGAGACCCTGTTCCACCACCAGATTGAGGGGGAAATTGCTCTTGCGAACGAGCAATACGAATCGGCCATAGAGCACGTTCGTGAACAGATTCGCTTCTATCCTACGGGGCACTACGAAACGTTCGCCCTTTACGACAAGATAGGGCGAATTTACTGGAAGCACTTGGATGATTATCCGGCCGCCGTTCGAGCCTATGCCCGAGGCCGGAATTGGATAACACTCCTTGATCTTCTTGAGGAGAGCAGGAAAAAAGCGGAAAAATTTGTAGACCTATTGCCGAACGCGCCGAAGGGCGCTGCCTCGAACCAAAGCAGCGCGAAGGACAAAGCGCTCAGTGATCCTCCGGGTGAAGCCGCGTTCCGAAAGGCGATCCTCGAAGCGGTTCCCGGACTTTGCGAGGAAGACGTTCAACCGTTCTCTTGCGGACGCTTCTTCTGGGGGAATGATGAGCGCCCCAGAAAAGCACGCCTGCAACAGGCCTTGGGATGCTACGAGGAAGCGGCGCGGGCTTTCTCGGAGATTTACGCGGAAGACATGACGAATCACCACGTATATTTTCAAAAGCGCATCAACGAAATCTATGCGAAATATCCTGCTCTGGCTGCCGTTTCTCCTTTCGAACATCCCGAGACGCTCAAGGCACTGCGCCGGGAGCATCCCGAGGACGCTGACCTCGGGGAGATGGAGGCTTTCCTCAATTTGGTGTTGGGGGTGCTTGAAGAGGTCAAGCAGGATAAAACCAAACATCTTCAAAGGACGCATCTCAAACGGTTCGAGTCGTTTTACAAAAGCTACCCCGAGAGCGAATGGCTTGTCCTCGGCCCGCACTGGGCGAACGCGTGGCAGCGGTCATCGGGCCGTCCCTGGGTCGGCAAGAAGCTGCTCACGGGCATGCCCTACTGGGTTTACGAGCACTCGAAAAATACTTTCTTTCGGGCCATGGTCAAACCCCGTCAGGGCCGAAACGCTATTTCCTGTGACGAGGAATGCGAGCGTGTCGTTCAGCCGTACTTACAGCAAATCCCGGCCGACGAAATCCGCAATGCCGTGTTCATAGTCAGTAACCTTGATTGCCCAGGTTTCGATTCTCTCCTATGCAAACTCGAGCGGATATACGAGACAGACGGGGGTGCCTTGGATGCTCTGCCGTCCAGTGAAGCGAAGCGAGACATCCTCTACTTTTACCTCAAAGATTTCCTAAAGGCCACAAAAGGCTACGGCTACGGCCACCCCTCCTCACTGGTCCGCAAAACGTCCCGTCCCCTTCCAACGATTGACAGCCTCCAGAAAATCTCCACCCCTGCCCGGAGGTTGTGGGAGGGCGAAAAGCTCGGAAGGGAAGCGTTCTTCGAACTCGAGGCCTATCCTGACAGGGGAAGGGGAACGCAGAAACTACTGGAGCGGGGGCAGCTCGCTCGATTCTACACCCAGCGCCAGTTTTTGGACTACGTTCTGCGCATTTGCCGACGCATGTTTCAGGATTTTCCCGAGGTTCCGAAGCGAGAGGATATCCTGCACCATATAGTGGAGGCAGTTGCGTACCACTCACCGGATGAGGAAAGACTTTTGGGCATCGTGGCGTGGCTTGAGAAGGAATTCCCGGATTACCCGATGCCTGCCACGCTTTTCTTTGCCATCGCGGAGCTTTACCGCGGTGAGGAGAGATACAAGGAAGCCCTGGCCTATTACCTCAAGGCGGCGGACGCGCCGGCCGAAAGCGGCGAGGCGGCGCGGCACTTCCTCTACGTGGGCAGTACGTACGCTTATCTGGGTGAGTGGGAAGAAGCCCTCACTTGGTGGGAGAAGGCCGCCCGGCACCCATGTTCCGATACGGCGTATCATTATACGCAGCAAGACGCTGCCAAGAAGCTGGCGGAGTATTATCGAAGCCAAGGGGAATACCGCAAAGCCTTCGAAGCCTCGGCACCGGTGAGCTTGGCGGGTGAAGACTGCACGGGTGCCCTCGGAGGTCAGCGCATGGACCGCATCGCCCGCCTTTTTGACGATTGGACCCGTTTCGAAGACCCCGAAACGGTGGTCTCTTTGCTGGAGCGCCGCCTGGCATCCCTACAGCGCGGCACATGGTGGAGAGTTCCTTTACGGGTCGGGGAAATCTATCGCCGTCTTGGCTGGCTGGAGCGATTGCGGAAATTTATTGCAGAGCACGCATCCAAGGACACTGAGCCGGATATCGGAGAACTGTCGCCCTTTGCTACTTTAGCTGGAGAACTGTCGCTCTTTGCTGCTTTAGAAAAGTATCTTGCCCTGGTGGAGCAGCATGGCAACGCGTCGCTCAAGGATGTCGTGGCTGAGCTGCAACAAGCGTCAAAACCCCTCAAGGAAAAGCGTGGTCTTTCAGCGGAAGACCAGTTCAAAGTGGGATTTCTTTACCAGGAATTAAAACGGTTCAAGCCTGAAAAAAGGGCTCGCTTAATCCAAAGCCTACTGGAAGAAGCTCCGCCCCCCCCTCCGCCGGCAGAGCTTTTGAGGGCACTCGCGGAAACGGAGCATCCTGAAGCGCTCTGCTACCTTGCTGAAAAATCGGTGGCGACGAGGGATCCGGCTTACCTTGGCGTATTATCGGTTCTCCCGCCTTTTGTGAAGCTCCCATGTATGGAGACCGTTTTGACCGAAGCGCAGAAAGACGATCCTGCTTTTCGGCAGATAAGGGCCCGGCTGCGGGGACACCTTAAGCGGATGTGGGGAAGGTGAAAAACGTTGGAGGTTTTCCTTTTTTCCGTGCTCCGGATGCGTTTGAGGATCTGGAATAGGAAATTGAGAGCGGCTACGCCCAAGACCTTGAGCTTAAGGCCGTGCAGGATGCCGCGAAGGGAGGCCGGTAGGGGAGAGTAGGAGAGGAGAGGCTAGGCGCGCTTGCGGGGCGGGTCGTAGAAGGGCAGCTTGGCCTGCGTCACCGCCACCTGCTTGTCTTCGCCCCCCACCTCGACGTCCATATGGAGCTTTTTTCCGATCTGGGCGTGGGCGGTCTCTATCGTCCCGAAGCCGACGTATTGCTTGATCATCGGCGACCAGACCGCGCTCGTCGCCCAGCCGATCCGCTTTCCGTCCAGCCGGAGGGCGTAGCGCTCGCATTCGCCCCAGGGGACTATCGGCAGCTCGGGCTTTACTCCCGCGGCCTCGTGGACGCGGGTATAGTCGTCCCAGTCGACTATGAAGCCGACGAGTTTCCTCGGCGAGCCCTTGCGTTTTTCCTCGACAAGCGCCTCGCGGCCGATGAAGCCCTCCCTCTCGAGCTTCACCGTCCAGTCCAGGCCGAGCTCGAACGGCGAGTACTTCAGCTCGGGGATCGGCGCCCTGTGACAGCTGATGTAGTCCCCCTCCATCATGATGAGTCCCGCCTCGACGCGGGCGGTGAGCATCGCCAGCATGCCGTTGGGCTTGAGGCCGAATGGCTTTCCCTCGGCCATGAAGACGTCCCACAGCTTCTCGGCGGACTCGGCGGGCAGCCAGAGTTCGTATCCCAGGTCGCCCGTGTATCCCGTGCGCGAGATGTCGACGTCCACGCCGGCGATCTTGGCTCGGGTGAAGTACCAGAACTTCAGGGCGTCCATGTCGGCGTCGCACACCTGCTTCATGAGGTCGCGGGACGTGGGGCCCTGGAGGGCCAGGGTGGCCACGGGTTCGCTCTCGTCCTCGATCGTGACGTCCATGCCGACGGCGTGCTCGTCGAGCCACCGCCCGAGGAGCCTGGTCATCGTGAAGACGAATTCGTTTTCGCCGTAGCGCAGCACGGGCCCCTCGTCGGTCACCTTTCCTTCCTCGTCGCACAGGGGCGTGTAGAACACCTGCCCGATCTTGCATTTCCGGATGTCCCTCGTGATGAGCCGGTTGACGAAGGGGACCGCGTCGCGGCCGCGGACCCGGTACTTGAAAAGCCCCGAGACGTCGATCATGCCGGTCGACTCGCGGATGGCGAGGTATTCCTCCTCGTGAGTCACCCCGTAGGAATCCACCACGGCGTAGCCGCCCCAGTCTATCCACTTGTTGCTCTTGCATAGGGCCGAGGTGCGGGAGTGGAATGGCGTCGTTTTTCCCATACGCGCCTTAAATCCGCTTTCCCTTCGCCCGAAGCTCTTCCAGCAGCTTGGAGAACCGCAGGGGCTTGAAGGAGTCGTCCCTCTCCGCCCTCGACCCGTCCTTGCCTTTCGCCGACTCCAGGTCGTCCAGCCTGAACGCCCCCCAGTCGCACTCGTACGCGTCGAGAAGGCCGTAGGCGATGCCGAGATGCGGGTCGTATTCGCTCACCCACCAGGTCCACCCGAGGCCCGCGTAGTGTATCTTCCCCCACAGCATCGGGTCCCTGTCCGGCCCGGAGCCTCCCAGCCCGGGCAGATTCTTCGCGGCTTCCTCGGTTATGAGACGCGTGGTGTGTTTTGGCATCCTGTTATTTAAAGCCCTGCCGCGCTCCCGCGTCGGGAGTGTGAGGATTCGAGGAGTGTCATTGGAACCGCGGGAAGCTAGACGCGCTTGTGGGGCGGGTCGTAGAACGGCGTTTTCACCACCGTCGCCTTCACCATTCTGTCTATGTGCTCCACGTTAAGCTCTATCTTGATCTCGGTGCCGAGCTTGGCGTACTCGGGTTCCCAGAGCGACCCCAAGGCGATGAGTTTCTTCACGATGGGCGACCAGGTCAGGGTCTGGCATTTGCCGATCTGATCTTCGTCCCCGTCCGGGCCAACCCAGAGGCCGGTGGTTTCGTCTGAATCCCAGGCTTCCTCCGGCAGTTCCGGCGGAAGACCCACCTTGTCGTACCAGCTTTCGAAACTCTCGAAATCGACGTGGAGGCCGACCAGCTTTCTCCTCGGGCCCACGCGCTTCTCCTCCATCAGCGCCTTGCGGCCGACAAAGTCTTCACTCCCGTTCAGGTTGACCGTCCAGCCGAGGTTGAGCTCGTACGGCGAGTACATCTGGTCGGGAATCATCGCGTCCAGTGCGCTGACGTACTCCGCCTCCGTCATGACGAGTCCGGCCTCGACGCGGCACATGAGCATCGCCAGCATGCCGGCGGGCATGACGCCGTACGGCTTTCCCGCTTCCATCACGGCGGAATACAACCGCGGGGCGTCCTCTGCGGGCACCCAGATTTCGTACCCCAGGTCGCCCGTGTATCCCGTGCGCGTGACGTCGCAGGTTATGCCGTCGACCTTGGCGTTGTGGGCGATGCGGAAATACTTCAAGTTGTCGAGGTCGGCGTCGGTCACCTGCTTCAGGACGTTGCGGGCCATGGGGCCCTGGAGAGCCAGGGCGGCCCAGGAGGCGCTCTCGTCTACGATTTTTACGTTCATGCCGACGGCGTTCAACAGGAGCCAGCGATGCCCGGGCCTCGTCGTCGTGACGCGGAAAAGCTGTTCGTCGAGACGCTGCACGGGCCCCTCGTCGATCACCTTTCCGTCGTCGTTGCAGATGGGGGCGTAATACGCCTGCCCCACCTTGCACTTGTTGAGGTCCCTCGTGATGAGACGGTTGACGAAGCGGAAAGCGTCGGGGCCGCTGACCCTGTACTTGAAGAGGGGCGAGACATCGATCATGCCGGCCTGGTGCCGAATGGCGAAATATTCCAGCTCGTGGCCGCCGACATCGTAGTGAGTCGGGACGTAGTAGTAGCCCCAGTCTTCCCAAGAGTGACTTTGACAAAGCGGAGTTGTTTGCGAAGAAAATGGTGTTCCTATTGGCATAGCGGCGACAGAATACGCACCCCGGACAGCCGTGTCAAGAGAATTTTTTTATTTAATATTATTCTTATTTTAATACCCTAAATAACTTGACTCCAAACGGGGCCTTGCCCTACAATGGAAAACTTCTATGTCAACCGTACAATTTGTTCCAAGCGAGAGCGCTGCGGGCGAAACCATGGCCTCCAGCGCTGCAAGAGAACCGTTTCTTAAAATCTTCCGATAAGGAGAACAGACAATGGCAAAAACATACGATACAGTTGTGATTGGCGGCGGGCACAACGGTCTTATCGCCGCCGCGTACCTGGCGAAAGCGGGGAAATCGGTGCTGGTGCTCGAACGAAGGCACATCCTGGGCGGCGCCACCGTGACGGAGGAAGTTTATCCCGGCTTCAAATATACGACGTTGTCGTACGTGGTGAGCATGCTGCGGCCCGAGATAATCCGGGATCTGGAGCTTGCAAAATACGGCCTTCAGATTATCCCCCTGGCAAGCACCTTTACCCCGCTTCCGGACGGAAATTACTTCTGCATCTGGGACGAGGAGGAAAAGACCCTGGCGGAGGTCCGCCGCTTTTCCGGAAACGACGCGGACGCCTTTGCGGAATTCGACAGATTGATGACGCAGCTTGCGAGGTTTGTCAAGAATTTCCTTAACATGGTCCCCCCCGATCCGAGATCGTTTCGTCCGAGAGAGCTTCGCAAGTTCCTCGACCTCGGAAAGCGCTTTCAGGCGCTGGGCGACAATTCCTTCACCTTCGCCAAGCTCATGACCATGAGCGCCATGGAGTTCCTGGACATGTTCTTCGAAACGGATGTCATAAAGGCCCAGATGGCCACCGCCGGAATCATCGGCACGTGCCTCGGCATTCGCTCTCCCGGGACGGCCTACGTGCTCCTTCACCACTACATGGGGCAGGTCGACGGGGCCACCACGGCGTGGGGCATTCCCCGCGGAGGCACGGGAGCCGTGCCCGAATCCATCGCCGCGTCGGCCCGGAACCTGGGCGCCGAGATTCGCGTGGAGGCGCCCGTCGCGAAGATCCTGGTCAAGGGAGGCAAGGCGGCCGGCGTGGTGCTCGAGAGCGGCGAGGAGATTCGCGCGAAGACGGTCGCCACGAGCGTGGATCCGCATGTCACATTTATAAAATTGCTGGATTCCAAGCACGTGCCCGACGATTTCCTGGAATACATTCGAAGGTACAAGTACCGGGGCTCTTCGGGCAAGGTCAATATGGCGCTGGACGGTTTTCCGACGTTTACCGGCTTGCCGAAAGACATGCACCTGCGCGCGGCGGACATCTCGATATCTCCGAGCAGCGAGTTCCTGGAGCGCGCCTACGACGACGCCAAGTACGGGGAATTCTCCAAGGAGCCCTTCTGCGAGGTCTGTATCCCTACGACGGTGGATCCCACGATGGCGCCGCCCGGCAAGCACGTCATGTCCGTTTTCGTCCAATACGCCCCCTACGAGCTCAAGAAGGGCCTCAAATGGGACGAAAAATACCGCGAGGCGTTCGGCGACGCCGTGGTGAACGCCATCGCCAAGTACTCGCCCGACCTGAAAAACCTCATTCTGCACCGCCAGACCGTCTCCCCCTATGATATGGAGCAGGAGTACGGCCTCACGGGAGGCAACATCTTCCAGGGCGAGCTTACGCTGGAGCAGCTCTTCATGATGCGCCCCGCACCCGGCTATGCGCAGTATCGCATGCCGCTCAAGAACCTCTACATGTGCGGTTCCGGCGCCCACCCCGGAGGCGGCATCATGGGAGCCCCGGCGCGCCTGTGCGTGAAGGAAATGCTCAAGGATTTTTAGAGCGTGTAAGAGAGTGGGTGACGCATACGACGTTATCGTCGTAGGAGGGGGCCACAACGGCCTGACGGCCGCGGCCTATTTGGCAAAAAACGGAAAGAAGGTGCTTGTGCTCGAACGAAGGCACATCGTGGGCGGCTGCGCCGTCACGGAAGAGGTATATCCCGGGTTCAAATACACGGTCTTGTCGTACGTGGTGAGCCTGCTGCGGCCCGAGGTCATCCGGTACCTTGAGCTTCCCAGGCACGGCCTCGACGTCATTCCCCTGGTAAACAGCTTTCTCCCGCTGCCGGACGGGAACCACCTCTTCCTCTCGGGGGACGAAGATGAAAACCACAGGCAGGTCAGCCGCTTTTCCCGGCACGACGCGGACGCCCTTCCGGAGTTCCAGGAGCTCATGGAGGACCTTGCGTGGTTCGTTCAGCCGGTCCTTTCCATGGTTCCGCCCGACCCGAGGTCGTATCGACCGAGCGAGCTCGGCAAGCTCTTTCGCCTCGGGAAGCGCTTCCGGGAGCTCGGCGAGGACTCCTTCTTCTTCACCAAGCTCTTGAGCATGAGCGTGCTCGATTTTCTGGACATGTTTTTCGAATCGGACGTCATAAAGGCCCAGATGTGCACCGGCGGGATCGTCGGCGCTTCCCTGGGTCCCCGCTCTCCCGGGACGGCCACCGTGCTCCTTCACCTCTTCATGGGGGGGACGGAAGAGACCGCCGGCGAGTGGGGCTTTGCCCGCGGGGGCATGGGGGCCGTGAGCGAGGCCATCGCCTCGTCTGCGCGGAGCCTCGGCGTCGAGATTCGCACGGAGGCGCCGGTAGCGAAGATTCTCGTCCGAGACGGCACGGCGAAGGGCGTGGTGCTCGAGAGCGGCGAGGAGATTCGCGCCAAGGCCGTCGCCTCGGGCGTGGACCCCAAGCGCACGTTCCTGAAGCTGCTCGACCGGGAGGAAGTTCCTCCGGAGTTTTTGGAAAAAATTCGAAATTTCAGGCTGGGCGGCGGCGCGGCCAAGGTCAATATGGCCCTCGACGGGCTTCCGGATTTCACCGCTCTTCCCGGAGACGGCGCGCACCTGCGGGGGGACATCATGATAGCTCCGAGCACCGACTACCTGGAGCGCGCCTACGACGACGCCAAGTACGGAAAATTTTCCCGGAAGCCCTTCATGGAGATAGTAATCCCGTCGTTGTTGGACCCCACGCTGGCTCCCCCCGGAAAGCACGTGATGTCCGTTGAGGCCCAGTACACTCCCTACGAGCTCAAGGCCGGCCACTGGAACGACCACCGCGAGGCGCTCGGCGACACGGTGGTGGAAACCCTGAGCGAGTACGCGCCCAACCTGAAGGACATAATCCTGCACCGCCAGGTCGTCACGCCCTGGGACATGGAGCAGGAGTACGGCCTCACGGAAGGCACCGTCTACATCGGCGAGCTTACGCCGGACCAGATGTTCATGCTGCGCCCCGTGCCGGGCTGGGCGCGGTATCGCATGCCCGTGGATAAACTCTACCTGTGCGGCGGCGGCGCCCACCCCGGGGGCGGGGTGATGGGGGCGCCGGGACGCCTGGCTGCCCTGGAAATGCTCAAGGACTTCGGGAGCGGGAGTCTCTGAGATGGGCGGCCCGTATGACACTATTGTCGTAGGCGGCGGCCACAACGGCCTCGTGGCCGCCGCCTACCTGGCGAAGGGCGGATTGAAGGTTCTGGTTCTCGAGCGGCGCCACCTGTTGGGCGGCTGCACCGTGACGGAGGAGATTTTTCCCGGGTTCAAGTTCTCCGTTCTGGCGTACGTGGTGAGCATGATGCGGCCCGAGATCGTCCGGGAGTTGGAGCTTAAGAACCACGGCTACGACCTCATCCCGGTGGACACCAGCTTTCTCCCTCTGTCGGACGGAAACTACCTCATCTTCCGGGAGGGCGAGGAGGAAAACAAGAGGGAGATAAGCCGCTTTTCCCGGCGCGACGCGGACGTTTTTCCGGAATACTATCGGCATGTCGGGAAGCTCGCCAAGTTCGTTCAGCCGGTCCTTTCCATGGTTCCTCCCGACCCGACGTCGTTTCGTCCGAGCGAGCTTCGCAAGTTCATCGACCTCGGAAAGCGCTTCCGGGCGCTTGGAAACGATTCCTACTCCTTCATCGAGCTCATGACCATGAGCTCTTTTGACTTTGTGAGCATGTTCTTCGAATCGGAGATTATGAGGGGCTGCCTGGGGGCAAGCGGCATAAGCGGCACGTTCCTGGGCGTCCGCTCACCCGGGACGGCCTACGTGCTCCTTCACCACAACATGGGGGAAGTGGACGGGGGGACCGGCGAGTGGGGCTTTCCGCGCGGGGGCATGGGGGCCGTGGCCGAAGCTATCGCCTCGTCGGCAAGGAGCTTCGGCGCCGAGATTCGCACGGAGGCGCCGGTTTCGAAGATTCTTGTCCGAAACGGCAAGGCGGCGGGCGTGGTGCTCGAGAGCGGCGAGGAGATTCTCTCGAAGTCGGTCGCCACGGCCGTGGACCCGAAGCGCACGTTCCTGAAGATGCTCGGCCCCGACAGCGTTCCTTCGGCGTTTTTGGAAAAAATTCGAAAATACAACACGCGGGCCGCCTCGGGGAAGGTCAACCTGGCCCTGAGCGGGCTTCCGGACTTCAAGAGCCTTCCCGGAGACGGGCCGCACCTGCGGGGCTTCATTATGGTCGCCCCGAGCCCCGACTATCTGGAGCGCGCCTACGACGACGCCAAGTACGGGAACTTTTCGCGCAAGCCTTACCTCGACATCACGATTCCCTCTTTGACGGATCCGTCGCTCGCGCCGCCCGGAAAGCACGTCATGTCCGTCAACGTCCGGTACGCCCCCGACAAGCTCAAGGACGGCGACTGGAACGACCAACGCGAGGCGCTCGGCGATACGGTCGTCAACACCATCAGCGAGTACGCGCCCAATTTGAAGGACATCATTCTGCACCGCCAGGTGCTCACGCCCCTGGATTTCGAGCAGGTGTTCGGCCTCACGGACGGCAACATTTTCCACGGCGAGATCACGGCCGAGCAGATTTTCATGCTGCGACCCGTGCCGGGCTGGGCGCAGTACCGGATGCCGGTGAACCGTCTTTACATGTGCGGCTCCGGCGCCCATCCGGGGGGCGGCGTCATGGGAGCGCCGGGACGCCTGGCCGCGCTTGAGATGCTCAAGGATTTCGGAAATGGTAGACTTTAAAACTGGAAACTATCAGATACCTAGAAACAGGAGACTCTAAAAATGAGCAAACAGTACGACGTCGTCATAGTTGGAGGAGGCCACAACGGCCTCACGGCCGCAGCCTACCTGGCGAAGAGCGGAAAGAAGGTTCTGGTCCTCGAGGCGAAGCCCATCCTGGGCGGCGCGGCGGTGACGGAGGAGATTAATCCGGGGTTCAAGTACTCCACGTGCGCCTACGTCAGCTCGTGTCTCTCCGAATCCGCCGTCAGCGACCTGGATCTCGCAAAGCACGGACTGAAGGTTACTCCCTTTGCGGGCAGTTTCATGCCCCTGCCCGACGGGAGGTCTCTCTTTTTGTGGCGCGATGATGAAGCGAAAACCCAGGAGGAGATCGCGAAATTTTCCAAGAAAGACGCGGAGAGGCTCCCCGAGTACGCCGCTCTGATCGGCCGCCTGCAGAACTTTGTCTGGCCCATTCTCGAGTCCCCGCCGCCGGACGTCACCGAAGCCGGCTTTTCGATGTTGGAGATGCTGGCCCCGGCGCTCCGCTTTCGCAGGCTCTCGGAGAAGGACATGTACGAGCTCATGCGTATCACGACCATGACCGCGGAGGACTACCTGGGCGAGTGGTTCGAATCGGACGTTGTGAAGACCTCTCTCGGCACAAGCATCATCATCTCGGTCTTGGGCCCGAAATCCCCGGGCTCGGCCTACCTCCTGCTGCACACCAACTGGGGCGGTAAGTGGTCGGGCCTTCCGCACGGCGGCATGGGCGGCGTGAGCGGTGCCATCGCAAGCGCCGCAAAGGGCTTCGGAGCCGAGATCCGCACGGAGGCGCCCGTTGCGAAGATTCGGGTCCAAAACGGCACGGCGACAAGCGTGGTGCTGGAAAGCGGCGAGGAGATTTCCGGCAGGGCCGTTATCTCGGGCACCGATGTGAAGCGGACGTTTAACAAGCTGGTCGATTCCTCTCACCTCGACCCCAAGTTTTTGTGGCATGTGCGCAATTTCAAGATGAACGGCTTTTCCGCGAAGGTCAACCTCTCACTGAGCGAGTTGCCGGACTTCACCTGCAGGCCCGGCAAGGAGGCGCCCCACCATCGCGGCGATATCGTCATTAGCGGCAGCTTCGAGTACATGGAGCGCGCTTTCGACAACGCAAAATACGGCCGCTTCCCGAAGGCGCCCGTCCTCGACGTGGTCATCCCCTCGACTACGGACCCGACCCTAGCCCCCAAGGGCAAGCACGTCATGTCCATCTACACCCACTACGTCCCGTACGATCTCAAGGAAGGAAAGTGGGAAGACCGGCGCGAGGAACTGGGAGACGTGGTCGTCAACACCCTGGCCAAGTACGCCCCCAACATCAAGAGCGCCATCCTGCACCGCCACGTGCTGACGCCGCTCGACATTGAAAAAGAATACCTGATTACAAGAGGGGACAACGAGCTTGGCGCGATTACCCTCGACCAGCTTATTTTCCTGCGCCCCGTTCCCGGCTATGCGCGCTACCGCATGCCCGTCAAGAACCTCTACCTCTGCAGCGGAAGCACGCATCCCGGGGGCGGCGTCATGTGCATTTCGGGCCGAAACGCCGCAAAGGAAATCCTCAAAGACTTTAGAAGCGGGAGACTATAACCATGAGCAAACAGTACGATGCCATCGTCGTGGGAGGAGGCCACAACGGCCTCACGACCGCGGCCTACCTTGCAAAGAGCGGAAAGAAGGTTCTGGTCCTCGAGGCGAAGCCCATCGTGGGCGGCACGGCGGTGACGGAGGAAATTTATCCGGGGTTCAAGTACTCCACGTGCGCCTACATCTGCGAGTGGCTGTCCCCCGACGTCGTCCGAGACCTGCAGCTCGCGAAGCACGGCCTGGATATCGTTCCCTTCCCGGGCTTGTTCACGCCCATGCCCGACGGCAGGTATTTCTTTTTGTCGGACGATATGAAGAAATCTCAGGAGGAGATAGCGAAATTCTCCAAGAAGGACGCGGAGAAGTACCCCGAATACCACGCTCTGATTCAGCGCCTGTGGAGCTTTGTTCACAGCGTCCTTGCGTCCCCGCCGCCGGACATCACAGCGACCGGATTCTCCTCCATGCGGGAGATGCTGGCCCCGCTGATTCGCTTCCGCAGGCTCGGAGAGAAGGACATGTACGAGCTCATGCGGCTCACGTCCATGAGCATCGAGGATTACCTGGACGAGTGGTTCGAGACGGACGTTTTGAAGGCGACGCTCACCAACTGCCTCCTCGCCCCCCTGCTGGGGCCGAAATCCCCGGGCACGGCCTACTTCCTGCTGCATTACCACTCGGGCGATCCCGGCTCGGGCTATCCGCGCGGGGGCATGGGCTCGGTGAGCAACGCCATCGCAAGCGCGGCAAAGGGCTACGGCGCCGAGATCCGCACGGAGGCGCCCGTTGCGAAGATTGTCGTCCGAAACGACACGGCGACCGGCGTGGTGCTGGAGAGCGGCGAGGAGATTTCCGGAAAAATCGTCGTCTCGGCCACCGATGCGCACCGGACCTTCCTGAAACTGATCGATCCCGCCTGGCTCGACCCCAAGTTCTTGTGGAACATCCGCAATTTCAAGATGACCGGCATTTCGGCCAAGATAAACCTGGCCCTGGACGGGCTTCCGGAATTCACGTGCCTTCCTGGAAACGGCCCGCACATGAGGGGGTACATCGTGGGGACTCCCAGCATGGAGTACTGGGAGCGCGCTTTCGACGACGCCAAGTACGGCCGCTTCCCGAAGGCGCCCTTCTACGAGATGAACATCCTCTCGCTCAGCGACCCGAGCGTCGCTCCCGAGGGCAAGCATGTCGCGTCCGTCTTCGTCTACTACGTCCCGTACGATCTCAAGGAAGGAAACTGGGACGACCGGCGCGAGGAGCTGGGAGACCTGGTCATCGACGGCTTTGCCAAGTACGCCCCCAACCTCAAGAAACTCATCCTGCATCGCCAGGTTCTGACGCCGCTCGACCTGGAGAGAAACTACGGCCTCACCCGGGGGGACAACGAGCATGGAGAGGTCCGGCTCGAGCAGCTCCTGTTCATGCGCCCCGTTCCGGGCTGGGCGCGCTACCGCATGCCGATTGATAACCTTTACATGTGCGGGGCGAGCACGCACCCCGGAGGCGGCATCACGGCCATGCCGGGCCGGAACGCCGCACAGATGATTCTCAAGGACTTTGGGAGCGGCGTGATCTGAGGAGGATGGCTAAAAAATACGACGCCATCATCGTGGGGGGAGGTCACAACGGCCTCGTGGCCGCCGCCTACCTGGCGAAGGGCGGGAAAAAGGTCCTGGTCCTCGAACGGAGGCACCTCGTGGGAGGGTGCGCGGTGACGGACGAGATTTTTCCCGGCTTCAGGTATTCCGTTTTGGCGTACGTGGTGAGCATGATGCGGCCCAGGATCGTCCGGGAGCTGAAGCTTGAAAAGTACGGCTACGACATCATCCCCCAGACCTGCAGCTTTACTCCGCTGCTGAACGGGGATCACATCATGCTCACGGAGGACGATGAGCAAAACTACAGGGAGATAAGCCGCTTTTCCAAGCGTGACGCCGAAGCCTTTCCGAAATACCAGGAGCTCCTGTCGGACCTTGCGGAGTTCGTCCATCCGATCCTTTCCATGGTTCCTCCCGATCCGACGTCGCGTCGTCCCCGCGATCTCCTCAAGTTCCTGGATCTCGGAAAGCGCTTCTGGAAGCTCGGAAAGCAATCCTTCTCCTTCGCCAAGCTCATGTCCATGAGCTCGCTCGCGTTTGCCGAGATGTTTTTCGAATCGGACGTTATTAAGGCCCAAGCGTCCTGCGCCGGAGCCAGCGGCACGTTCCTTGGCATCCGCTCTCCCGGGACGGCCTACGTGCTCCTTCACCACTTCATGGGGGAAGTAGACGAGGACGTCGGCGTGTGGGGCCTCCCACGCGGAGGCATGGGGACCGTGAGCGAGTCCATAGCCTCGTCGGCGAGGAGCTTCGGCGCCGAGATTCGCACGGAGGCGCCCGTCTCGAAGATTCTGGTCAAGAAGGGCAAGGCGGTCGGCGTGGTGCTGGAGGACGGCGAGGAGATTCTCTCGAAGACGGTCGCCTCGGGCGTGGACCCGAAGCTCACGTTCTTGAAGATGGTGGACCCCGGGGACGTGCCGGAGGAGTTTCTGGAAGACATTCGAAGGATCAACATGCGGGGCTGCTGCGGCAAGGTCAATCTGGCCCTGGACGGGCTTCCCGATTTCACCTGCATGCCGGGCGACGGCCCGCACCTGCGGGGGTCCATGATGTTTGCCCCGAGCACCGAGTACCTGGAGCGCGCCTACGACGAGGCCAAGTACGGGTGGTTCTCCCGGCGGCCCATGATGGAGGTCGTAATCCCTTCGCTGGTGGATCCCTCGGCGGCGCCGCCGGGCAAGCATGTGCTGTCCGCCGCCTTCATGTACGCTTCCTACGACCTCAAGGACAGCAACTGGGAAGAGCAGCGCGAGGCGCTGGGGGACGCGATTGTCGACACCCTGTGCGAGCACGCGCCCAACATTCGGGACCGCATTATTCACCGCCAGGTCATCACGCCGTGGGACCTGGAGCAGGAATTCGGCCTCACGGAGGGCAACATCTTCCATGGCGAGATTACCCCGGATCAACTCTTCATGCTTCGCCCCGTGCCCGGCTGGGCCCAGTACCGGATGCCTGTGAAGAATCTCTACATGTGCGGCTCCGGCGTCCATCCCGGGGGCGGCATCATGGGAGAGCCGGGGCGCCTGGCCGCCCAGGAGATGCTCAAGGACTGGCGAAGCGGCGCCCTCGCATAGGGGGCCGTTTCTAGGGGGGGGATCGTCCCCGCCGGGGGGTTTTCAACAATTTCTACACAGCTTCTTGCATTTCGCGTCAGGAGCGCCTATAATGGCCCTTGCCCATGAGTGGCATAACAGAGAGAAAAACAAGCGGTAATTTGAGGAATTTTGGCCTTGGTAAAAAAAGCAAAATTTCCCTTGACAATCAGGTTTTTTTCTGATAAGCTCATGCATTGCTTTAACTGTTTTAGCCTAACTGCAGTTGAGGCGCGGGGGTAAAATGGCACTATTTGGATTTGGTGCAAAGAAAGACCTTGTAGGCCTTGATATAGGTAGCAGCGCCATAAAGGTGGCTGAGCTCGAAGAGCTCAGGAAAGGGCGCGGCTACAAGCTCGTCAATTTCGGCGTCGAGCATATCCCTCCCGAAGCCATTGTGGACGGCTCCATCCTGGACGCCTCTCTGGTTATCGAGGCCGTCCAGAAGATTTTCGAAGTGCGAAAAATCAAGGCCCGCCAGGTGGCCATCAACGTCTCCGGCTCCGCCGTGACGATCAAGCGCATCTCGCTTCCCCCGATGTCCTACGAGGAGCTCGCCGAGTCCATCAATCTCGAGGCCGAGCAGTACCTGCCGTTCGGGATTGACGACGTGAACTTTGACTTCCGCATCATGGAGAAGAAGGTCGTCGAGGAAGGGGAGAACATGGACGTTCTCCTCGTGGCGGCCAAAAAAGACAAGGTGAACGACTACGTGAGCGTGGTTAGCCAGGCGGGCCTGACGCCCATGGTGGTGGACGCGGACGTGTTCGCCCTGCAGAACTGCTACGAGATAAACCACGCGGTCGAGGACGTGCCCACGGTGCTTGTGGATGTGGGAGCCAGCGTGACAAACGTCAACATCATGGAGGGGAGCAACTCCGTTTTCTGGCGTGACCTCAACATCGGAGGCAATAAGTACAACGAGATTCTCCAGCGCGAGCTTCAGCTCACGGAGGAGCAGGCCGAGCAGGTGAAGAAGGGAGACACCTCACAGGCGAGCGTTCCCGTCGAACAGGCCGTTCCTGTCATCAACAGCGTGAACGAGGACGTGGTTAAGGAGGTCTCCCGCACCATGGACTTCTGCCGCCAATCCACGCTTGACAAGCCCCCCGAAAAGGTCATCCTTTCCGGCGGTGCGGCGCGCGTCATGAATCTTGATAAGTTCCTGAGCGATACGCTTAAGGCACCCGTGGAGATCCTCAATCCCTTCGCCCATGTGTACGTGGATCCCAAGAAATTCGACTTTGAGTGGCTGGCCCAGTACGTGCCCGCTTCGAGCGTCGCCGTGGGGCTTGCCACGCGCCGCGTAGGAGACTACTAGCAATGATTCGCATCAACCTTCTTGGCGTCTCGAAGGAAGCCCTCAAGGAGATGGCGGCGCCCGCGGTGGGCGTCGCCGAAAAGGTGGCGGGGTTAGAGAAATTTAAAATCCCCATTATCGCGGCAGTGGCTGTTGTGGCGCTGCTTTATTTGGCAGGGAGGTGGCACAGTCTTTCGTCCCAAATCTCCCAACTCAACGACGACATCGCTCAAGAGGAAGAGCGAAAACGGCACCTCGAGGAAATCGCCAAAAAGGCCAAGGCCTTTGAGGAAAGCAAACAGCAGCTTGAGAACAAGATCAAGGTCATTTCCGACCTCAAGAACAGTCAGCAAACCCCGGTCTACATCCTGGATGAGGTGAGCCAACAACTGGACGATTACGTGTGGATCGCGGATATGAAGCTGGCTGGCATGTCGCTCAGCCTGAAGGCCAAGGCTTTTACGTTGATTGCTATGACGAACTTTATCCACAACCTTGATGAGTCCCCTTATATTAAGGGTGTAAATCTTAAGTCGGCCAACGAAAGAAGCGGGTTAATCAACTTTGCGCTGGACTGTACGCTCAAGATGACCCGTCCCACTCAAACGCCGGAAGCGGAGGCCGAAGAGGCCTCGTAGAGGAAGCCCCCGATGAAGCTGGAAGACCTGCCGGTTTGGGCACAAATCCTGATCGTCGTTGTTATCGCCATTGCGCTCGTCGTCGTGGCGCATGTGTACAAATTCTCGGACATGCAGAAGAGCATTGAGAGAAAGAATGACCAGCTTGCCAAGCTTCTCAGCGAGAACAACAAAAACGCCGCCATCGAGGCGCGGCTTCCGGAGTTTGAGGCGGAAATCAAGCGGCTTGAGGAGCGCCTGAGCGTGCTGGTGCAGATTCTTCCGACAACGCTCGAAATCGACGTGATTGTGAGCAAAATCAAGGGCGTCGCCGACACCTACAACCTCCAGATCCTGTCCTTAACGCCTAAGCCGCTCGCGAACAAGGGTATCTATTCGGAATACGCCATAGCGTTCAAGGTGCGGGGAACCTACCACAGCCTTGCGATGTTTTTCGATAAGCTCTCCAAAATGGAGCGCATCGTCAACGTAGCCGGTCTGAATATAAGGCGCGCCAAAGGGAGGGGAAGCGGGCCAAACATCACCGTCGAGGCCAGCTACACCGCAAGCACCTATGTTTATCAGGGATAAAGGTATGAGTCGAAACCTCAAGAGAGAGACAGCTGTGATTTTTTCGGAGATTTCGAGTTGTCGCAAGGGATGGCAAACGCTGGGTCTTCTCGTCGGCCTCGTGGGAGTGGGTGTATGGGGCGTTGCCCAGGAAGAGGGGCCGCCGGGAGCGGGAGACGTCGCCGGGGCGACCCAGCATGTCAGGAGCATTACCCGCGGACCGGAGCAGGCGCCGCCGGCCACAGCCGAAGCCGCGCCGTTGGCTCCTTCGGAAGAAGCGGCTCCTTCGGAAGAAGCCGCCCCTCCGGAGGAAGCGGTTCCTCCGGACCCTGACCAGGCCGCGGCGGAGCGTCTGAAGAGGATTCAGGCCCAGACGGAATTAATTACCCCCAAGGGCTATAGCTATCAGGCTGGCGACCGCCGCGACCCCTTTTTGTCACCGAGCGAAGTGCCTACAGCGGATATTTCCACGGGAGGTGAACCGCAGTACGGCATCGCCGCCATGCGCATCCAGGAACTGGAGGTCGTGGGCCTTATTCAATACCCCGACGGAACGAGGCGCGTGATGGTGATGGGAAGCGACGCCCGGGGCTATTGGCTTAAGGAGGGCGACCGCCTGCGGGACGGAAACGTCCTCTTCATTGATTTGGAAAACCAGGAAGTCATCTTTCGCCAGGACATCACTGACCCCCTGGCCATCAAACCCTACCGAGAGGTTGTGCGCCAGCTTTATCCGACACAGGAGGAATCGACCCGATGAAGCATCGTTTTGTGCTATCCGCTTTCTTGTTTGTGTTGTGCTCATTCCTCATCGCCGGCGAGGGTGCGCCGGTCGAGCTCGTCCACTTTGACCATTATGCCGAGCCGGGAGAAACGCATTTGGCCTTCGGCGCCGACAAGCCCTTTTTCTACACCCTCTATCGCGTCTCGCCCGAGGAGTTGGTGCTCGAGCTTCCCGGCGTGGACTCCTCCCGTTTTGCCAGTCCCCAGAGCATCAGCACCGGCGAGGTGAGTGCCATCCAATTCGAGGTGTTCCAGCCCGGCACGGAGAACGTGAAAACAAAGATAACGATAGCCCTCACGCCGGGCACGACGCACTCCCATTGGATGCAGGAAACCAGTCTCTACCTGGACTTTGGCGGCGAAGGGGAGGGTGTACCGGAGGTGGCCGAGGAAGAATCCGTGCCTGCGGTGCCGCCTCCGGCGCTGGAAGCGGAGGAATTGCCGGAGCCGGAAGCCGAGGCCGTTGCTGAGATGGTCCCGCGCGAGCCGGCCACCGTCCTCGAAGGGGTTCGCGTGCAGGACGATGTGATTGTGCTTCGGGGCGATGGAGCGTTTTCCTATCAGGCGTTCGCGCTGGAAGCCCCGGACCGCCTGGTGGTGGATGTCATGGACGTCACGTATGCAAAGGGCTATCGGAGGATTCCGACCGACCGCCATCCCTACGTTCAGCGTGTGCGCGTTTCGCAGTTCCGCGCGGTGCCGCAGGCAGTGGCCCGGGTGGTGCTTGACCTTCACATGCTGGTGGCCTATCGGGTCGTGGAGCAGGAGGAAGGTCTGGCGGTGCTGCTTGGAAGTCAGGTCGCCGCTGCTGAGGCGCTTGCCGCTCCTAAGCCGGTTGCCACCGAGGCGCCTGCCGCTCCCGAGCCGGTTGTTGCCGAGGAGCCGCCCGAGCCGGTTGTTGCCGAGGCGCCTGCCGTTCCCGAGCCGGTTGCCACCGAGGCGCCTGCCGTTCCCGAGCCGGTTGCCATCGAGGCGCCGGCTGTTCCCGAGCCGGTTGTTGCCGAGGCGCCGGTTGCTCCCGAGCCGGTTGTTGCCAGGGCGCTGGCCGCTCCCGAACCGGTTGTTGCCAGGGCACCGGCCATCGAATGGGAGCCCGCGGTAGACTTCGAGGCGGCGACAATTGGGGGCGAGCTGGAATACAGGGGCGAGCCCATTACACTCGATCTCAAGGATGCGGACATTAAGGACATTTTCCGTCTTTTCCACGACATGACGGGCCTCAATTTCGTTCTCGACAAGTCGGTCTCGGGAAAGATTACCATCATCCTGCGCGACGTGCCGTGGGATCAGTGCCTTGACATCATCCTCAAGAACGAAGGGCTAGGCAAGGTGCTTGATCGAAACGTGGTCTTCATCGCACCGCTGGATCGGCTGGCGCAGGAGGAGTCCAACCGGCGCAAGCTCAAGGAGGAGCAGGAACTTGCGGCGGATGCGGTGACCCGCATGAAGCGCCTGAGCTACGCCAAGAGCAGCGATATCAAATCAATCGTTACAGCGGGAAAGCTCCTTTCCAAGAAAGGGCAGATCTTCGATGACAAGCGCACGAATACCCTGTTTATTCAGGACATTCCCGACCGCGTCGAGCTGATCGAGCGTCTCGTCGAGACGCTCGACGTGGCCACGCCGCAGGTGGAGATTGAGGCGCGAATCGTCGAGACCACCAAGGATTACGTCAAGGCGATGGGCGTCCAGTGGAGCACGAGCGCGCGGGCCGACCAGGAGCACGGCACGGCGACCAACCTGGAGTTTCCACACCGAATCCACGGAGACTATGCGGTGGTTCTGCCCATCGCCGGGGGCTTCAGCTTCCTCGATTTGTCGCTCGGAAACATCCTGGACACTTTCACCCTGGACGTGCAGCTTGCCGCGATGGAGCGCGAGGGACAGGGCAAGGTGCTCTCGGCGCCGCGCGTCGTCACGATGAACAACCAGCAGGCCTCCATCGAAAGCGGCGTCCAGATTCCGTATCTCACGACCACGGACCTGCAGGTCAACGTGAACTTCCAGCAGGCCATGCTCAAGCTCGACGTGACGCCGCAGATTACGGCCGAAGACACGATCATCATGGACATCAAGGTGAACAAGATCGAGCCGGGGCCCGACCCCGGCACGGGCCTTCCGCCTCTCGTTACCCGCAGAGCCCAGACGCTTGTTTTGGTCAACGACGGCGGAACGGCGGTCATCGGCGGCGTGTTCCAGGTGACGAAAAACAGGAACGTCTCGAAGGTGCCCGGCTTTCACAAGATCCCCTTAGTCGGATGGCTTTTCCGTAACAAAAGCCGCGAGGTCCGGAACAACGAGCTTTTGATCTTTATCACGCCCCGAATCCAGAAGATCCAAACGTAGATTGAGTGTTTCTAAAAGTAACACATGAAGACTAAATTTATTATGAACGGAAAAATTGCGGAGGTTTCAGGAGAAAAAAGTTATTGGTGACAAGGAGTTCAAAAGAAGGAAAAAACATTGTAACTATGGCACGCAATGTGCATTTTGGAATCAAAAAAGGAGTAGCGGCATGATGAGAACGTCTGTGGTGTTTTCGGGCTTTCGTTCCCTCTGGGGCTATTGGTGCGTCTTGGGATTGGCGGCGGTGCTTGTCGGAACGGTGTTTCTGGCGGGCTGCGGAAACGAGCTGGAGGATGTGGGGGAGTCCGACACCATCCTCTACGTCAAGCAAATAGTCGGGGATGACGGCGATGTTATCTTCTCCGACCAGCAGATTTCGACCGGTTCGATATGCAACGACAACGCCACGGTTACCCTGGCAGCCGAGCTTAAAAGCCCGGATGCATCCCCCGGCACTGTCGGCTACACCGACGTTGTGGTGACGGATTACCGGGTGGACTATTTCCGCGTGGACGGCAACCCTTCCGAGCCCGGCACGACCGTTCCGGAGTCTTTCCAAGGACAGCTCCAGCTTGTGGTTCCCGCTGGAGGCAACGCTTCCATTAACTTCGTCATTGTGCGCCACGAGACCAAGGAAGCTCCCCCCGTTAGTGACCTTGCTTTTGGATTCGGAGAGGGAATCATTGTCGTTACGGCTCAGTGCACGTTCTGGGGAAAAGACCAGATGGGCGCCGGGGATCAGGTTTCGGCGGTCGGCCTCATCGAAATTCACTTTGCAGATTTCGGAGACAGCAAGACGTCTTGTTAGTAATAAGGAGATTCCGTCATGAAAAAGACCCTCGCGTTTAGCCTTTTGATATCGGGGGCCCTGTTGGGCTATTGGGCGTGCACCACCGACGAGATAGCGGGCCCGCCGATTATGCCGCTCTGTCCTAGTGTCAACGTTGCTTCGGACTCAGCGGCGGTCTGTTCGGGCAATCCTGTGACGCTCACCGCGAATACATCGGGAGGGACTGCAGCGTGTGATGACTGTGCCGACATCGATTGCACCAACGGCATCGACGACGACGGGGACAGCTCCATAGACGAGACCGATTGCACCAACAGTATTGACGACGACGCGGACGGCTTGGTCGATGAGGAAAGTGAAATTTACGTGATCCTGTGGAACACTGGGGATAATACGCAGGTGATCACCAAGAACCCGACGGCGACGACGACGTACACGGTGACGGTGACGGACGCGGGCGGGTGCTCGAAATCAAGCAGCAAGACGGTCCTGGTGGACCCGGTGGTTATGGTTGCGGCGAGCGTACTTCCCCTGACGGGGAATTCGCAAGTAACCAATACTCCTGATGTTGGAGGAACGGTCTTTAACTTTACGGGCTTAGCGACAGGCGGTATTGGTATTGTAGATACGTCGTATAGCTGGACTTTCGGAGACGGCAACACCGCAAACACCCAGAATCCCACGCACACCTATGTGAGCCCAGGCACGTATTCCGTGACGCTGACGGTGACCGACGATTGCACTACGACGGCAACGGATTCGTCCATCAGCATCGTCGTTTCCTAGTATAGTGGCCGGAATCGCCGGGGAGGGAGGAATAGCCCCGGCTTTCGCGAGGGGATAAAGGAGGATTACCTCAGCTCGCCGCGCTCCTAAAGCTGTTTCCCAAGGAGCTCGGGCATTTCCTTCACGAGAAGCGAAACATCGAGCGTGTGCTCCGGGAGGAGCTCCAGGTTGGTCCGAAGCGTAATCTTTTCCTGGTTGTAGACGCCCACCGGGGCGTCGGGTGCGGAGCTGAGGGTCATGATGATATCGCCCCGGCGCGCCCACGTTTTCGGGTCTTGCGGCAGCTCCGTTTCGACGTGCTTCGGGTTGGCCGCTTTTTCGAGGTCGATCTGGAGATGGGGGGTTGAGCACGCGGCCTCGTAAATTTTAAGCGGCGCGGCGTGCTCCGAGTGCAGCACGAACCGCCGCTTCTTGACGTAGCCGCGGAAGGTGTCGATGCGCACCGCCGTCCATTCCGGAAACGTTTGAAGAAGGGTGTGCTTTATCCCCCTCACGCGCAGGAGATGCTTGGGACGCTCGGGGTCGTTCGTGAGGACGGTGAACGTTTTGAGGAACGGTCCGTAGGGGAGCTGCGGAAAGGGCAGGCGAACGCGGACCGATGCCGCGCCGCCGGGCATGGCGAAGACGTCGAACGTTTCCACGAGACTGGATGGATGGATGGAGAAGATTTCCAGAAGGCCGTCGCCGTGGTTTTCGAGACGAAAGGTGTGCGTCAAGAGCGTCTGCTGCTCCTTGAGCAACGTTCCCGCGCTCCATTCCCATTCCGGAACGTAGACCTTGGGCGGGAGGGCGAGCAGGTCTTTTTCCAGCCGGTTCCCGGGCGGCCCCGCCTGCCGGTCGGCGGGCGGGTTAGCCGCGGCGTCCCCCGCTTTGGGAGAAAGCGCCGCCGTCGCTGCGGCGCCGACGAGGCCAAGAAAGGCCGCGGCGCCGAGCGTGATTCTCGCCATGCTTCGGTGCGCGGGCGGCGTGGGAATTTTCAGGTCGGAACCTCTTCCGCAATTTTCACGGAAATTGGGAAAATTGCGAAAGACCCGCATAAGGCCTTTTCCGGGAATTTTAGGCTGGTTATTGCGGTTTTGCCTGCGGGTACGGGTTGACCTGCAATGGCGGTTTGGCCTGCTGGTCCGGTTTGGCCTGCTGGTCCGGTTTGGCCTGCGAGGAGGGTGTTTTGGCATTTGACGCCGCGTCCTCCGTGGGAGGAGCCGTCACGCGCACCGAAAGGCTGATCTTGACTTCGGGCATTTTCGCATGCGTGGTCTTGACGATGATGCTGCGCCCCGTGATGTATCCTACTGGCGTTTCGGGAGAAAGCTTGACCGTAAGGATGTAATCGCCCCGGCGGGCGATGACGCTCGGCTCCACCTGAACGGCATGCTCCTTCACTTTTTCGTATGACACCTCTATGTATTCGGTGTCCGAGACGGCGGACTTGACCTCGAAGGGTTCTTCCTTGTCGTCCTCGGCGTGTAGGACGAGCTTCTTCTCGTCGCCGTAGCCCTTGCGGGCACTGAAGACAGCCCTGTCGTTGGGAAGCACCCGGATGTAGGCCGAGACAACCACACTTATGCGGAGCGAAACGCTCGGCTCGACCGGGTCGTCGGTTTTGACGCTGATCGTTTTGACCTGCTGGCCGTAGGAGAAGCCTTTCGTGTCGACGGCGGCGGAAATTTTTCCCTCTTCGCCCGGCGCGACTTCCTTGTCGAACTCTGCCACCGTGCAACCGCACGCCGGGCGCACCTGGAGAAGATTAAGCGTAGCGTTGCCGACGTTCTTGACGACGAAGTCGTACTTCACTTTCTCGCCCTTCTGCACCACGCCCTTGTTGTATTCCCGGACGGGAATTTTCATCTGCGGCTTTGCTTCTTCCTGGGCGAACGAAGAAAGCGGCGAGGAAATCATAACGCACCCTGCAATCCACACCAGCCAGAGGTATTTTTTCATGTTAGCCTCCTGCATTTTCTTGAGTAAAACAAGTCAACATGTAACACAACAAGCGGGGCAAATGCAAGTGCCGTGCCGCGCCCCGCCCCGCCCGGAGGGCGGGATCAGCCTTCGGGCGCGGAGCGCGTCCGCGCCACCAAGAGCGCGCCCATGGCGAGCAGCCCGGCGTTTCCTGCGATGTGAAGAAGCATTTCACCCGTCCCGGACGCCTCGCCCGCGCTCGAAAAACAGCCGCAGTGGAGTTCGATGCCACGTACGACGGCCTGCGTCAGGCCGACGATAAAGAGCCCAGAAAGCCCCGCAAGCGCCACCGCGCTCGCCCGGATCCAGAATCCGACCAGGAGGAAAATCCCCGCCAGAAGCTCAAGCCAGGGGAGATAGATCGCAAGCAGATTCGTGCTCCATAGCGGCATCATACGGTAGTTTTGAATGTTTTGGGCGAAGGCGGCTGGGTCGGAAATTTTATGAAGGCTCGCGTACACGAAAACGCAGGCGAGCACGACGCGGCATGCCAGGTGAAGCCACTTGCAGTCCAGCCAGGAGCTCATTCGACAGCTCCTTCCGTCGGATGTCCCGCCGCCAGCCATTCCTGCCACCCCCCGAAGAAGACGTAGACGGGCGCATAGCCGAACTCCGACAGGCTGTCGCCCAGGTGGATGCTCGCCTTGCATTCGGCGCCGCCGCAGTAGACCACGATGGGGCGGCCCTCCAGCTTTTCAAAAAGATGGCCGTAGTCTTCCCAGTGCTCCTCGGGGATGTTCAGGGCGCCTGCGATATGGCCGCTCTCGTATTCATGGGCCTCGCGGGCGTCCACGAAGACCGCCTTCTGTGCGGCGAAAAGCGCATGGGCCTGCTCGAGCGTAACGCGCTGCGGCGCGCTCGGCCCGGCCGCGGGAGGCGGCTCCTTGCCCGCCAGGGGGTCGTAGGGGGGGGCGTCTTCTTCGAGAAAGCGCGAAATGTCGGCCTCCTCCAGAACGCGCTCCTTGGCGATCCACGCAAGCGGCTCCTCGGCCGTGGCGTTATAGAGCCCCGCGACCGCCGCGCTCAGCACCAGCAGGAGCGCCAGTTCACGACATAGACATGGTATGGAAGGCATGGCTTTAAAACGCCTCGGCTCAAGAGGGGGTTCCGGAAAGATTTTCGAGGGCGATGTGCGAGCCCACGCGCAGGGCGTTTCGGGCGGCGGCGCCCGCGGGGATTTCAAGCACGTAGCGCGCCTCTCGGGGCGGCGCGTAGGAAGGGCAGGGCCCGGCGCCCGCGTCGGGACAGGGCGGAACGCTCTCCTCGGCGTGCACCACCACGCCGCGCGCATCGAGCCAGAGGATGTCGATGGAGAAGCGCATGTTCTTCATCCAGAACGCATGGAGGCCGTCCTCGGGGAAGACGAAGAGCATGCCTTCCTCCTCGGAGAGATTTTCTCTGAACATCAGCCCGAGCGCCCGCTCATCGGGCGTGCGGCGCACTTCGAGCGAAAGAATCTTGCCCGAGGCGAGGCGCGCCAGGGGCTTTGCCGCGGGCTTGGCGAGGGCGTTTCTCTCGGCGCGCTGCGCACAGTTGGAGGCGCCCAGCAACGTGGCCAGCAAGCAGCAGAGGACAAGGGAAGCCGGAAAGCGGGCGCTCATTTCTTATCGGGTGCCGCGTGCAGCTTGCGGTCGGGGGCTCATGATTTTTTGCACGGCCTCAGGCGGCACCGAGCAGCTTCAGCAGGAGCGCCTTCTCCGTGTGGAGGCGGTTCTCGGCCTGGTCCCAGACGATGGACGCGTCGGAGTCGATGACCTCGTCCACGACCTCCTCGCCCCGGTGCGCCGGCAGGCAGTGCATGAAGAGCGCGCCTTTCTTGGCCTTCCGCATCAAGTCGGGCGTGACGCTGTAGTCTTTGAAAATTTTTAGGCGCTCCTCGTGTTCCGCTTCCTGGCCCATCGAGGCCCAGACGTCGGTGTAGACGACGTTCGCTTCCGAGACGGCCTCCGCGACGCGGTGCGTGATCCTGAGTCCCCGGCTCGAGTCGGGGCTCGAAGGGGCGGCGCCGAGCTCCCCGGCGCGCTTGACGATGTCGGCGTCGGGCTCGTAGCCTTCGGGGCAGGCGACCGCCACGTCCGCGCCCAGGATGGCGCCCGCGAGCATGAGGGAGTGCGCGACGTTGTTTCCGTCTCCCACGTAGCAGACCCGCAGCCCTTCGAGTTTATTGAGCTTTTCGCGCAGCGTGAAGAAGTCCGCGAGCGCCTGGCAGGGGTGCAGCAGGTCGGAGAGGCCGTTCACGACGGGGACGCTCGCGGCCTCGGCCAGCGTCTCGACGTCCTCCTGGGCGAAGACCCGGGCCATGGCCGCGTCCACGTAGCGCGAAAGCACCCGCGCCATGTCCGGTATGGTCTCGCCGCGGCCGAGCTGGAGGTCGCGCGGGTTGAGGTACAGGGCATGCCCGCCGAGCTGCGCCATCCCCGCCTCGAAGGAGACGCGCGTCCGCGTCGAGGGCTTCTGGAAGATCATGGCGAGCGTCCGCCCCTCAAGCGCCGCGCGGAATTTCCCCGGCGTGCGCTTGACCTCCGCGGCAAGCTCGAAAAGCTCAAAGAAGCCCTCGCGGCTCAGGTCGTCGTCACGCAGAAAATTGCTAAGGTTCATACGCAGTTACAAGTATTGCCCGAACGGCGATAATTTGCAAGGCTTGCTTGGCCCCGCGCCTTGACTCGGTTCGTGGCAGCCCGGTAGGATAACAGGATGCTTGATCGCGCTCGGCGTTTCGTTGTTTTCCCGGCGGCCGTTGCGGCGTTCGCGCTCCTTCTTGTGGGAGGTCTCCTCTCGTGCATGGAGGGAAAGCGCGTGGCCGACCCGAATTGCCTGTTCATCGCGTCCGATGTCACCGACGATCCCGGTCTTCCCCTCGATCCGCCACCGGGCACGGTGGCTCTGGTCTACAGTCCCAACGTTCGAGACGGAGGCGTTTCCACCGATATCGAACCTGCCTTTGACGTCGTGGTCTACGGCCCGCTCACGAAGAGCGTATACAGCATTGCCTTCCACCTTCAGTACGATGCGACCATCTTGCAGTATGGGGGGAGAAGCGAAGGCTCGGTTTTTGACGATGCCGTCTGTTATGGAGACTGCACGGAGTTTCAGGTGGACAGCACGACAGAGGAAGGCAAGCTCCTCGTGAGCCTAACGCGCCGGGTCCCGGCTTGCGGCGATTGTGCCGATTGCGCCGATTGCGTCGATTGCGCCGATTGCGCCGATTGCGCCGACATCGATTGCGCCAACGACATCGACGACGACGGGGATACCTTCATAGACGAGTTCGATTGTGTCAACGGCATCGACGACGACGGGGATACCCTCATAGACGAGGCCGATTGTACCAACTTTATTGACGACGACGGGGATATCTTCATAGACGAGTTCGATTGTAACAACGGTATTGACGACGACGGCGATGGCTCGACAGACGAGGCCGATTGTAGCAACGGTATTGACGACGACGGGGATATCCTCATAGACGAGTTCGATTGTATCAACGACAGCGACGACGACGGGGATACCCTCATAGACGAGGCCGATTGTAGCAACGGTATTGACGACGACGGGGACGGCTTGACGGACGAGACCGCTTGTGACGATTGCGTCACTTCTAATTGCACCGACGTTGTTGACAACGACGGGGACGGCCTAATAGACGAGCTCGACGGTGCAATTTGTAACGACTGTATCACTTCCGATTGTAGCAACGGTAGTGACGACGACGGGGACGGCTCGACAGACGAGACCGTCTGCGGCGTTGATTTTGCTGCGGGAGCGAACGTGGTGATGACGCTTGGGTTCGAGCCGACGGCAGAGGGCGGCCCGTCCCCGTTCGGTTTCGTTGGGGGCACACTGGAACTCAAAGATCCCAGCGGTGTCGATTTGAACGATCCCGCAACCGACTGGTTCGCCGGCTCGACAATCACCACGAGGGAGGAGTGCTTGTAGCTCGCCCGCAGGGGCGCGGCCTTCTTGAGGCGGAGAGGGGAGTCTGTTATACTTTCCCTAAGAATTCGTGAGAAAACAACATGACAGGTATCCCGATGCAAGGCATGGACGAGGGAAGCAGCCTGCGCGTAGCTGTTATTGCGAGCCGGTTTAACACGGCGGTGGTGGATGGGCTGGTTCAGGGAGCCCTCGACGCGCTCGCTCGCTCGGGCGTGGCGGCCGATTGCTGTGAGGTCGTGCGCGTGCCCGGGGCGTTTGAGCTGCTCGCGGCGGCACGCCGGGCCCTGAAACTCCGCTACGACGCCGTCGTGTGCCTGGGCGCCATCGTGCGCGGCGAGACGCCGCACTATAAGCACTTGGCGGACGCCGTGTGCCATGGTCTTGCTGAGTTGGCGCGCGAATCGGACGTGCCGCTTGCGTTCGGCGTGCTCACGACGGACACGGCGGAGCAGGCGTTCGCGCGCTCCGCCGCGAACGAGTGCAACAAGGGCGCCGAGGCCGCAGAGGCGGCGCTTGAAATGGTGCAACTCCTGCGAAAATGGGGCGGAAACGGCCGTCCCCCGTCGGGCTGAGGGCCCGCGCGCGGGGGAATGCCCATGGGGCGCCGCCGCCAGGCACGAATTTGCGCCCTTCAAATCCTCTACCAGCTGGAAGTCACGGGACGTTCCATGGAAGAGGTCACGCGGGGCTTCTGGACCGATACGCACGCCGGGCCCCGGGTGCGGGACTACGCCGATCGGCTTGTGCGCAGCGCTATGGGGCGCTTGGCGGAATGGGACGCTGCGATTGAGGGTGCGCTCCTCAATTGGAAGCTGGAGCGCCTTGCCGCCATGGACCGCAACCTGATGCGGCTTGCGGCGGCGGAGTACGAAACGACGGAAGTTCCTCGAAAGGTGGTCCTGAACGAGGCAATCGAAATGGCCAAGGAATTCGGCACAGAGCGTTCGCCGGAATTCATTAACGGTGTGCTTGACCGCGTGCTGAAACCGGAACGCGGAAAGGACGAGCCGCCGGCGACGCCTGCCCATGATGCGCATGAAGAGAAAAGATAGGATGAAATCTCCCGAAAAGGCACAATTCTTTCGTGCAGCGCAGGCGCTTGCGCTGCACGCCGGGAGCGGGCGCTTCAAAGGAGCCGCGGCGCGATGAGAGGAAGCCTCGAAGACCTCGCCCTCTCCGACATTTTGCACATTGTGTTTCTGAGCAAACGCACGGGCATCCTTATTCTCACCACGGAACAAGGCAAGAGCTCGATCCTCTTCAAGAACGGCCGCGTGGTCAGCGTTCATGCCTCCGGGCAGGAAACGCCTCCCCTCGGCGAGATGCTGGTGCAGCAGGGGCTTCTTTCGAAGGACATGCTCGGCCAGGTGCTCGCCACGGGGGACAGCCGCCCGCTGGGCGTCCGCTTGGTCGAGCTCGGCATCCCGCATGAGCAGATCGAGCAGGCCGTGCGCCAGCAAATCATGGGCGTGCTCCAGGAGCTTCTCAAGGTCGAGGAAGGGACTTTTGCTTTCGAGCTGATGGAGAATCTTCCGGTGGACGGCCTCAGCGCCAAAGAGATTTCCCTTCAAGACGGCATCGAGCCCGACGACGTGCTCGAGGCGAAAGAAGGTTACACGCCGTCCGCCCTTGCGATGCCTTTCAAGATGCAGCCCGAGGATATCCATCCTGATTCGGTGGTGGAAGGGGCGGAGCACTACGCCATCTCGACGTCGGCCGCGCCGCCGACGCAGCCGGCCGCAGCCGACAAGGAAGAGGACCTGGAAGTGGACTTCGTGATGGCGGAGGGCGCCCCCGAGGCACCCGCCGCGCCGGCTCCCTCCGCGGAACAGGTTTCTCCCGCCGCGCCGGCTCCCTCCGCGGAACAGGGTTCGCCCGCCCCCCCTCAGAGCGAGGAGCCTCCGCCTTCCAAACCCGGGGGGGCGCCGGTCATCCTCGCGGACGACGACGCGCTTTTCCGCTTGCATCTCGAAGGTGTCCTGTTGCAGCAGGGCTACCGCGTTTATGCGGTCGAATCGGCCGGAGAGGCCGTCAGGACCGCCAAAACGCTTCGTGGGCAGGGCGAGCTTCCCGTCGTGGTCAGCGACCTTCTTATGCGCTCCAGCGGCGGAAAAGGGCTTCTGGGCGGCCTGGAGGTTCTCGAAGAAGTCAAGCGAATCGACGGGGCCCTTCCCGTGGTCATGATGACCGACCACCTTGACCCCAAGGTGCGCCATGAAGCCTATCGCCTGGGCGTGAGCAACTACCTCATCAAGCCCGACATCTCGGAGATTGAGATTGCCGACCTTGAAGAGGACTTGCAGCAGTTCTCGGAGGACATCCACTACATCGTGCGGCGGCTGGTGCGCGGGGGCGCCAGAGACCTCGCGGCGTTTCCCTCCCTCGCCGCCGTGCAGGCTGCTTCCCAGCCTGGCCCGCGAAGCGAGCAGGTAACGAATGCCACGTTCATCGAGGCCGCGAAACCCTCCGAGAAGCAGTTGCGGGCCATTCGCGCGCTGGTGCGGGAACTTCAAGATCCCACGGAGACCACCGAGATTTCCCTTCTCATTCTCCGTCTCGCGGCAGAGTTTTTCGACCGGGCGATTTTGTTCCTCGTCAAGCAGGACAAGGTCTACGGACTTGGGGGCTTCGGTGAGACGGGCGACAAGGAAAGCATCAACGACAAGGTGCGCCGCATCCAGATCGACCGGCATGCGGACAGCGTCTTCCGGAAAATCATCGAAAGCCGCCAGACGCATCGGGGCAAGCTCAAGGACACCATGCACAATCGCCTGCTGATTGAGAACCTCGGCAAGCGGGCGCCTACGGAAATTGTCGTCGTGCCGCTGGTGAGCCGCCGGCGCGTGCTCGCCGCACTCTACGGCGACAACGCGCACCACCACAAGCCTTTCGGCAACATCGAGGGGCTGGAAATTTTTATGAGTCAGGCGGGCATCGCCATGGAGAACGCCATCCTCCACCGCCAGCTCCAGGCAAGGGCATGAGGAGCCCATGACCCCGGAGACGCCGCACGCCGCGTCCATCCTGATTGCCGAAGATTCGGCGCCCATGCGCAACTTCCTCTGCGCGGCTCTCGAAGACCGCCTCGACGACGTGGAGGTCGTTACGGCCGAAAGCGGCTTCGCCGCGCTCAGGCTCCTGCCCTCCCGCTCCTTCCAGCTTCTCATCACGGACATCAATATGCCCGACATCAACGGCCTTGAGCTCATCCACTACCTCAGGGAGAACGAGCACTACCGCCACATTCCCATCCTTATCGTTTCCACGGAGGCAAGCGAGGAGGACCGCAAGCGCGGCCTCGCGCTGGGGGCGGACGCCTACCTCAACAAGCCCTTCGACCCCGAGGCGCTCGAGTCGGCGGTTGCGCCGCTCTTGGGCCGGAAGGAGAAATCATGAGCCGCGAAAAGGAAACGGCCCGCCGCGAGTTCGTTTCCGAAGCCGAGGAAATCATCGAGGCGCTCTCCGGCGACGTGGCGGGCTTCGAGACGGGCCTCAAGGCCGGTGCCGTAAAGCCCGCCGTGGTAAACAAGATTTTCCGCGAGGTGCATTCCCTGAAGGGGCTCGCGGGCATGCTGGGTTTTGAAAAGGTTTCGACACTGAGTCATGATTTGGAGGACCTGCTGGACCGTCTTCGCCTTGGGAAAATTCCGCCTTCGCATGGGCTCGTGAACATTCTGTTCGAGTCGATCGAGCTTTTGAACCAGCTCGTCGCGAGCATCAGCCGGCAGGGGGAAGAAGGGGAGGTCGACGTCGTGCCGCTTACGAGCCAGATTCACACGCTGGCGATGCAGAGAGCCGAGGCGGCTGAGGACGTGTCGCTCGACTGGCTGGATTTGGACGAATCGACGCGCAAGTCGTTCACGGAGTACGAGGAACACCGTCTTTTGGAAAACCTCCGCCAGCAAAACGCGATCTACGGCGTGACGGTCGGCTTCGCCTTCGACGTGTTTGACGCGGAGCTCAAGAAGGTCACGGACGCCCTCAACGAGGAGGGCGAGGTCATCAGCACGCTTCCTTCGAGCGGGGGGGCGGAGCCGGATAAAATTTTCTTTCGGCTGATCTTCGCCTCCAATCTCCCCGGTGACAAGGTCGAAGCGCTCGCGGCGCCCTTCGGCGGAGGCGTGCAGCCCCTGCTCAAGCGCGCATTCGGGCCACCAACGCTGCCTGCACCTCCACCGCCGGTTCCCGAAGCCGAGGAAACCCTCGGCGTGGGGGACGCCGATCTCAAGAGCATCAGCTCGACGGTGCGGGTGGACATCCAAAAGCTCGACGCGGTCATGAACATCGTGGGCGAGTTGGTCCTCAGCAAGACCGCCCTTCTGCGCCTGAGCCGCCAGGCGGCCTCCGAGCACGGCTCCACGCCGCTTGCCTTCGAGCTCGTCAAAGCCGCGCGCACCCTGGATCGCAAGGTGGCCGCCCTGCAGGCGAGCATCATCGACGTGCGCATGGTGCCCATCGGCCAGATTTTCAACAAACTCTCGCGCGCCGCGCGCAAGATCTCGGCCCGCAACCGGAAAAAGATCGACTTGCGCTTCTCCGGCGGCGACACCGAGCTTGACAAGGTGATGATCGAGGAAATCACCAACCCGTTCCTGCACCTTATCCGAAACGCCATCGACCATGGGGTCGAGTCCCCCGAGGGGCGCCGGGAGAGGGGCAAGCCCGAGGAGGGCGTGGTGGAGTTGAAGGCGTACCAGAAGGGTAACTCGGTGGTCGTTGAAATTTCCGACGACGGCAGCGGCATCCGGCCCGAGAGGATTCGCGAGGCGGCCGTCCAGCAGGACATCATCGTCCCGGACGCGGAGCTGACCTTCGACGAGTGCATCAACCTCATTTTCAAGCCCGGGTTCTCGTCTGCCAAGATGGTGAGCGACATTTCCGGACGCGGCGTCGGGCTGGACGTGGTCAAGGCCAACATCATGCGTCTCAAAGGCTCGATTCAGGTGCACTCCGAGCCCGGGCAGGGCACGACCTTTCAGATCGTGCTTCCCATCACGCTTGCCATTCTGCAGGTGCTCCTCGTGGAAAGCGGCGGCAAGCGCTTCGCCATTCCGCTCACGTCCGTTTCGGAAAGCCTGCGCATCACGCCCGAGCAGATCAAGACGGTGGAGCACCGCGAGGTTTATCACCTGCGCGACCAGACCCTGCCACTGATCCGCCTGGAGCGCTTTTTCAATCTTGCCGCCCCCGAGTCGCCTTCGGGGACGACCTCACCGGCCGCCGCCAGAAACGGCCGCCTCTTCGTGGTGGTCGTGCAGGCCGCGGAGCGGCGGGCCGGACTCGTCGTGGAGCGGCTCGCGGGCGAGCAGGAAGTGGTCATCAAATCGATCGGGACGACGCTCTCGGGGCTTGCGGGCCTGGCCGGGGTGTGCGAGCTCGGTGAGAACGAGCTTGTCCTGGTGCTCGACATCGGCTCGCTCCTGGAAGGTGTGTTGGAGGAAAGAAGCGCGGCGGCGGCGCCCACAACGTGATGTACGAGTCCTTCTTCGGTTTGAGCGAACGCCCCTTTTCGACGACGCCGGACCCGCGGTTTCTCTACGAGAGCCGCCAGCACCGCGAGGCGCTGGCGCGCCTCGAGTACGCGTGCGAGGAGCGGGAGATCGCGCTCCTTACGGGCGAGATAGGGGCGGGCAAAACGCTGCTTTCCCGCGCCCTGATGGACCGCCTCTCCCGCGAATACCGCGTGGTTCTTCTTATCAACCCCCACCTGACGCCGAAGGAATTTCTGACCGCCATCTGCAAGCACCTCGACATCCCGCACGACTGCCCGCGCAGCCGGATGATGGACGCCCTCCATGACCATCTCTACCGCCTGCACGAAGAGGGCGTCGCCCTGGTGCTGATGCTCGACGAGGCCCAGTTCGTGCCCACGAAGAGCACGTTCGACGAGATTCGCCTGCTTACGAATTTCCAACTCGACGACGCGGGCCTGCTTTCCGTGATTCTCATCGGGCAGCCGGAACTCCGGACGCGCCTCGAACGGCCGGCGTACCGCGCCCTGGCCCAGCGCATCGGGCTGCGCTACCATTTAGTCCCCCTTGACCGCGAGGAGACGGGCGCCTATGTGCGGTTCCGCTTGAGCGTGGCCGAAGCGCGGGGGGAGTTGTTCGACGAGGCGTCCCTCGACGTGCTCCACGAGGGCTCGGAAGGCATTCCCCGGTTGATCAACCGCCTGGCACACGCGTCCCTGATCGAGGCCTACGGCCGCGAGTCGCGCCGCGTCACGGCGGACATCACCCGAAACGCCATCGATGATTTCCTGCATCACGGGCAGCCGCCTCCCGCGCCGCCCGCCGAAAGGCAAGAAATTTCCGCTCAGGGCAAGGGCGCGCGTTCGGCCCGCAAGGGTGTTCTCTCCTCCGGTGCCATGGAGCAAGAGATTCGAGCCAAGGAGCGCTGACGATATGGTGGACCTGGCGAAGGCCCGCGAGAAGGCCAGAAAAGAAAAGCAAAAGGAGCAGGAGCAAAAAGTTTCCATGGCAAAAGGGCCGCCCAAGGGAGCGCTCCCGAAAGAAGGCCCTTCGGAGGAAACGGCGCTCGATTTTACGAAAACCGAAATGGAAGCGAGCATGGAATCGGGAAAAGCGGCCGTTGCCCCGGAGGCTGCGTTGGTTGTGGAAGAACCGGCCTCCAAAACGACGGAGGAGCGGCTGCCCGGGCCGCCGCCCGTTCCTGGCGAAGCCGCTCCGGAGGAAGCGAAGCCCGCCGTGCCTCCGACTCCGCCGCCCGCCCAGGCCGACTTGCCCCGACAAGTTGAGGGCTTGTCCACCGAGGCGGAGCCTGGTCCCGGGGAGCGGCCCGAGGAAAAGGAGGCCGCACCAAGCCCCGCGGCGCCCGTGCTCTGGCGCTGCTTGACCTTTGAGGTCGGCAGCGAGCTCTACGGCATCCCCATTGAGCACATCGACGAAATCATTCCCGTCCAGCCCGTCACCGACGTGCCCAACGTGCCTTCGGTCGTCACGGGGATTATGTCGCTCCGGGGGCGCATCGTCACGGTGATCGACAGCCGCGAGCGGCTGGGCCACCCCGTTCGTCCCCCGACGGAAGAGGCGCGCATTGTGGTTCTTGCGCAGCAGGGAGAGCTGTTCGGGCTGTGGGTGGACGGCGTGAAGCAGGTGATCTCCGTCCCGGAGGAGAGCATCGAGGAGACAACCGGGATGGTCGCGGCGACCCAGAATCCGTACCTTCGCGGCGTTTACCATTCCGAGCGTGACATGGTAATTTTGCTCGACCTCGAAAGATTCCTGGACATTCGACTCGCATCATGACCCACGGGAGGCCTCTTGTGATTGTGGCCGACAGCGCGGACGGACTCCGCAGGTGGCTGCGCGGCGAGCTGGAGCGGCGGCGGTTCGACGTGCAGGTTACGGCAAGCGGAAAACAGGCGCTCGCGTGGATAGACGAGCGGCCGCCCAGGGTGTTTTTCGTGAGTCCCTTTTTGGACGACGTGCTCGGCTTCGAGGTCATCGACCGCATGCGGGCGTCCGAGCCGACGCGCTACACGAAGATTGTTTTGGTGGGCGCGCTCTTCCGCGCGTACCGCTACCATGCCCCGCCCAAGAGTCTCTACGGCGCCGACGCCTACATCGAGGAAGGCATTACGGACGAGGAGTTTGACAAAGTGCTCGCTTCCGTGCTCAAGGCGCCGGCGGCCGGGCCCGAGACAGCCCCTCCTCGAGCACCGCTGGCCGCTCCGGGGGACCCGCTGGAGGAGGCCCGCACGCTTGCCCGCATCATCATTTCCGACATTTTTATCTATCGGCCGACGCGCGCCCGCCGGTCCATCATGCGCGGCTGCTTCGAAGAAGTCTTCGCGGAAGACCTGGAGTTCGGCAGTGAATATTTCAACAAGCGCATTCCCGAGTCGATTCGCGGCAATCGGGATATTTTCCGAGAAGCGCTTCAAGAATTCCTCGCCATCAAAAAGAAAGAATACCTCGCCTAGGAGACGCCGTGCCGAATTCCGCATTGTCCCTCAAGGAAAAACTGTCCTCGCGCGACCCCGAGGTGCGGCGGGTGCTCGCGGGCTCGCTTCGCGGCGCGGCCGCACCGGAGGCGCGCGAGGCTCTCTACACGCTGCTCGGCGACGAGGACTGGCGCGTGCGCAAGACCGCCGCGGAGGTGTTGTCCGCGTGCTCCGCGGACGAGCACGGCGCCGCCCTCATCCGCTTTCTTTACGCGGGCGATAACGCGGGACTCCGCAGCTCCGCCACGGAGGTCCTTTCGAGCTACGGCGGGAAGGTCGTGCCGGTTGTGCTCGAGCACCTGCGCCGGACGGACGACAGCGATGTCCGCATCGCGCTCCTCCAGCTGCTGCACCACATGGGCGAGGCCGTTTCGCTGGAGGCCCTGCTCCCCTTTGTCCGCGACTCGAACAGGAACGTGGCGACCGCGGCGATAACCTGTCTGGGGCGCTGCGGGGGTGCGGCGGCGTACGACAAGCTGGCCGAGCTCCTGGAGTCGGAGGATTTGTGGCTCGCCTTCCATGCCGTGGAGGCCCTGGGCGAGATTCGGGATCCGCGTGCCACGGAGCTTCTCATGAAGCGCTACGGGGAGGGCGTGCTGCGCAAGTCGATTCTCCAGAGCCTGGGCCGCATCGGAGACGTTCGCGCCGTTTCGTTCCTCGCGAAGGCCGTCGCCGAGCGAAAAAAGATCCAGATGGACGCCCTCGAGGCCCTTTACCGCATTCACCGAAACTTGGAGCAAAGGGGGGATTCGGAGGCGCGGCGACGCCTCGAAGGCGAGTTTCGAAAAAATTTCAACATGGAGCGTCTCGACGACCTTCTCCACCGTGGCCTCCAGAGCGACGATCCCCTGGAGCGCACGATCACCATCGAGGCGCTCGGCTGGCTGCAGGGTGAAAAAGCCGTTTCGCATCTGATCGAGGCGCTGCGCGACGCCACCTTGCGCGAGGCGGCCCAGTCGGCGCTGGCGCGCATGGGTGGAGCGGCGCTTCCGACGCTAGTCAACATCCTTGTCCCGGAGCAGGCGTCGGAGCTCGCGGGCCGGCCCGAGGACGAGGACACCGAGGTGGCGGTCATAGAAACCCTGGGCATGATCGCGAGCGAAGAGGCGGTGCGGCCCCTGAGCCGCCAGATTATGCGGGAGGAGCCGGAGATTCGCCTTGCGGCGATCGAAGCACTCGGGCGGATCGAAAGCCCGCTCGTCTGGCCCGAGCTTCTCGCGCAGTTTGGCGACGCGAGTCCTGTAGTGCAGGCGGGCGCTGTAAGCGGACTGATGCACGTCCTGGCGGGGAAGGCCTCGGAGGAAGCCGTCGAGGCGCTGGAGCAGGCGCTGCGCGACGACCGTCCCGCGGTGCGCGCGAACGCGCTCAACGTGTACGCCCGTCTGCAAGGCGCACGTGCGCGTGAGGCGCTGCTGCTCGCCTCGAAAGACGAAGCGCGCGCGGTGCGCCAGACGGCGATCGAGCGCATGGGGGATTTGGAGGATTCGGCGTTCTTCGCCGCGTTCGTCTCGGCGCTTTCCGACGAAAGCGGCCGCGTGCGAGAGGCGGCTGTGCGCGCCCTGGCCAAGCTCCGCTCTTCGGAGGCACTCGAAAAACTCTTGTCCCTTCTTGAGGACGAGGACATGTGGGTGCGGGCGGAGGCCATCGAAGCGCTCGGCGAAATCGGGCGCGGCAGCGAGCGCGTGGCCGAGGCGCTTCTTGGGCGCTTCGATTCGGAGGAGCCGCCGGTGCAGATTGCCGCGCTGAAAGCGCTTGGAAACGTGGGGACGTCCGCCGCCGTGGACGCGGTGTTTCGTGCCGTGGAGCAAAGCCGGGGCGAGCTTCGGGTGGCCGCCATCAAGGCCTTGAGCGCCGTGCCCGGGGAGGCCGCACGGCTTCGGCTGGAGCAGTGCCTGCGCCGAGAGGAGGGGGACGACGATGAGGCGCGCCGGAACTGGAAGCCGGTCGTCGTGGCGCTAGACGCACTTTTCGCGCGGAGCGACGCGGCCCGGGCGCTCGAGAGCTTAACGGCGCTTCTTCTTTCTCCCTCGGACCCGCTGGTGCTTCGAAAGGTCATCGCGGGCCTCGCGCAGCTTCGGGCTTCGGAGGCCCTTCCTCTCGTGCTAGCCTTCTTGGACCAGGAGCAGTGCGTCGAAGAGGTCGGCATGTACCTTCGCGCGCTCAAGGACGTTTCTCCCGATTCCGTGGAGAACGCCGTTCGCCGCCTTTCGCCCCGTGCCGCGAGCCTGGCCGAGCGGCTCCTTCAGCAGGGGGCGGTTCCGACAGGTCGGAAAGCGCCATGACGGACTCCCTGCTTTTCCGCGCGCCGGTCTCCGAGGACGAGCTTCCGGACGAAATCTACCGGGCCATCTGCCAGCTCGTGCTCGACTACAGCGGCCTCTCGTTTGGAGATAACTCGAAGTTCATCGTGCAGAAGCGCGTGGCCAAGCGCATGGCCGCTCTTCAGGAGGACGATTACCAGAAGTACTACTACCATCTGCTCTACGACAGGGACGGTCACAGGGAGCTCGACCAACTCGTGGAGCTTCTTACGACCGGGGAGACGTATTTTTTCAGGGAGATGAATCAGCTGAACGCCTTTATCCACGAAATTCTCCCGGAGATTATGGACGCGGACGCCGCCCGCGAGAAGCGGAACCTGAAAATCTGGAGTGCGGGCTGCGCGAGCGGCGAAGAGCCCTATACGCTGGCCGCGCTTCTGCTGGAAAAGAGCCTGCCCTCGGAGTGGAACATCGAGATTTTCGGTAGCGACATTAACCGGGCGCTTCTCCATCAGGCGCGGGCGGGTGTCTATCGGGAGAATTCGTTCCGCGCGACCGACGATTACTTCCGCGCCAAGTATTTCGAGCGCATCGACGACAAGACCCACCGCATTCGGGACGAGGTCAAAAAGTATGTGACGTTCGGGTGGGTCAACCTTTACGATGTGCGGCGCCCCCTGATCTTCGGCGAGGTGGACGTGGTTTTCTGCCGCAACGTGATCATCTATTTCGACAAGGCTGGCAAGAAACGGGTCATCGACTCGCTTTACGAGCGGCTGCGACCGGGCGGGTTTCTTATGCTCGGCCACTCGGAATCGCTTCTGAACGTCTCAACGAAGTTTCGCCTGCGGCATTTCAAGCACGACATGGTGTACCAGAAATGATTCCGCCCCCTCGACAGGGCTCGGGACAAGCCGAGCGGAACGTCCGCGTTCTCATCGCCGACGACACGGCCTTCAACCGGAAGATCCTTTCCGAGATGCTATCGCGCACCCCGGGCGTCGAGGTGGTCGGCACGGCCTACGACGGCCAGGTGACCATCAAGCGCATCGAACAGCTTCAGCCCGACGTGCTCACGCTCGACCTCGAAATGCCGGCGCTCGACGGCTTTTCGGTGCTGCGGTGGGTGATGGCCAACCGTCCGCTTCCCGTCATCGTCGTGAGCAGCCATGCCACGGACAAGAACGTTTTCAAGGCCCTTGACTTGGGGGCGGTGGATTTTATCGCGAAACCCGGCAAGCGCGCATCCGTCGAGCTCCACGACATCGAGGTGGACCTCGCGGCCAAGGTTCTGGCGGCGGCTTCGGCGCACCTCAAGTCCGCGGTGCCTCCTCCCGCCCAGGAGCCCCCTTCGCCTTCCCTTCCGCCTCCGCCGCTTGAACCACCGCCCATCCCGGTGGGCACGGAGGGAGAGGCCGATGTGGTGCTCATCGGAAGCTCCACCGGCGGCCCGACCATCATCCAGCAATCCCTGGCCGCGTTTCCCGAAAATTTGCCCGTGAGCGTTCTCGTGGCCCAGCACATGCCGCCCATCTTTACGAACCTTTTCGCCTCGCGCCTCGACCGAGCCTGCAACCTCACCGTCCGGGAGGCCGAGGACGGGGACGCGATCGAGCCGGGGCACGCCTACGTCGCGCCCGGCGGGAAGCGGACGACGGTGGCCATCGGGAAGAAGCGTCCCGTCCTTCGCGTCCACCCGAAGAATGAAAACGACCGCTTCGCACCCTCCATCAGCCATCTCTTCCAGTCGGCGGCCGAGACCCTGGGAATCTCCAAAAAGCTCCTGGGAGTTATTCTCACGGGCATGAGCGGCGACGGGCGCCAAGGCGTGGAGGCGCTCAAAAAAGCCGACGGGACGACAGTCGTCGAGTCTCCCGAGACCGCCACGGTCCGCTCGATGCCCGAGGAGATCATTCGGGCCGGGTTGGCCGACGTGGTCTGCAGCGCGGAAAACATGGCGGTGGAAATTTTGAAGCGCTGCCGCGGGCCCCGGCGGTAGCGGGGCCGGGGTGCCGCGCCGCTTGCCGGGCATGCTAATGGGCGGATTTTTCGCGCTTTCCATGGCTGCCCCGACCCCACGATGAAGCGCCTCGTCCGTACGTGCCGTTTCTTGTTTCAAGCCGTCGTCATTGTCACGGCGACGGTATGTGGGGGGGGCATTGCCATGGGGGTGCTTCTCCTGCGGTTTCCGCGTGCCTGGTTTGACAGGATCCAATGGGTGTGGGCCTCCGCCATTAGGGGCGCATGCGGCGTGCGCGTCCGCTGCGAGGGGGCGCAGCACGTAAGATCCGGCCAATGCTATATCGTCGTTGCGAACCACCGCAGCCACTTCGACCTCATCGCGCTCTTTACGACTTTTCCCGCACCTCTTCGCGCCATGGCGAAGCGCCCGCTTTTTCATATCCCTCTTTTCGGGTGGGCCATGGCACTCGCGGGCTATGTCCCGGTCGACCGCACGAAGAAATCCCGCCGCCCCCACGGGAGTCTTGAGGCGGCGCTCGACGCCCTGCGCCGCGGCCGAAATATTCTCGTCTTCCCCGAGGGCACGCGCAATACTCGCCCCGAGGCGGGGATGCTTCCTTTCCATAGCGGTGCGTTTCGGCTGGCGAAGGAGGCCGGGGTTCCCCTTTTGCCCGTCGCCATCCTTGGCGGCGAGAGGGCCCTTCCGCCGCGCACGCTGACCGTTGCGGCGTGCGAGATGGAGGTGAGGATAGGAAGTCCCATTTCCGCCCCTTGCGAGGAAGTTGCGGTTCGGGATCTCTCGGAGAGCGCGCGGCGCGCCATCGAGGCCCTCCTTGAGGAGTAGGCCGCTCCTTTCGGGGCGGGGGCGCGCTTTTCCCGCCCCGTCCCGCTCCGGGAGGGACGGGCGCGTCCGCTCATCGTGCATTCCCGCTCCGCACTCTCTATAATGGACGCTCGATGATGAAGTTCTACGTCACCACGCCGCTCTACTACGTGAACGACGAGCCGCACATCGGCCACACCTACTCGACCGTCGTGGCGGACGTCGTCGCGCGCACCAAGCGCCTGCGCGGCTTCGACGTTCATTTCCTGACGGGCACCGACGAGCACGGCCAGAAAATCGAGCGCGCCGCCGCGGCGCAGAACCTCGAGCCCATCGAGCTCGCCGACAAGGTGGTCGAGAAATACCACGCGCTCTGGAAGATTCTTCGCATCAGCCACGACGACTTCATCCGCACCACCGAGGAGCGCCACCGGAAGGGCGTCTACGCGCTTTTCGAGAAAATTCACGCAAACGGACGTGACGACATCTTTCTCGACGACTACGAGGGCTGGTACTGCACGTCGTGCGAGACGTTCTGGCTCGAGTCGCAGCTGGGGGAGGGCGGCGCGTGCCCCAACCCCGAATGCGGCCGTCCGGCCGAGAAGACCACTGAGCGTACGTACTTTTTCCGCCTCTCGGCCTACCAGGAGGCGCTCCTTGAGCACTTCAAGGCGCACCCGTCCTTCATCAGGCCGGAGCATCGCCGCCAGGAAATTTTCCGGTTCGTCGAAAGCGGCCTCCGGGACCTTTCGATCAGCCGGACGACGGTGCGCTGGGGCATCCCCGCGCCCCGCGCCGAGGGCCATACGCTCTACGTCTGGTTCGACGCCCTCATCAACTACATAAGCGCCGTGGGCTACGGCGACGACGACGAGGAGTTTTCCCGCTGGTGGCCGGCGGACCTGCATCTCATCGGCAAGGACATTCTCCGGTTCCACGCCGTGTACTGGCCCGCCTTCCTGATGGCCGCCGGCGTCGAGCCGCCAAAGGAGATTTTCGGCCACGGCTGGTGGCTTCGGGACGAGGGCAAGATGTCGAAGACGCGGGGCAACATCGTCCGCCCCTACCACATTTTGAACGACTTCGGCCCGGACGCCCTGCGCTATTTCCTCCTGCGCGAGATGGTCTTCGGCGAGGACGCGAACTTCTCGGACGAGGCCTTCCTCCATCGTCTCAACAGCGACGTGGCGAACGATCTGGGAAACCTCCTCTCGCGCACCGCGAAGCTCATCGAGGGCCTTCCGGCGGCGGAGGGACGCCCCGGCGGCGCGCTCTCGTCGAGCGACGCCTCCCCCGCGCTGCGCGGGGCGGCCGAAAAGGCGGCGCGCGCTTTCTTCGACTCGTTCGACGCCTACCGCTTCAGCGACGGTCTTCGCGCGCTGTGGGCGCTCGTCGCGGAGGTGAACCGCTACATTGACGCGAGCGCGCCGTGGCAGCTCTCGAAGGATTCTTCCAAGCGCGCGCAGCTCGAAAAAATTCTCTCGGACGCCGCCGAGGCGCTGCGCATCGCGGCGGTGCTCCTCTCGCCGGTGGCGCCCGGCTACGCGGAAGAGATTCTGAAGCAGCTGGGCGTCCCCGCGAAGGCCGAGGCGCTGCGCGAGGCAGACGCCTCGTGGGGCGCGCGCCTCGTGGGCGCGAAGGCGAAGAAGGGAAAGGCGCTCTTTCAAAGAACCGACCTCAAGACTTACCTGGAGGCTGAAATGACCGAAGAGAAAAAAGACTCGCAAACTTCCGCGTCGATGGTTGGCATCGAGGATTTCGCCGGGATGGAAATCCTGGTGGCGCAGGTGCTCGAGGCGGAAGGAATCCCCAAGTCGAAGAAACTGCTGCGCGTCGTGGCGGACCTGGGCTCGGAAAAAAGGCAGCTGGTCGCGGGCGTCGCCGAGCGCTACAAGCCCGAGGAGCTCGTCGGGCGGCGCATCCTCGTCCTCGCGAACCTTCAGCCCGCAAAGCTGATGGGCGTCGAGTCGCAGGGCATGCTGCTTGCGGCGGAGACGCCCGACGGCGACGTCTCCGTGGTCTGGGGCCCCGAGGACGTGCCGCTCGGGAGCAAGGTGAGGTAGGTTCGTTCTTGCCCCGGCTTTAGTCTGGGCTTGCCCCGACGCATGCGTCGGCATAGAATGGGAGGCGAGGACGAAGGAGTGACGGGGCGCGGAGGCGGGGGGCGGATGGCTTTGGGGAGAGGTTGTTCCTAATAAGCACAATCGTCGTTTACTTCAGTAGAAAAGGTGTATAATTCCCACTGGGACAAGCTTGATATGCACAAAGGGCTCGTAACGTGACGCTGCCTGCAGATAGAGAGGGCAAGTGAAAAAGATCTGGAGGGTTATCAAGAAGCCGCTCCTTGCCGTCGTGTGGATGGTAGTGGGTGTCGTGCTGACCTACGAAATTCTTGTACATTTTCCACTCAAGTGGGCCTGTCTTAGCACCTATCACAGCGCAGCCACGCATCGGTATATTCGTAACCTTGAGAATGAACAGATACCGTACGAGGTCGAAGTATCCGTCCATGCTTCGGGAGAATGGGGGCGCGAGCTGCTCAGGCGCTATCGATTAAGTGAGAACAAGCATGAGTTGTTTCAATTTCCAATTGAGGAGGAAGAGGAGTGAGAAGCACCGTAGAGGTGCCTCGAAGAAGTTTGTGGTGGAAAAGAATCAGATTCGCTCTGATCTGGATGGGCATTGGAAGTGTGATCCTAGTCGTGTCCCCTATCGGAAGGCGCATCCATGATGTTCGTGGGACGATGAACACGAGGATACGTGTACATGAAAGCGAAATAGGGGTTTTCTTGGATTTGCTGGAGTTTAATGGCGGCATTCATGCATTCGACATTACTGTTCCGAGATGGTACAAGCAAGAAGCACTCAAGTGTTCTGAGGACGTATGGGATCTATCAGAGTTATGGACTCCCGGAGACGAATCATCCTGCGGGTTTGTTGAAAGGAGCGTCGGTGCGTTGACTTTTGGGATGGATGCTCGTGAAGTGTATCTGGTCATGGGCCCCGGCGAATGGCATGACACACACATTGAGAACCACCGCTCATCCTACGATGAGGTTCTGGACATTTCGCTTGAAATTGTTGAACCGGATGAAGATGGCGGCGGAATCAAGAGGATCTTGGTATATGAGGGACAACCGACAGTGGAGAATGTTACGGCGAAGCTCGCGGCGCACTGTGCGCGGATACCCGAACCGCTGAATCTCATCGAACGTAGTCCCGAAGATTATGAGACGCCGCGAGGAATACGGCTGGGACTCAGTCGAAAAGAAGTTGCGGATATCCTAGGAGAGCCGACAAGAACCCTTTTCAAACACTTTCCAGGCGGTGTGGGATCAACTACACTTTTCTACGAGACGGATTTTGAGGAGAACGAATGCGTCGAGATCTTCTATACGGCGATGTACACGTTCGATGATGAGGACAAGCTCTGCGCGTTCATGCTCTACGATGGCTGGCCCCACGAGGATCCATGGTGGACAACCGTGCGGATGAAGTTCAAGAAGTTCTAATGCGCTCATTGCTGTCGGTTATTTGCATCGCATTCCTTGCTGCCTCGTGGGGCGTGGCGGGGGACTGCGAAAAACAACGAAGATGAAACCTTTCTTTAAGATAATCCTGTTTTTGCTCCCGTTGCTTTTCGTGCAAGTGGCTTGCGGCGGCCTCGATTCAGATCTGCTAGAGGCGGCAAAGATCGGCGATGCCGCCAAGGTGGAGCAATTGATAGAGCAAGGCGCGGACGTGAACGCGAAGAACAAGAACGGCGAGACTGCCCTGATGTGGGCTGCAAACTATGGCTACACCAAGATTGTGAAAGCCTTACTTAACGCGGGTGCGGATGTGAATGCGGAAGTACGTGGCGGCGAGACTGCCCTGATGTTTGCGGCAAGGAATGGCCTTACCAGGACGGCAAGGGCCCTGATAGATGCGGGCGCGGACGTGAACGCGAAGGAAAACGAAATGGGCCATACTGCCTTGATTGATGCGGCACAAGAAGGCCACACCGAGATTGTAAAGGCCCTGATTGACGCGGGCGCGGACGTGAACGCGGGAAAAGTGGACGGCAGGGCTGCCCTGATGTGGGCGGCGATGGATGGCCACACCGAGACGGTGAAGGTCCTGATAGACGCGGGTGCGGATGTGAATGCGGAAGGAAGGTGCGGCACGACCATCCTGATGCGTGCGGCATGGGAGGGCCGCGCCGAGACGGTGAAAACCCTGATGGAGGCGGGCGCGGACGTGAACGCGCAGGACGATGACGGCGAGACCGCCCTGATGTGTGCGGTGGAGCATATCCCCACCGGGGCGGCAAAGGCCCTGATAGACGCGGGCGCGGACGTGAACGCGAAGGACATGGACGGCGAGACCGCCCTGATGCGTGCGGCAAGGCGGAGCTACACCGAGACGGTGAAGGCTCTTATTGACGCAGGTGCGGACGTGAACGCGAGGGACAAAGATGGCAAAACCGCCTTGATGGCTGCGGCGGAGGAAGGCCACACCGAGACTGTGGAGATTCTCAAACAGGCCGGGACGAAGGAATGACGGGGGGGGAGGTTGGAGGAAGAATATGAGTGGCCGGAGGAATAGAGGAGATTAAGGCAGTGGAGGGCGGAGCATAGGAAGGCGGTGGGAAAGGTTTAATGGCTGAAGAACGCTATCGCCTGTACGTGGATGAGTCGGGGGATCACGTGTTCTACGACGAGCGGAGCCTTCAGGAAATTCCCAAACGCTATCTTGCCCTTGTGGGATGTTTTTTCAAGAATGACGCCTACCTTGCATTTCACGAAGCCATAGAAAAGTTCAAGGAACACTACTTTCCCCGCCATCCCGATGAGCCACCGGTGATTTTCCATCGGACGGATATCATCAAAGCGAGGAAATCATTTTGGAGGCTTCGAGATGACGCTACCCGAAAGCAATTTGATGACGACTTGTTGAGAATCATCTCGGATGCGGATTTCAGGATTGTGGCTGTCGTTGTGGATAAACTTGCCTTAAAAACTGTCTATCCGGATCCTTGGCACCCCTATCATGCGTCGCTTGGTTTTATGCTCCAAAGGTACTGCGGATATCTCAACCACTTCAATCGTAGCGGGGACGTGTACGCCGAAAGCCGCGGTAAGGTTGAGGACGGCTTTCTCTCAAATGCCTACGAACATGTTTTCGTTCACGGAGATAGATTTTATCCCTCAGAATTCTATCGCCGTGCGCTCACACGCGAGGAACTGATTTTGAAAAAGAAAGAAGAGAATATTGCTGGACTCCAGCTAGCCGACATTATTGCGCATCCCGTGAAACAGGAAATGCTAAGTGAGAAAGGGATTCTCCCTGCGCAAATGGGTTCGTTCGTGAGCCGACTGAAGGCCATGCTCCTGTCCAAATACAACCGCCATTTGTCTAAAGGACACGTCGAAGGATACGGCAAGGTATGGTTTCCAGAGTTAAAATGAAAAAGACCCTTGCGGGCCTTTCTCACGCTGGGCCTACACGGCCCATCCAATTCCGGTGTACCGGATATTTTATTATAAGCCATGGGTAGTCAAATGTCAAGTACAAAGTCATGACAAAAAAACACCACCTACGGCGCATTTTTACCCCGACGCGGGCGTCGGGGCACGCTTTCAGTGGTTCGCCCTCACACTAATGCCTGGGTTGGCAAGTGTCAAGTAAAATTCGTCAAATTGCGGTCATCGCCCATCCTTCGCCGAACACCTTCCCTTACGATGCCCTGACCTACCTAAATTCTTGCGCTTGACAACCCCTCTCTTTCTCCCTTATAGTGTTTCTTGAGGAAACACTCCCATGTTCGCCATAATCGAGACCGGTGGAAAACAGTATCGTGTGGAGCCCGGCGAGGTGCTTCGGATCGAGAAACTCGGCGCGGAGGAGGGCGAGATGTTCTTCGACCGCGTCCATCTTGCGGCGGAGAACGGGAAAATTCTCGTGGGGCGGCCGCTCGTCGAGGGCTCGCGGGTGCGGGCCACGGTGCTCGTCCCGGAGGGCAAGGAGAAAAAGATTTTGGTTTTTCATAAAAAACGCCGCAAGCGCTTTCGCAAGACCCGCGGCCACCGCCAGCGCTACAGCGAAGTGCGCATAGAGGAAATCCTGATGCCGAAGGGAGAGTCCTGATGGCCCATAAGAAAGCCGGGGGAAGCTCACGAAACGGCCGCGACAGCCACGGGCAGCGCCTGGGGACGAAGGCCTTCGACGGCCAGCTCGTTCCGGGGGGCTCCGTTCTGGTGCGCCAGCGCGGAACCCCCGTAAAGGCCGGCCAAAACGTCGGGCGCGGAAGCGACGACACGCTGTACGCCAAAATTTCGGGCACCGTCCGCTTCCACGACCGCGGCCGCCTCGGGCGCTTCGTCCACATCCTTCCCCAAGAGTCGGAAAACTGAGGCTGGCCTTCCGCTGAATGTTTCTTGACGAGGTGCGCATCCGCGTTCAAGCCGGCGACGGCGGGCGCGGGTGCGTTAGTTTTCGCCGCGAAAAGTTCGTGCCCCGCGGCGGCCCCGACGGCGGGGATGGGGGCGACGGGGGGTCGGTCTATCTGGAGGCGCGCCTCCACCTTTCCACGTTCGCCCACCTGGGGAATCTGAAAAATTACCGCGCCGAGCGGGGGGAGCACGGCCGCGGCTCCGACCAGCACGGCGCCCGCGGGGAGGGCCTCGTCCTGCCCGTTCCGCCCGGCACGCTCGTCTACGACGACGGAGGGGGGGAGTGCCTCGCCGACCTGGTCGCGCCGGGGGCGCGCTTTGTCGCCGCGCGCGGGGGACGCGGCGGGCGCGGAAACGCGGCGTTTGCGACCTCGACGAACCGCGCCCCGCGCCGGGCCGACGACGGAAAGCCCGGCGAGCAGCGGACGCTGCGGCTGGAGCTGAAGCTTCTCGCCGACGTGGGCCTCGTCGGCTTTCCCAACGTGGGCAAGAGCACTCTCATTTCGCGCATCTCGGCCGCCCGGCCCAAGATCGCCGACTATCCCTTCACGACCCTAACGCCCCACCTCGGGGTCGTTCGCTACGAGGAGTGGAAAAGCTTCGTGGTGACCGACATCCCCGGCCTCATCGAGGGCGCGCACCGGGGCGCGGGACTGGGCGCTGAGTTTCTGAGGCACATCGAGCGCACGTCCGTCCTCGTGCACATGGTGGACGTATCGGCCACGGGGCGCGAGCCGCTGGAGGACGCCGCGGCCATCGAGAAAGAGCTGAAAGAATTCGGCCACGGCTTGGAGAAAAAGCCCCAGATACTCGCCGCGAGCAAGGTGGACGCGCTCCGGGCCCCCGGGGCGCTCGACGCGCTGGCGGGGTACGCCTCGAAAAGGGGCGCGGTCTTTTTTCCCGTCTCGGCCGCGACGGGCGAGGGCGTGGACGCCCTGGTCGGGGCCATGGCGCAGCACGTGGAAAAAATCCGCGCGGAGCGCGCGGCGCTTGAAGAAAATTCCCGGGAGGCGCGGGCATGAGGCGCATAGGCGTTCTGGGAGGAACCTTCGATCCGGTGCACCGCGGGCACATTGTTATGGCGCGCTACGCCCGGCGCATGCTGGGGCTCGACGAGGTTCTTTTCGTCCCGTGTTACGCGCCGCCGCACCGGGGGGGGAAGCCCGCGCGCGGCTCCCCGTGGGACCGCTACGCGATGACGGCGCTCGCCGTGAGCGCGTCGCCGGGGCTCGGAATTTCTCCGGTCGAGCTCGAAGCGGGGCGAAAGATGTACGCGCTCGAGATGCTTCGGGAGCTTCAGAAAAAGAATCGGCGCGCGCGGCTCGTCTTTCTCATGGGCGAGGACTCGCTTTACGATTTGCCCACGTGGTGGAAGGCGAAAAAACTTGTCGAGCAGTTCGATTTCGCCGTCTTCCGGCGACCTGTGCGGAAGCCCCCGCTCCCCGCGTACATCGAGCGCCGCCTGCGGGTCTGGAAGAAAAAATCATCGCTTCCGGCGGAGCGGCGCGTTTACCTTCTCTCGAACCGCGTAGTGCCGCTTTCGTCCACCGACGTGCGCCGCGCGCTCCGCCGCAACGTGCGCGACGGGTGCGGCGTCCCTTCGCTCGTGCTCTCCTATCTTCGCAAGCGGGGCTTGTACCGGGCATGACTTCGGAGCTTTCCCCCGCGCTGCGCGCCGCCGTCTCCGCGATGGCCGAAAAGAAGATCGAGGACGTGGTCGTGCTGAACGTGCGCGGCCTCTGCTCGTTCACCGACTACCACGTCATCGGCCACGGCACCTCCCGGCGCCAAGTGCAGGCCGCGGGCCGCTTCGTAGAAGAGAAGCTGGCCGAGGCCGGCGTCCGCCCGTACGGCATTGAGGGCCTCAAAAGCACCGAGTGGATTCTGATGGATTTTCTCGATTTCGTCGTGCATATCTTCCTCCGGGAGCGGCGCGAGTTCTACGACCTGGAGTCGCTTTGGGGGGACGCGCAGCGCATCCCCATCGAGGCAAGCCATGGCTGAAGACGCGGAGAGCAGGGAGTCTTTCGAAATTACGGCCGTTGACCCGGCGAGCCGCAAGGCGCGCGACCTGGCCGAGCGCGTGGCCGGATCGGACCTCTCGGTGCTTCTTCGCGGCGAGAGCGGCGTGGGAAAGTCGCTCTGGGCGGTTTGGATGCACGGCGCCTCGCCTCGCCGGAAGGCGCCCTTCGTGGTGATCGATTGCGCGAGCATTCCCGAGGGGCTCCTCGAAAGCGACCTCATGGGCTACGCCAAGGGCGCGTTCACCGACGCGCTCTCCTCGAAGCCGGGGCGCCTGGAGCTGGCCGACGGGGGCACCGTCGTTCTGGACCACCTGGCGGAGATGCCCCAGGCGCTTCAGGCGAAGCTTCTGCGCGTCATCGAGGAGAAGGCCGTCATGCGCATCGGGGACACGAGGGAGCGGAAGATCGACGTTCGCTGCATGGGGTGCGCTCCCGTGCACATCGAGGCGCTGGTCAAGGCGGGGCGCTTCCGGGAAGACCTGTATTTCCGGCTGAACACCGTTTCCGTGGAGATCCCCGCCCTCCGGGGGCGCCCGCGGGACATCGCGCCGCTTGCGCGCCTGTTTTTGAGAAAATTCTCGGCGCAGTACCGGAAGCCCGTGGCGCGCTTCGACGAGGCCCTGCTTCGCAGCTTCCTGCTCTACGCGTGGCCCGGAAACGTCCGCGAGCTCGAGCACGCCATGGAGCGCGCCGTGGTACTTTCTGAGAGCGACGCGCTCACTATAGAGCAATTTCCCATGCTCGTGCACCAGGGTGAGGAGGCCGCGCTGGAGCAGGCGGCGTCCGGGGGCCTTTCCCTCCGCGAGCTGGAGGACCTCTACCTAGAGCGGGTGCTCGCGCGCTCGGGCGG
>CP070701.1:1260438-1339633 GCA_020349885.1 Acidobacteriota bacterium
GATCTACAACGCGTTCACCATCACCAGCCCCCGGTGGTTCGAGATGCTTGAGCGGTTCAAGATACCGTACCGGCCGGACGTCATGATAAACTTCGGCTCCAATTCCGTGATGACGATGGGCAACGCGGAGGCGGTGACCGAGAATTTCCTCAAGAAGTTCAACTTCATCTTCTCCTTCCAGCTGTACGTCACGGAGTTCGAGGAGGCGGTGGCCGACATAGTGCTGCCCGACGCCTGCTTCCTCGAGCGCTACACGCCCGCGGTCAGCTTTCCCTCGACCTTCTCCCACCCGCAGGGCGAGGACGACTGGGGATGGTCGATCCGGCAGCCGGTCATCGAGCCGCTGTACGAGCACCGCGACTTCAACGTGGTCATGCTGGAGATCTGCAAGCGCCTCGGCATCCTGGGCAGGTACTACAAGGGGCTCAACGACTCGATCGGCATACGCTACGGCGGCGAGATGAGCGAGAAGTACAAGCTGGTGGAGGACGGCAGCGTCGAGCATTCCTGGGAGGACGTCTGCGACCGCCTGCTCAAGGATCGCTTCGGCGATGAGAACGGCCTCGAGCACGTCCGCGAGAAGGCCGTCTTCACCTGGCCCAAGAAGAAGGAGGATGTCTACTGGAAGTGGTTCAACCCCGCGCGGGTGCCGGTCTACTTCGAGTACTTCATCGACTCCGGCGAACAGATAGACAGGCTGTGGAACGAGTACGGCGGGAAGGATTTCTTCGATTTCGACTGGTCGCGCTTCAAGGCCCTCGCCGACTGGTATCCCTGTCCCGCCCACACCGAGACCGATCCCCAGTACGACATGGTCACCTTCTACTGGCGTGCGGTCATGCACTGCAACTCGATGACCCAGCAGAACCCCTATCTCGACGAGTGCTCGCAGGAGGACCCGTACGTCTACGCCATACAGATGCACCGGGAAACCGCCCGGCGGAAGGGCATCGCCGACGGCGACCGGGTCTGGCTGGAGAACACGCGGGGCCATCGCGTGAAGGGCCGGGTCGCCCTGACCGAGGGGATCGAGCCCCGGCACCTGGCGATCGCCGCCGTCGCCGGCCACTGGGGAAAGTACATGCCGGTCGCCAAGGGCAAGGGCACGTTCTTCAACGACTTGGTCGAGATGGATCTGGCACACACCGACCCGCTCACCTTCAACCAGGACATATGCGCCCACGTAAAGATCTACAAAGCGGATTGATGGACGGCCGGAGAACCAGCATGTCCGCGAATCGCTCCTATCGGAGATAGCCATGCCGCGCTACGGAATGGTCATAGATCTCAAGCGGTGCTACGGTTGTTACGCCTGCGTCATGGCCTGCAAGGTGGCGAACCACACCCCGCCGGGGGTTTTCTGGGCCCGGCTCCTCAAGGCCGAGGCGGGCACCTTTCCCAACGCCGTCCGGCAGGACCTGCCGGTTCTCTGCATGCAGTGCGAGGAGCCGTCGTGCCTGGAGGTGTGCCCCACCGGCGCCACCCTCAAGACGGACGACGGGATCGTCGTCGTGGAAAAGGACAAGTGCATGGGGTGCAAGTACTGCATCATGGCCTGCCCCTACGGGGCGCGGTACAGCGTGGAAAAGTGGGAGAGTTATTTCCCCGAGGGGCTGCCGCTGTCGGCCTACGAGGAATTCACCCGCCGAGCATGGGAGGAGAAATCGGGAGTCGGCGTCGCGACGAAGTGCGACTTCTGCCGGGACCGGATCTCAAACGGCGGCCTGCCTGCCTGCGTGGAGGTCTGCTCTGCACGGGCCCGCACGTTCGGCGACCTGGATGATCCGGACAGCGAGGTTTCGACCCTGGTCAAGCGGCATCGCGGCCAGGTGCTGAACCCGGAGCTCGGAAACAAGCCCAAAGTATACTACCTCGTCCCGAGATGACGGAGGGAGAAACGCTATGGATCCGAAAGTAGACGGTCAGTTGCAGAAGGAATGGGGCTGGCTGATCGCGGCCTACCTCTTCCTCGGCGGGGTCGGGGCCGGTGCCTACACGATCGCCGCCGTCAACGGGTTTCTCGGAGAGAGCCTGGAGGCGGCGACGACGGTGGGGCTGTGGATCGGCTTTCCGGCGCTCGCCGTCGGCTGCGCCTTCCTGCTGGCCGACCTGGGCTCGCCGAGCCGGGCCATCCTGGCTGGCCTCAAACCGAGAACCTCCTGGATCGCCCGGGGAACCTGGATCATCTCGGGCTTCATGGCGCTGGCCCTCCTGCACCTGGTTCTCAAGGTATTCACAAACGTCGACGGGTCGGCCGGCGGGCGCACGGCCATCAACCTCATCGCGATAGGAGGGATCGTCCTCGCCGTTCTGACGATGGCCTACACCGGCGTCCTGCTCAGCGCCTCCAAGGGGATTCCCTTCTGGCGATCCGGGGTGGTGCCGGTGGTCTTCGTTATCTCCGCCCTGGTGACCGGCCACTTCACCATCATGATAGGAATGTCCCTTCCGGGCGGCGGGGCCGCCCTTGAGCCGCTGCGGACGATGGCTCTGGAGGCGGCGGGACTGGTGGTCCTGGAGGTGCTGGCGATCGTCTTCTTCCTGCAGGCGGCTTTCCGGCAGCCCGACTCACGGGAGTCGGCGGAACGGATCCTGCGGAAACGGTCGTTCGTCATCGGGTACTTCATCCTGGGACTGGCCGCCCCGCTGGTGTTGATGCTGATAGCGTACCGCCGGATGGCCGGGGCGGACGCCGCCGGGATTCTTCCGGTCGTCGCCGCCGGCGCCCTGCTCGGCCTCGTGGGCGGGCTGATACTGCGGCAGGCGGTGCTGGTCTGCGGGACCCTGCCGACGCTGAACATCGCCGGCTTCGAGTTCCGGCGGATCGCCCGGCCCAAGGAACCGAAACCGGGCATCGGCCTTCTACCACCTCACTGACCCGGGCGGAACTATTCTTGATTCGGGAAATCGCATCTCCGGTTTGTTCGAGGACACTACAATGAACGGGCCTGAAAAACCCTCCGGCGCCGTGACCTACGTGGAGGCCCATCGCATCTCCACCGGCGGCGAGGATCGGGGACGGCGGAAGGAGCGCATCGGCGTGGCGCTGGAGGCCCCCCTGACGATCGACGTGGAGGGAGTGGGCACCTATACGGTTCTGGGCACCCCCGACGACAAACGGGCCTTGGCCCTCGGCTTCCTGTTCTCCGAAGGCTTAATCGACGGCCTCGCCGATGTCGGCGTTCTCCGAGAATGCGGGGAGGATCCCGACACCGTCCGCGTGCGACTCGCCGGCGAGCCTCCCCGGGAGGGGGAACGCGGCCGCAACCTCTTGATTGTCTCCTCCTGCGGCGCCTGCGGCAGCGAGGAGCTCCGGGCGCGGCTCGACGCGCTGCCGCCGATCGGCGACGCCTTCCGGATCGAGGGCAGGAAGCTGCGCTCGGTCTACGACTCCCTCCGGAAGAAGCAAACCCTGTTCGATGCGTGCGGCTGCACGCACGCTGCTGGGATCTTCGACGCGGAGGCGAACATCCTCTCCTGCGCCGAGGACATCGGCCGCCACAACGCGCTCGACAAGGCGATCGGCAAGTGCCTGCTTGAGGGCATTCCCACCGCCGGCCGCGGGGCGGCGCTGTCGGGACGGGTCAGCTTGGAGATGATAGCCAAGTGCGTCCGGGCCGGGATAGAGCTGATAACCGCCGTCTCCGCGCCCACGGCGCTTGCGATCGACGTCGCCTCAAGGTGCAACGTCACCCTGTGCGCCTTCGTGCGCGAGACCCGTGCGACCGTCTTCACCCATCCCGGACGCGTCGTCACGGAACCGCCCCCCGGGGCCTGAGTTCCGCGGGCTTTCCAGGCGAATATTCCAGCACCTCCTGGCTTGGATTTTACGTGTTATTGGCCTAAATCGGATGTGGCACCTATGGTACCCGTTTGCTCCGTGCGGGAAGCGCCGCTACCATGGATTTCCATGTGCAAGCGCGCACCTTCGCTTCGCCTGCCTTCGGGCATCGTGACCGTGGGAGTTACGGGAGGCATCGCCTCCGGCCAGAGCACGGTGGCCCGGATGCTGCGGCGGCTCGGCGCGTCGAAGCGCCCCGCGTCAACGGGGGCGGTGCATCTCGTGGAGGCCGACTCGATAGCCCGCGAGGTCACCGCGCGCGGGCAAGCGGGATGGAGGCGCGTCGTGAAGGCGTTCGGGCGGGGCGTTCTCGCGCCCGGCGGCGAACTGGACCGCGGGCGACTGGCCGAGATAATTTTCGAAAAGCCCGCCGCGCGCAGGAAATTGGAGTCGATTCTTCACCCGCTAATCATCGAGCGCGAGCGGCGGATGCTGCGCCGGTGGGCGCGGGAGGGAAAGCGTGGCCTCTTCGTCGTGGGCGCGGCGCTACTGGTCGAGGCCGGCTTGCACGCCCGGTACGACGTCGTGGTGGTCGTGTATGCGCCGCAGGCCGTGCGCATACGGCGCCTGCGCGAGCGCGACGGACTTCGCCGGAGCGAGGCCCTCGCACGCGTCCGCGCCCAGATGCCGCTTCGCAAGAAGCGGCGCTACGCCGACTTCGTCGTGGACAACTCCGGGGGCCTCGGCGCGACGCGGAGACAGGTGCTGCGGTTGTACGGTTCACTCACCCGGCTGACGGGAAAAATTTCAAAATGACGACGCTTTCCCCCGGCGAGGTCCGGCGAATCCTCGACGAGGCGCTCTCCCTCGGCGGGACGTTCGCGGAGCTTTTCCACGAAAACTCGTTCCACACGCAGCTCGCGCTCGAGGACGGCTCCATCGAGCGCGTTTCCTCGGGCCAGACGGGCGGCGCTGGGCTCCGCGTCGAGCGGCGGGAGACGGTTCACTTCGCCTCGACGAACGAAGCCTCACTGGAGGCGCTTGCGGCCCTCGCCCGGAGCGTGGCCCGGGGCGTCGGCGCGAAGCGGGAAAATTCCTGCCCGGACTTCGCGCGGCGCAGCCTCGCCTCGCCCTCGCCGGTCGAGGTGCAGCCGGGGGAAATTTCTCTCGAAGCCAAGGCCGGGGTCGTGCGCGAGGCTGAGCGCGGCGCCCGCGAGCGCGACGCCCGCGTCCGCCAGGTGCGCGCCACCTACCTCGACCATGCGCAGGACGTCCTCGTCGCGAACTCCGACGGGGTCTGGGACACCGACCGCCGCGTCCGCACGACGCTCTTCGTCGAGGCCGTCGCGCGCGACGAACAGCGAATGTTCACGGGCTTCCAGTCGGCGGGCGGGACGGTCGGGTTCGAGCTATTTAAGCAAGAGTCCCCCTTCGAGGTGGGCCGCGAGGCGGCGCGCATCGCCGTTCTTCAGCTCGAGGCGGCACCCGCGCCCGCGGGCGAGATGGCCGTGGTGCTCGGGGCCTCCGCTGGAGGCGTCATGATTCACGAGGCCTGCGGCCACGGCCTCGAGGGCGACCTCGTCATGTCGGGCGTCTCCATCTACGCCGGCCGCGTGGGGGAGCGGGTCGCCTCGCCGCTCGTCACGGTCGTGGACGACGGCGCCATGCCCAACGCCCGGGGCACCGAGAAAATGGACGACGAGGGCGCTGCGACGAGGAAGGTCGTCCTCATCGAGCGCGGTGCGCTGAAGGGCTTCCTGCACAGCCTCAAGACGGCGCGGGCGCTCTCGATGCCACTCACGGGGAACGGCCGCCGCCAGAGTTTCCGCCACCTCCCCATCCCGCGCATGCGCAACACCTACGTGGCACGGGGCGAAACCCATCCCCGGGACATCGTCGCGTCCGTGAAGGACGGGCTCTACGTGGCGAAGATGGGCGGCGGGCAGGTGGACGTCGTGAGCGGCCACTTCGTATTCCACGTGAGCGAAGGCTATCTCGTCCGCGACGGCCGCCTCGACCGTCCCGTCCGCGGCGCGACGCTCACGGGGTGCGGGCCGGATGTTCTGAAAAGCGTCGACATGGTGGGAAGCGACTTCGGCTTCGGCATCGGCACCTGCGGCAAGGACGGCCAGTGGGTGCCCGTCTCGAACGCACAGCCGACGCTGCGCATTCCCAAGATGGTGGTGGGCGGCGTCGCTTAAGCGAGCCTGTCCCGTTCCGCCGGGATTTGCTATACTGAGCCTTGCCGCGCGCGGAATGCGGGGCTGTAGCTCAGTTGGGAGAGCACCTGCCTTGCACGCAGGGGGTCGGCGGTTCGAGCCCGCTCAGCTCCACCATCGCTTGTGTGCTAACATGGACGCGCGTCGCGGGCCTGTAGCTCAGGTGGTTAGAGCGTACGCCTGATAAGCGTAAGGTCGACAGTTCGAGTCTGTCCAGGCCCACCACTCAACGGGGTGGGGGAGGCGCCCAGTTCGTAGACGCGGGTAGGCCCTATGCTTTGGACTTCCATGATGAAGGAGTAGTGTGAGTCCAGATGCCTCCGCAGAGGCTCATAGGGGGCTACCACCGTGGGGGTGAGCACGAAATAAAGGGGACGGTCGGGAAATTGCCCCCTGGCCTTTTGATGAAACTCTTCCACTTGTTCGACGGTTTCCAGGGAGCGCACGAAGGGGCGGTGGACGTAGTAGGCGATCACGGGCAGGTGGCTCGACATTCCGACGACGGCGTCATCGGGAAGCGCCGAGCCGATCTTCGCCGTCTCCCCGTAATGCCCCGGACGCTGGATTTCCTTTCTTAGGCAGTCGGCGACGCTCCCCAGAACGAACAGGGCCGCCAGGACGACGGCCAGTTTTCGCCGCGTCCACGACAGGCGCCATACTAACACCGCGAGCAGCACCGCGACGCCGGGAATATAGTCCACGCCCGTGAAGTGGTGCGTGACGACGTTCTGCATGAAAATCAGCGCAAACGGGACCGACGAAAGCAACAGGGCAAGGCCGAACAGGAAAGCGCGGCGGAATTTTTTCTCCCGTGCGCCGGCTTTGAGAGATGGCAATTTCCAGATTCGATACAGGGTGACGGCAAGGAGGGCAAGAAAAACCATCAGCCCGATTACGCCTCGGAATCCCACGAACGTGCGCGAGAGCCGATTAATAATTGTTCCGAGGTAGGTCAACAAGTTCCAGTCCGGGACCATGCCCAACACGAGCTCTTCGCGCGCGAACGTGAGACCGGGCAGTTCCGTGTTCGATATTCGCCATACCACGGCCGCCGTGATGTCAATCAGGGTGTTCTTGAGTCCGAAATGCCACGCGTTTCTGGCAAGCACCAATCCCACGCCCGCCGCGTGGCCGCCCATGAGCCACAGAAGCTGCCGCTTGGGCCATGGAATGCCGACGAGTATGGCGAAAAGCCAGAAAAAGGCTTGGGAATATAGAGCGTAGGCCGTAATCAGAACGAACTGGCACTGTAGCACGAGCAGTATGCCGACGCCCCACCACGCCCACGTCCGGCAGTCGGGACGTCGAACGGAATACATCCACAGGGAGAGCGGGGCGAAGACAAAGAAGAGCACCTGCGAATACCATGCGACGCTGTCGGCATGCGCGTACAAGGGGCTGGAGAACGCGAGTAGTGACGCGGCCAAAAGGGCCAGCCACCGGTTCCCGGTCGCCTGGGCGACGAGCCAGAAGAAACAAACGACCCCCAGCGCGTATACGCACGCCGCCCACATGCGAAATCCCGCAAGGGAATGCATTCCGAGCACCCGCAACACCTTCCCCACGGCGAAGTGAAGCACGTAGCCGTGAAGGTAAGGATATTCTTTGCCCAGGGGGGCTTCCTCGAGAGGCCCTATTTGAAGAAGGGGCACCGCCCGTGTTTTGATGAGGCCGTCCTTCTCGAAGCGCTCACCCGCCAGGAGCCACTCGGGGTCCTGGAAGCGCCCCGCGCCGTATTCCCGAAGCGGCTCGTCGGCCTTGCGTGCCACCATGGCCAGCATAATCAGCAGCACGACCGTGAGGCCGAGCCATGGCCACGTGCGCGGATTCTTCGGCGCCGCGCCCGCCGTTGGAGAGTTGCTCATGTCCGCACGGTATAGTTCTTTCCGTTAGTTAAGGTAGCCCAGCGATTCGAGCTGCTTTTGAATTTCCTCGTCCACAACGGGCGGGAGCGCCGCGTGCGGTACGTACCGCTCGCCTTTCTCGTATGTATCCACGTAGGCGATTGAGTCGGGGGGCAGGGCGTCGGAACAAAAAGCTTCATGCAGCACCCTCCCGTCGAGGTCGCGGGCCACGGGAAGGCCGAGGCTGGCCATGAGCGTGGGCAGTATGTCGTAAATAGTAGCCGAGCTAAGGCGCTCGCCCCGTCGGACGCCGGGCCCCTCGATCACCACGATGCCAGGAGGGGCTTCGTCGTGATAGCCGGTGCGCTCGCAGTTGTGCTCCGGTTCAAATCCGTGGTCCGACAGCACCAGCACGCCGGTGCCGGGGTCGCGCAACTCGAGAAACCGCCCCAGCCACTCGTCGGCGTACTCGTAGAAAGCCTTTACCGTGTTTCGATGTTTGCGCCTTTCCCCCGAGAGCGCATTGGAAACGTCCTTCGGCCAGTTCAGCAGGGCGGACGGCTCCGGCTCATGGAAAAACAGGAAATAATGCGCGGCCCAATCCATGCCTTGAAAGTGCAGGGCCATGACGTCGGGCTCGATGCGCGGCAAGAAACGCCGGGCGACGTCGGCGTGGAACGTGTCGTACAGGTAGGCCCTGCGCAGGAATTCCCGCCTCGTGGCCTCTCCGCATGCGGCGTCCTTCGAAGGCGGGACGTCGCTTTCTTGAGGCTCCATTATTGCAAAGCGGGCCAGCTCCTCCGGCGTCGCGTCTTCCATCGGGCGCTGCATGGAAAGAACTTCTTTAAGAAATTCATAAGGATGTATCAAACCGCGGGAAAACCCTTCTTCCACCTCGGTTCTCTTTTGAAGCGTTCGCACCATGTGCTGGTGCACGAGATAGCTGGAAACCATGAGCCCCTCGACCTCTTCGGCGGGGTAGGTGTTGTGGTAGCCGACCATCATCACCTGCCTGCCGTGCTCTGACAGAAGATTCCAAAGCGCCCTCACGTTTCGGTCCGCGTTGGAATAGAGCTGGCGCGTGGTGTTCACAATCTTCTGAATGCGGGTGCGCGGCTTCGCAAACGCCAGAATGCCGTGCCGCCGGGGCGATACGCCGGTCGCGACGCTCGTCCATAACACGGGGGACAGAGAGGGTTGAATCGTGTAGAGGTTCCCGTACGCTCCCTTCTGCATCAGCTGGGACAGATGGGGCAGCTTTCCATCCTCGAGAAGCGGAAGCACGATATCCCAATCGGCGCCGTCCCAGCAAAACACCATCCACTTTTGCGGCAAATCCTCGCAGGGCGGCCCGGGGGGCTCGGCGTCTGCCCGCTCCGGTGCGGTCGGCTCCCATGCGTCCAAAGCCGTGGGACGGACGACGGGAAGATACATGCGGGGTGCGGGCCGGCGAAAGCGGTCGTACAGGGCGATCCACACTACGGCTGCGGCCAGAAGGAGAACGGCGACGCTTGCGGCGAATCGCATCTGGTTAGACACGGGGAGCCTCCGTTCGGGGCGGCGGTTCGGCGGCAAGCCGCTCGCAATCCAGGCGGTAGACTTCCACGGCTTCGTAGGTCCAAAGCAGCCGGTGCTCCGATTCGCTTAGAGCTTTCCGGAGCGCCACCGTTTCCGGCCGCCCTTTGAACAGAACGAAATACATGGGATGCTCGCCGCCCCAGGTGCGCCGGGCCTCTTCGCAGACGTTGAGCAGGCGCTCCATTGTCGGAATCGTTTCCGTGTAGTACGTGCGCCCGTCGGGCACGCTCGCCACTGCGGCGTAGGGGCGGTTGACATACCGTATAAGAGTTGGGTTGATCCAGGAATAAATACACACGGCGTTTCTGGGGAGCGTCTCGGCGAGGGCGCGCTCTTCCTGGAAGGGGGGTGTGTGTCTCGCTTCCTTCCGCAGCATTCGCACCGGCGTGCAGGCCAGCATAATTATACCCAGCATGGCCGCGGCCGTCCTGGCGAGTTTCTTTTCCGACGCCGCGCTCCGCTTCCATCCTTTCCAGAACCACCAGGCGGCGAGCAGGCAGAATGCCGGCGCGAAATTGCGAAGATGGAACCCATGCGTGAAAATTTCCTCCTGGAACGCCGCGGCGTAGAGCAGGGCGGGAACGAAAAGGGCCAGCGCCAGAAGACGCACCCGGCAGGCGTAATCGGGCGTTGCGGGGAATTTTCCGGACAGCCGCCGTGCCATTCCCGCGGCCGCGCCTGCCGCCGCGAGCGGAACGCCGAAATCGCGTATCATTCGTTTCGCCAGGGCCGAAAGAAGCGTCCCTATCGCGAAATGGGATTCCTTCATGGTGCTGTAGGGGCCAGCTTCCCATTCGAACATCCTCCACACGACCACTCCGACAATGTCCCACAACGCATCGTGCCAGCCCAGAAGCCATGCGTTCCTGGCAAGAATCAGCGCCGTGGCCGCGGCGGGTGCGGACAGCAGAAGGGAAAATTTTCTCCATGACCATTTTTTGCGAAATGCAATCACATAGCTCCAAAAGAACAACTGGGAATAAATTGCGTACGTGTGTTGCGTGTAGAGCATCTGAAGCACAAGGAGGAGCCAAAGCAGCGGCCAGCCCCACTTTCCCGCTTGCGGGCAATTTTCCAAATGGAGCCACAGCGCAAGCGGCGCGAAGAGGAAAATGGGAACGTAGGAATGGAAGGTCAGGCTGTCGCCGTAAAGGTACATCGTGGGAGTCCATGCGCAGAGCCACGTGGCGAGGAGGGCGACCGGCGCGGAGACGGCCATGCGCAAAAACACGAAGAAGGCGACGACGCCCAAGGCGTAGACCGCCGAGCCGAGCCAGCGGAACGGCGCGATATCCTGCATTCCAAGCCGCCGGAGCAGTCCGTGCGTGAGAAAGGAAAGAGGCTGGGAGTGCACGTAATAGACGCGATACGCTGGGGGAGTTGCTTCGAGCGGGGAGATTTGAAGGTAGGGCGCGAGGCGGTGTTTAAGGAACCCGTCGCGGGCGAAGTGCTCGCCGGCAGTAAGCGCGAGGGCCTCGTCCCAGCCCGCGCCGTAATCCCGCAAGGGCTCGTCCGCCTTGCGCGCCATGGCAAAAAACACCAAGACCGCAATGCCTATGGCCGCGAGAGAGGCGCGTTTTTCCAAGGCCCTCATGGGTCGCAACGTGGAAGCGGCGAGTCTGCTTGCTTGCTGGCGTGGTGCATCAGGTGCGCCTTCGTTCCCAGTTCCTCCATGTGCCGTAGGACGAGGGGAAGAGATAGCTCCACGCGAGGTAGAGATAGGCGCGCAAAAAGAAAGGATAAGCGCGGATGGATTGGCGGAGCACCCGCCGCGCCTCGTGCAGGTTCCGTCGATTCTCCGCACATTGGGCCAATCGCTCGCGTCCGAGGCGCAGCTTCTCTTTTCCCACGGCACGTCGGTAAATCAAGGGATGCTCGCGGACAAACTCCGGGTGCTCGCGCTTGAGTTTTTCGAGAATGCGAAGCCAGTGCTCGGCGTTTACGCCGCGGTCACCGCTCAGGTGGCCTTCGTGGACGCGGCGCCGGACTAGCGGCTCGGGGTGCAGAACCATCGGCACGTGGAACGAGTAGCGTATCCACATCTCGCAGTCCACGGCCGAGCGCATGCTCTCGTCGAAGCCTCCCAGGGCGTCGAGCCATTTTCTCCGCACCACGGGCGGGCGGCCGCAGCCCACGCCCGTGTCCTTTGAGACCATGCTCTCGGGAGTGAAGAAAAGGCCGGGCGAGCGCTTCGTGTGGACGCGTTTCAAGAGATTGCCCTGCTCGTCCATCTCGCGCTCCGCGACGAACACCGCGCCCATGTCCGGGTGTTTCTCAAAGGTTCTGAGGACCCCCTCGATCATCCGGGGCTCCCAGCAGTCGTCCGAGTCCAGAAACGCGACGAACTCCCCGCGCGCCTCGCGTATGCCCCGGTTCCGGGCCGCGGCGAGGCCGCGGTTTTCTTGCCGCACGTAGCGAATGCGCTCCATGTAGGGCTGAAGGACGGTTTGAGTGTTGTCCGTAGAGCCGTCGTCCACGACGATTGCTTCGTAATCTTTGAAAGTTTGAGCGAAGACGCTTTCCAGCGCTTCCGCGACGTAGCGGGCACGGTTGTACGTGGGGATGACGACGCTAACACGAGGAGCGGGCAGGCGGCGCTGCGGAGAAACGCTCATGCATTCGCGGCCTCTTTCATGAACTGCAGTTCATAAAGCTCCCGGTAGAGAGGACAGCTTTTCAGAAGACTCTCATGGGTTCCCTGGGCTACCACCCGCCCCCGGTCCATCACCACGATGCGGCCGGCGCGGAGCACCGTGGCGAGGCGGTGGGCGATGACGAAGGCCGTCCGCCCTTCCAGAAGCCGCTCGAGGGCCTGCCGGATGGCGGCCTCGCTTCGGGCGTCGAGGTCGCTCGTGGCTTCGTCCAGAATCAAGATGTCGGGATTCTTCAGAAGTGCCCGCGCGATGGCGAGGCGCTGCCGCTCGCCTCCCGAAAGCAGGTGCCCGTTTTCCCCGATCATGGTCTCGTAACCTTGCGGCAGCTCCGCGGCGAATTCGTGGACGTTGGCGTGGCGCGCCGCGGCCTCGACCTCGTGCGGGGCCGCGTCCCGGCGCCCATAGCGGATGTTGTTCGCGACCGTGTCGTCAAACAACTGGGTCTCCTGGGGAACGATGGCGATGCGGCCGCGAAGCGACGCAAGCGTGCAGTCACGGATGTCGTGCCCGTCGATCTCGATGGAGCCTTCCGTGACGTCGTAGAAGCGGGGCAGGAGATTGACGAGGGTGGTCTTTCCGGCGCCGCTCGGGCCGACGAGCGCGATCGCCTCGCCGGAGGCCACGGAGAAAGATACGTCGCACAGGGCCCGTGTTTCCGCTCCTTCGTATTGGAAGTCGGCGTGTTTGAACTCGATGCTCCGTTTAACGCCTTCGAGTTCGACGGCTCCGGGGCGCTCCCGCACGCTCGGCACGGAGTCCATCATCGTGAACAAGCGCCGTGCCGAGGCCAGCCCCGTCTGAATTTGGTTGTTGGCGTTGCTGAGATGCTTGAGCGGGGTGTAGATGCTGAACATGGAGGCCAGGAACGCGGCGAGATCCCCCGTCGAGAGCGCCCCGCTGGAAATCTTCATGTGTCCTATCCAGATGAGCCCCGCCGCCAGAAGCCCTCCGCCGAATTCCATCAGCGGCGACGATATGGACTGCACGCGCGTGGCGCGCACGGCCAGCCGGCGCAGGCGGGTGTTCATATTCTGGAAGCGTTCCACTTCGTAGGTCTCCATTAGAAAAACCTTGACGATGCGTACCGCCGCCAGAACCTCCTGGAGGAGCATCGTGAGGCCCGAGAGCTGCTCGAGGGTTCGGCGGCTTGTCTTTTTGAGGCGCTTTCCCATCCGGTAGATGAGCGCAAAGGCCACCGGCCCTCCCAGGGAAACCGCCAGGGCAAGCGCCCAATCGTAGTAGAGCATCACGCCGAACAGCACCAAGATAGTAAGGAACTGCTGCAACAGGGAGATGAGATTGCCCGTGACGGCTACCTGGACTTGGTTGGCGTCGTTGATCAGGTGGCTGATCAGGTTGCCCGTGGGGTACCGGTGGTGGAAGGAGAGCGACTGGGTCTGGTAGGTTCGATACAGGTCGTTGCGGACGTCTTCGACGACGTGCTGTCCGGCGCGCCCCATGAGGTAGCTCGAAAAGTACGCGAACAGGCTTTTGAGAAAGGCCAGGGCCACGAAGGCCGACAGGATATAGACGAGGTTGGAGCGAACGTCCTCGGCCACTCCCAGGCCTAGGCGGTTGAGCATCTCGGCAAATTTGGTCGATGTTTCACCCCTCGAAACAAGGAGGTCGTCGAAGATGAATTTCACGATGGCCATGTAGGCGCCGGTGCACATCGACACGCCCACCATGCTGGCGATGGCCAGGGCCACGCGCTTTCGGTAGGGTTTCACGTAGCGGAGCAGTCGGCGGAGATCGTTCATGAGACTTTCGTTGAATGTCCCTGTTTGGCTATATAGAAAGACCATTTTACCATACCCGCCTGCAACAAGGCCGGTGGGAAGCTGTCGGCCTGCCTGAAAATTCGCAATTTCCGGAACCATGTGCTATGCTCAGACATTGGAGGCTGTATGGGAGCCAAAACCTTAGCGCTGGGACTCATTGGGCTGACGGCAGGCATCTATTTTACGCCGCTTTGCACCAATCTGGAGATGCTGGTCGTAAACAGCAAGCTGGGCACCTGCATGTGCTCCATGGAGGCCTGTTGCGAGGCCGAGGCGCCAGAGACCAATTGCTGCGAGCTGACCACCCTGGTGCTAGAGCGGCGCGACGCCGTCTCGACCGAGGCGCCCGTGCTCCCTCCGCTTGCGCTCGCGAGCCTGGAATTCCCCGTCCTGAGCGCCGAAGTTCGCCCCGCCGCGAACGTTCCGGCTCCCCTCTTCCAGGCGGGCGACCTTTCCCCTCCTCCCCTTTCTTCTCCCCTTCGATTGTGATTTCCGATCCTTCGTGCGCCCCCGACGGCGGTGTGGCTGTCTTTATGTTAAAATAAACTAAGGTGCACGAAGGATTTCTCTTTCATGGGTCCGCACGTGCGGATTCCCCTGAGCTGGAATTAACAATTGGCAAGGAGTGATTTTTATGAGAAAACGGATCGTTTTGACAACGTGGCTTGCGTGCGCCGTCCCGCTCTTTGGCGGGTCGACCGGAGAGGCGTCTCCGCCTGCCCCGGCGGACCGGGGGCCGGTGCTCGACGACCTCGTCGAGGAGGCGCTACGCAACAACCCGGATTTGCGGCGCCTCGCGGCCGAGCTCGACGCGCTCGAAGCCGTGCCGCCTCGGGCGGGGGCGCTGCCCGATCCCCTGTTGATCGCACACGTTCGCAACGTCTCGTTCGACGACTTCACCCTCGGCGAGGAAGAAATGACCATAGCCGGAGTTCACGTGTCCCAGAAGTTCCCTTCGCCGGGCACGCGCTCCCTCCGGTCAGAGGTGGCGCGAATCGAGATGGAGCAGGCGCAGCTGCGCTACGAGGCCGAGCGCCTTCGCGTCGAGATGCAGGTGCGGACGCTCGTCTTCGACCTTTTGTATCTCGACCGGGCGGAGACCGTTCTGCTTGAAAGCAAAGCGTACCTGCAAAGCATGACCGAGGCCGTGAACGCCCAGTACGCCACGGGGCGCGGCATCCAGCAGCATGCGTTCCGCGCCGAGGTGGCGCTTTCAGAGATCGGGGAAGAGATCTTCGCGATTCGGCAGGAGCAAGAGTCCGCGACGGCCCTTCTCAATCGAACGCTCGGACGCTCGCCGTTCATGCCCCTCGGGCGGCTGGAAACTCTCGGGGAAAGCGCGCTCTCGTATTCCCTGGAAGAGCTGGAACGCCTCACCGAGAGCTACTCGCCCGCCATTGCCGCGGCACGCCTCGGTGTGGAACGAGGGGACGCTGCGCTTCGGCTCGCCAAGCGGGAACGGCGGCCCGATTTTGTCATCCAGGGCGGCTACTGGAATCGCGGCGGGCTGGAGCCACTGTGGGAAGCTTTCATCGGCGTCGAAGTGCCGCTCTACGCACGGAACAAACAGCGCCGGCAAATTGTGGAGTCCGGGGCCCGCCTGGGAGCGAGCGAAGACGCGCTCGAAGCCAAGCGACTCGAGGTGTTTTACGAAATCCGCGACGCCTACGAGCGGCTACGGCGCGCCGAGGAGACGCGCAACCTTTACCGCGACGCCCTGATTCCCCAGGCCCGCGCGTCGCTTCGCTCTTCGGAGAGCGCCTACGCCGTCGGCCAGGTGGACTTCGACGCCTATCTCGAAGATTTCCTCGCGCTCCTTCGCGCCGAGTTGAACGAGATGCGCGAATGGACGGATTACGAAAAACAAATCGCGCGCCTCAAAGCGCTCGTCGGCGTTTCGGTGTCGCAGCCAAAGGTGGAGGATCGCCATGACGGGTAAGAAAATTTTTCCGCTTTTTGTTCTGGCACTTGCGCTGGGAGCGGCGGCGCTCTCGGTGACGGCCTGCAAGGGCTCGCGGACCGCCGAACAGAGCACTCTCTACCACTGCCCGATGCACCCGACATACACCTCCGACCGTCCCGGGGAGTGCCCCATCTGCGGCATGGACATCGTGGAGGTGGAGCAAGAGCAGTAAGAAGGGGAAGCCCCACTGTACCACTGCCCGATGCACCCGACCTACATGTCGAACCAGCCCGGGGCGTGCCCCATCTGCGGCATGGACATCGTGGAGGTGGAGGAAGAAGGGCACGGGGGGCACGAGGACGACGCGTCCACACCCGAAGGGTACGCCACGGTGAAGCTCAGCCCCGAACGCCAGCAGCTCATCGGCGTCCGCACGGCGGCGGTGGAGCGGCGCGCCCTTACGAAAAAGCTCCGCACCGTGGGCGTCGTTCAATTCGACGAGGATCGCATCTACCACACGCACCTTAAAGTCAACGGCTGGATCGAGGAGGCGTTCGTCACCTACGAGGGACAGAAGCTGTACAGGGGACAACCCCTGTTCACCCTATACAGTCCCGAGCTGTTCGCCACGGAGCAGGAGTTTGTCCTGGCGCTTGAGACTGTGCGGAAAATCGGCAAAGGCGAGCAGAGCGAGGCCGCGCTGGGCGCGCAGGCCATTCTTGAAGCCGCGCGACAGCGCCTCCAGTTGTGGGACATCGAGCCGCGCGAGATCGAGCGCCTCGAGAGTACGCGCAAGCCGCAGCGGGCGGTGACGTTCCATTCCTACATGGACGGCTTCGTCGAACGCATCACCATGCGCCACGGCATGTACGTCACGCCAGAAATGGAGCTGTTCTCCCTTGCCGACCTCTCGTGGGTGTGGGTCGAGGCGGCCGTCTACGAATACGAGCTCGGCCTGATAAAAGAAGGTCAGAATGCGTGGCTTACGCTCTCGTACTTTCCAGGGCGGCGTTTCTACGGCAAGGTCATCTACATCTACCCCACGCTGGACGCCAAAACGCGCACGGCGCGGGTGCGGTTCGAATTTGAAAATCCGGAGTTTCATCTCAAGCCCGACATGTACGCCAACGTGAACATGGAAATTCCGCTGGGCAGGGCGCTCTCCGTACCGCGGGACGTCGTCCTGGACACGGGCACGCGCAAGATCGTGTTTGTGGCCCTGGGCGACGGGAGATTCGAGCCGCGCGATATCACCGTAGGCCGCGAGGCCGAGGGATACTACGAAGTGCTCGGCGGGCTTCGTGAAGGCGACGAGGTGGTCACGAACGCCAACTTCATGATTGACTCCGAGTCGCGCATCAAGGCCGCTCTCGACCAGATGACGGCCGGCGGACACGAGGGGCACTAGAGGAGGTCGTGCCATGATCGAGCGCGTCATCGAGTTCTGCGCGCGCAACCGCTTCATCGTGATCCTGTGCGTGGCGGCGGCGGCCGTCTACGCCGCCTGGAGCCTCGAGCAGATCCCACTCGACGCCATCCCCGACCTCTCCGACACGCAGGTCATCGTCTACTCCAAGTGGCCGGGACGAAGCCCCGACATCATGGAGGACCAGGTGACCTATCCCCTGGTGACGGCGCTCCTCGGCGCCCCCCGCGTCAAGGACATCCGAGGGTTCTCGGACTTTGGATTCTCTTACGTCTACGTCCTGTTCGAGGACGGCACGGACATCTACTGGGCGCGGAGCCGGGTGCTGGAATATCTCTCCAAGATTATTCCAAGCCTTCCCGAGGGCGTTCAAACAGAATTGGGTCCCGACGCCACGGGCGTCGGGTGGGTGTTCGAATACGCCCTCGTGGACCGAAGCGGAACGAACGACCTTTCCGAGCTGCGCTCCTTCCAGGACTGGTACCTGCGCTACTATCTCCAGGGCGTCGAAGGCGTGGCCGAGGTGGCGACCTTCGGCGGCTTCGTGCGGCAGTATCAGGTCACGATTGATCCGAACCTGCTGCTGGCGCACAACCTTTCCGTCACCGACGTGGGGCGCAGGATTCGCGCGAGCAACAACGAGGTGGGCGGCCGCCTCCTGGAGTTTGCCGGCACGGAGTACATGGTGCGCGGGCGCGGCTACATCCAGAGCATCGAGGACCTCGAGCAAATCGTCATCCGCGCCAACCCGCAGGGCGTGCCCCTCCTTTTGAGGGACATCGCCAGGGTTCAGCTCGGCCCCGACATCCGGCGCGGCGTGGCCGACCTCGACGGCGAGGGCGACGTCGTGGGCGGCATCATCGTGATGCGCTACGGCGAGAACGCCCTGACGGTCATCGAGCGCGTCGAGGCGCGCATCGAGGAACTGCGCGAGCAGAAGGCGTTCCCCGAAGGCGTCGAGCTCGTCGTGACCTACGACCGCTCGGAGCTCATCAAGAAATCCATCGCCACGCTCACGAGGACGCTGGAGCACGAAATGATCGTGGTCGCCGTCGTGATTTTCCTCTTCCTGCTTCACGCGCCCTCGTCATTCGTCCCCGTCCTGACGCTCCCCGTGGCCGTGCTGCTTTCGTTCATTCCGATGCTGTGGATGGGCGTGGGAAGCAACATCATGTCGCTCGGAGGCATCGCCGTGGCCATCGGCGCGATGGTGGACGCCGCCATCGTGCTCGTCGAAAACACGCACAAAAAGATCGAAGCCTGGCGCGCCGAAGGAGGCGGCAAGGGCGACTACCGGGAGGTCATCATCGAAGCCGCCAAGGAAGTGGGAAGGCCGGCGTTCTTCGCGTTGCTTGTCATCGCCGTGGCGTTTATCCCAATCTTCGCCCTTGAAGAACAGGAGGGCCGGCTCTTCAAGCCGCTCGCCTACACCAAGAACCTCGCCATGCTCATGGCGGCCATCCTGGCGGTTACGCTTTCGCCGGCCGTGCTGCTCGCGGTCACCCGCCTCAAGCGCTTCGCCTTCCGCCCGAGGTTCCTCGCCGCCGTCGCCAACGCGGTGGTGGTGGGAAAAATCTGGAGCGAAGAAAAGCATCCCGTGAGCCGCCTCCTGCACCGCCTGTACGAGCCCGTCGTCAATTTCGTCCTGCGCTGGCCCAAGGTTGTTATTCTGCTTGCCGCGCTTGCCGTGCTCTGCACGGTGCCCGCCTATCTCCAGCTCGGGAAGGAGTTCATGCCGCCGCTCAACGAGGGGAGCATACTCTACATGCCGACGACCCTTCCCGGGATCTCCGTGACGGAGGCCATGCAGATCCTGCAGACGCAGGACAAAATTTTCCGCGGGTTTCCCGAGGTGGAGCGCGTGTTCGGAAAGATCGGCCGCGCGGACACTTCGACCGATCCGGCACCCTTCGCCATGGTCGAGACCACGGTTCTTCTGAAGCCCCCGAACGAATGGCGCAAAAAGGAACGCTGGTACTCCTCGTGGGCGCCGGAGTGGGCTCAAGCCGCGCTTCGCCCCGTATGGCCCGACCGCATCTCGTGGGACGACCTGGTGAACGAGCTGGACAGGGCCATGCGCTTCCCGGGCTGGACGAACGCCTGGACGATGCCCATCAAGGCGCGCATCGACATGCTCACGACGGGCGTCCGCACTCCGGTGGGAATCAAAATTATGGGCTCCGACCTGGAGGAGCTAGAGCGCATCGGCGAGCAGGTTGAAGCCGCGCTCCATGACGTGCCGGGCACGCGGAGCGTCTTCGCCGAGCGCGTGGCCGGCGGCTACTTCTTCGACTTCGACCCGCGCCGCGAGGAGCTCGCGCGCTACGGCCTCACCATAGACGACGTCCACGACGTCGTCATGGGCGCCATCGGCGGCCAGAACGTCACCACGACCATCGAGGGGCGCGAACGCTACCCAGTGAACATCCGCTACCCGCGCGAGCTGCGCGACGACCTCGCCCGCCTGGAGCGCGTCCTCGTGAACACGCCGTCGGGGGCAAACGTTCCCCTCGCGCAGCTAGCCGACCTTCGCTACACGACGGGGCCGGGCATGATACGAAACGAAAACGGCATGCTCGCCTCCTACGTCTACGTGGACCTCGACATGGCGAAGCGCGACGTGGGCTCCTACGTGGCCGACGCCAAGCGCGCCGTGAACGAGCGCGTGGACCTGCCCGAGGGCTACTTCCTGCGCTGGAGCGGGCAGTACGAGTCCATGGAGCGCGTGAGGGAAAAACTCCTTCTCGTCGTGCCGATTACGCTCTTTATCATCTTCATGCTCCTCTTCTTCAACACGCGCTCCGTGGCGAAGACGCTCATCGTTCTCCTCGCCATTCCCTTCTCGGCCATCGGGGCGATCTGGCTTCTCTACGCCCTCGGTTACAACCTTTCCATCGGCGTTTGGGTGGGTCTCATCGCCCTCCTCGGGCTCGACGCGGAGACGGGCGTCTTCATGCTGGTCTACCTGGACCTGGCCTACGACGAGAGGAAGCGCAAGGGCAGGATGCGCACGCTCGCCGACCTCAAGGACGCCATCCACCACGGCGCCGTCCAGCGCGTGCGCCCCAAGGTCATGACCGTGGCGACGACGTTCACGGGCCTCCTGCCGCTGATGTGGAGCACGGGCACGGGCGCGGACCTGATGAAGCGCATCGCCGCGCCGATGGTGGGCGGCCTCTTTACTTCGTTCCTCATGGAACTCGCCGTGTATCCCGCCGTTTACCTTTTATGGAAGTGGCACGGCGAGGTCAAGCATAGCCCGCGTTCTCCGGCGGAGGACGGCAAGGGAGCCCCCGCCTTGGACGGCGATTAATGGACAGCCATTCACTCAATAAGGAAGGAGAAACGAACATGAAGCTGCGAACCAAACTCACCGTGGCGGTGCTCGCGCTGGGGGTTGCCGCACTGGGGCTGGCGCTGACCGTCTCTTGCGCCTCCGCCCAGGAGGAGGCAAAGGCCGCGGACGAAAAGCCGCAGGCAAAGGACTACCCGCTCGACACGTGTGTCGTAAGCGGCAAGAAGCTCGGCTCGATGGGCGAGCCCGTGGACTACGACCACGACGGCCGCCTCGTGCGCTTCTGCTGCAAGGGCTGCATCAAGAGGTTCCAGGCGGAGCCCGAGGAATATCTCAAAAAGCTCGACGCGGCCTCCTTCGCCAAGCAGAAAGAGGACTACCCGCTCGACACGTGTGTCGTAAGCGGCATGAAGCTCGGCTCGATGGGCGAGCCCGTGGACTACGTCCACGACGACCGCCTCGTGCGCTTCTGCTGCAGCGGCTGCATCGGGGGATTCCGCAAGAACCCGGAAGAATTCCTCGAAAAAATAGACGCAGCGGCCAAGGCGAAGGCGGAGGAGAAAAAGTAGAGCGGAGCTTCCGGCGGTTTCGGGGAACCCTCGCGGCGTGCGGGGATTATCCCTACGCGCCGCGGCGCTCGCCCCAGAGAATCTTGTGGAGCTGCGGCTGGAAGCGCACCGGAAGGCGGTCCTCAAGAATCCATTCGGCCAGCACCGCGGGCGCCATCCGTCCCCAGACGGGCGCGAAGAGCACGGGGCAGCGCTCCGCGAGGCGCAGGGCCCGCGTCTTGGCGCGCGCCCACTCGTAATCGCCGCGGTCGGCGATGACGAATTTGACCTCGTCCCTTTCTCCAAGGAGCTCCAGGTTGGCGTAAACGTTTCGCTCGCACTCGCCGCTTGAGGGGCATTTGAGGTCCACGATTTTAATGACCTCGCGCGGAAGCGGCGAAACGTCGCGCGCCCCGCTCGTCTCGACCATCACGTCGTAGCCCTCGCTCAGGAGGCGGCGCATCAGCGGCACCATCGCGCGGTGCTGGAGCATGGGCTCGCCACCCGTGAACTCCACGAGGCGGCACGGGTGGCGGCGCACCTCGCCGTGCACGTCGGCCAGGGTCATCTGCCGGCCTTCGTAGAAGGCGTATTCCGTGTCGCACCAGACGCAGCGGAGGTCGCAGCCCGTCAGGCGCACGAAGACGCACGGCCGGCCGGCGCGCGTGGTTTCGCCCTGGAGGCTGAAAAAAATTTCGTTGATCCGAAGCCGGAGTGGTTTTGCCATCAGGAATTTCTTTTCGCGAACAAGCGCTTCCCTCTCCAGTGTAATGTTTCATGAACGGCTTGACAAACCCGTGCCCCCTCCGGTCTTTTGGAAACCCGGAGCTTTGATTTTTCGTCCGTGCCTGCGCTATCCTAAGACAGAAGCGATGCATCGCAGCACGCATCCCCTTTGGTGAGCACTCATGAAACGCGTCTACCTCGACCATAACGCCACGTGTCCCGTCGACCCGCGCGTCCGCGACGCCGTCGCGCCGTTCCTCGAGGGTGACTTCGGGAACCCCTCGAGCGTCCACCGCTTCGGCCAGGCCGTGAGGGCCGCGGTGGAGCGGGCGCGCGAGCAGGTGGCGCGGCTTCTGAACGCCGACGTGGACGAGATCGTCTTCACGAGCGGCGGCACCGAGTCGGACAACCTGGCGCTCCACGGCGCCGTGCGCGCCCTGCGCCAAAAGGCGGAGCGCCCCCACGTCATCACGAGCGCCATCGAGCATCCCGCCGTCGCGGACACGGCCGAGGCGCTCAAGGACACAGGTTGCGACGTCACTTACCTTCCCGTGACGCGGGAAGGCCTCGTGACCCCGGATGTCCTGCGCCAGGCCCTTCGCAAGGAGACGGTGCTCGTGAGCGTGATGCTCACAAACAACGAGATAGGCGTCATCGAGCCCGTCGAGGAGCTCGTGCCCGTCGCGCACGACGCCGGCGCGCTCTTTCACTGCGACGCCGTGCAGGCCGTGGGAAAGATTCCCGTGGACGTCAGGGCGCTCGGCGCGGATCTGGTTTCCGTCTCGGGGCACAAGTTCTACGCCCTGAAGGGCGCGGGCGCGCTCTACGTCAAGCGCGACACCCCAATGGAGTGCTTCGTCACGGGCGGCCACCAGGAGGAGGGCCGCCGCGGCGGCACGGAGAACGTCGTGGGCATCGTGGGCATGGGGCGCGCTGCGGAGCTCGCCCGGACGGAATTCCTTCAGGCCGCGCCGCATGTGGCGGCCCTGCGCGACAAGCTGGAGAAAGGCATCCTCGAAAAAATCCCGAACGTGCAGGTGAACGGCTCGCGCGAGCGCCGCGTCTCGAACACCCTAAACGTCTCGTTCAAGGGCGTGGACGGCGAGGCCGTGCTCATCAGCCTGGACCTGAAAGGCGTCGCGGTCTCGACGGGCTCCGCGTGCTCCTCGGGCTCGGTCGATCCCTCGCCCGTGCTCGAATCCCTCGGCATCTCCAAGGAGGACAACAAGGCGAGCATCCGCTTCAGCCTCGGCGTCGGCACCACCGAGGAGGATATCGAGTACGTGCTGAAGGTGCTTCCCAGCGTGGTGAAGGAAATTAGGAAAATCTCGATGGTGGCGTGAGGCGATGATTGTGCTGAAGCGCAACATTGCTCTCTTTCTACTTTCCATACAGAACGGTCTGCAATGAGCGGAACAATCCCGCATTTTAACTATAGAAACGCCATTCAGGAAGACGGACGGCTACATTTAAAAGAAAGGTTCTTCTTAAGGCTTGGAAGTCTTTTATTGATTGGATTTTCTCTCTTCATGCTGTGGGTAACATGGATGTTTTTTCAAGGAAAGAGCTTTGAGGCAGGTGGGCCGATTATGGCACTATCACAATATGATTGGCGTTGGTGGCTATGGGTTTTTCTTTGGTTTCTTATGATAGCAGTAGGATTCTTTGCCTTTGCGAACCACAGAGTGTTCACTATAGACCGCAAAGAAGAAATTGTCTTCCTGGGCCGCCGACTTGCTTTTAATCAACAGATTCACTTCGAAAACATAGAGAAAGTGTGGGTCTCAAGCACGTTGGCTGGGAGTTACAATCGGCTGCTGTGGGCTGTCGCCATCCATACGGGAAAACAAGAGATCTCTATTGACACCTTCTATAATCTTGAAGACGCCAAGAAATTTGCAAAATTGATTGCAAGATATCTTAGCAAACCAGTTGAATCCGAAGAAAACAGCGAATCGGCAGATACCTAATTTAGAATCCCTGCCGTCTTGGTGTTACCCCTCCCCTTTCCTCTTCCCCTAGTGCTTCATCAGCTCTTCCGACAGCTTCTCGTGCTCGGGCGTGGGCTCGAGAAGATACGCGTAGGGTTTGAGGAGAATCTCCAGGGAGGACTCTTCCACGACGAGTAGCGTGTCGTCCCACCCCTCGACGCGGGCGTAGACGCGGCCATCCTCCGGGCCGCGCCCGAAGGACGCGGACTCGGAGCGCTCGTCGCTTCCGGCTCGCAATTGGAGAAACGGCTCGTCGAGGCCGAGGGGCGCCTCGTCCTCGGGCACGGGGGAAAACCCCGACGCCCTCAAGTGGGTGATTGTCGAAATAACGTCGTCGGCCTGCATGCGGTCGGGGTCTTTCTCGCCCTCGGGCTCGAGAACGCGCCACGTCCAGTCCTCTTTCGCGAGGACGTAGGAGCCTTCGGGATTCTTCACCTCCACGCGGGAAACTTCCCACTTGGGGAGCGTGAAGAGGCGCTTGCGGCGCAGCGCGTCGAAGGAAACGTCGAGTTTTTCCCAGCTCGGGCTTTCGATTTCCAGGAGCGCCTGGTCCCAGTCGCGCAGCGCGTAGAGCTTGTCGTCCTCCTTGCCAAACAAGACGTCCGTCGTACGCTCGCCCTCACCGCGTTTTTCGACGAGCTCGACGTCGAGGTACGGCGCGCCCAGGCCGTGGGCCCTGCGTTCGGTGCCCGCGGCATGCTCGGAGACGACGGAAGACGCGCTCATGTGTTCGAGGGCGTAGAGGAAATCGTCCACGGCCTCCTTTTCGGCGGGCGATGCCTGCGGCTCCACGAGGCGCCACGCGTTGTCGCGCTTTTCGAGCGCGAGCGATTCCTCCGGGCGGCGCACGGCCATGCGCAGGAGGTGCATGGCGTCGAAGTTAACGGCGCGGCGGTCGCGGAAGTGAAAAGTATCCTTCAGGAGGGATTCTTTTACGGACCGGTCGATGAGAAAAACGCCGCCCTGGTGGTCGGCGCGTGCGTAGGCGGCGGCCTCCACTGGCGCGTCAGCACCGACGCTGAGCCCCAGGCTCCGCCCGTCGCGCATCTCGATCTCCACGCGCACCTCGGGGTTCGCGAGCCCGAATTGCGCGAAGTCCACGGACTCCAGGTCGTGCTGCTTGCGCAGGTCCTCGAGTTCGCGCAGGAGGTCCTCGACGCGCACCTTGTCGGCGTAGGTTTCGAGAGGATTCTTCAAGCGCCACTCCCAGAGTTTATCCCTGGCTTCGGGTGCCTCCGCGTCGAGCCGCTCGAATTCCAAAGATTCTCCCTCAAGGCGCTTCAGGGCGACGCGGGCGACGTCGTCGCGCACGAGCGAGAAGACGCTCTTCTCCTCCTTCTCGCGCTCCTTCTTTGCCTTCTGCCCGGGGAACTCCACGAGGAAGAGGTAGGCCACGAGGCCCGCGAGAATCAGGATGGCTACGAGCGCGCCGCGGAATTTCATGAGGCTTCCATTATATAACACGCCCCGGCCCCGCAGGGTTCCACGGCACGGAAGCGATGGAGCGGGCCTCGACGCCGAGCGGGGAGGGCCGGAAGTCGCGGATTAATCCGAAGAAGGAAATAGGGCGGGGGTAGTCTCTCCGCCCGAATCGCCGTCACTCACCGCCATCTCGTCCATGGCCTTCATCTGAAGCAACAGGGCGCGCAGCTGGCCCACGGATTGCTGGCACTCCTGGTGGGCGTTCTGGATCATAGTGAGGCCGCGCGCCATGTGCCCCTCGAGCCGTTCGCTCAGTCCTTCCGTGAGCACGGCGAAGCGTTCGACGGACTGGTGGAGGCGATCGAGGTCGAGGCGGGTCTGAAACCGCCGCTGCATCTGCATAAGAGTCAGAAGATAGGGAAGCAGCATGCTGTAGGAAACCACGAACACCCCTTGGCGCGACGCCTCGTAGTGGGAGCGACGTGTCTCGACATGGCGGCTGTCGGGAAGGGCCAATATCGCGTAGCTTTCCGTCACGTTCGTGTCGATGTATTGCTGCACGTCCCGGACCGCTTTATCAAAATTCTCATTCATCTTGGAATCAAGAGGCACGAACTTTCCGTTGGGAAGTTTAATGGCAAACTCGACGGGCTTGTTCTTGATCACGAGATTGGTGCGCACCATATCGGTGGGAAGCGCACCCAGAATGTCCGCCACGAGGTTCTCCCCCGCTTCTCCCTTGCTCTGACTTCCAAGAAGCTTGGCCTCGAGTTTTCCGACGGCTTCGGCGATGCGCTGTTCCTCCTGAAGGCGCGCCTCATAATCGGCCTTCATCTTGACGATGAGCGTCTGGGTTTCTCCTATCTGCTTCTGGACTTTCTCCTGCGCCTTAATATCTTGCTCCGAAAAAGAGGAGATCTTGTGAAGCTCTCCCGAATGCGCCTCTGCCTTTGTATAGATAAATTTCGTCCGCTCCTCCAACGCGGCGATCGCTTTCGTCTGGTCCCCGATTACACGCTGAATGTTCTGAAGCAGGTTGTCGACGGTTCCCCAACGATCTTCCCCGCCCGTCGCCGACGCGGTTTGTTTGCCCCGTCCCAGCCACCAGGCAACGGGAAGCGCGAGAACAAGGAGAACAATCGCGACGATCCACCCGGTCATGCGCTCACTCCCACTCGATCGTAGCGGGCGGCTTCGTCGTCACGTCGTAGGCGACGCGGTTGACTCCCTTCACCTCGTTCACGATGCGCGTGGCGACGCGGTTCAAGAGCGCGTCGGGCAGGCGCGCCCAGTCGGCCGTCATGAAGTCCTCGGTGGTGACGGCCCGGAGCGCCACGACGTTCTCGTAGCTGCGCCCGTCGCCCATCACGCCCACGCTCCTGACGGGAAGCAGCACGGCGAAGGCCTGCGCCGTGCCGCGGTAGTGCCCCTCGGCGCGGAGCTCCGAGATGAAAATGTCGTCGGCCCGCTGAAGCACGGCGACGTGCTCCGGCGTCACCTCGCCCAGGATGCGCACGGCGAGCCCGGGGCCGGGAAAGGGATGGCGCCAGATAATTTCTTCCGAAAGGCCGAGCTCGAGCCCCGCGCGCCGCACCTCGTCCTTGAAGAGGAACCGGAGCGGCTCGACGAGCTCGAACGGAAGCACCTCGGGGAGGCCGCCCACGTTGTGGTGCGTCTTGATGACCGCCGAGGGCCCCTTCACCGACGTGCTCTCGATGACGTCGGGATAGAGCGTTCCCTGCGCCAGGAATTTCGCGTCCTTGAATTTCCTGGCCTCCTCCGCGAATATCTCGATGAAGAGGCCGCCGATGATCCGGCGTTTTTCCTCCGGGTCCTCGACGCCGCTCAGGGCGGCGAAGAAGCGCTCGCCCGCGTCCACGCGGTGCACCTTCAAGCGCAGCTTTTCCGCGAAAGTCTCCATGACGACGTCGCCCTCGTCGAGGCGCAGAAGGCCCGTGTCCACGAAGATGCACTGCAGCTGGTCGCCCACGGCCCGGTGGATGAGCGTCGCCGCGACGGACGAGTCGACGCCGCCCGAGAGGCCGCACACCACGGCGCCGCCGCCGACTTTTTTCCGGATCGCCTCGACCGCCTCCTCGATGAACCGCGCGCTCGTCCAGCCGCCCCGGAATCCGCAAATTTCATAAAGGAAATTCCGGAGCATCGGCTTTCCTTGCGGCGTGTGCGAGACCTCGGGGTGGAACTGGATGCAGACCATCTTTTTATCCGGATGCTCGACGGCCGCGAAGGGGGAGTTGTCCGACGCGGCGATGCTTTGAAACCCCTCGGGTAGCGCCTCGACGCGGTCACCGTGGCTCATCCAGACTTTTCCTTTCTCCGAAAGACCCCGGAAGAAAATGCTCTCGTGCTGCGGAGAAATCTCCGCGTGGCCGTACTCGCGCTTTGCGGACGCCGCGACCTTCCCCCCGAGCGCCCGGCACATCCAATGCATCCCATAGCAGATGCCGAGTACGGGAATGCCGAGCTCCAGAATTCCAGGGTCGCCCTGGGGAGCGCCCCTGTCGTAGACGCTCTGGGGACCGCCCGAGAGAATCAGCCCCTTCGGAGCAAGGCGCTTGATCTCGTCCACCGGGACGGAAAAGGGAAGAATTTCGGAATAGACGTTCAGCTCCCGGACGCGCCGCGCGATGAGCTGCGTGTACTGGGAGCCGAAGTCGAGAACGAGGAGACTTTCTTGCATTTAAGCAGCCACTGGCTACTTACCTAGACTTTCCCCGGGTGCCGGTTCCTCCACGGGCTCTCCCACTCGGGGTCGCGCCATGGAAAATCCTTGCGCTCGGGATGTCCCTCGAAGCCCTCCCACGTCAGAATGCGCCGCAGGTCGGGGTGCCCCTCGAACACGACGCCCATCGTGTCGTAGACCTCGCGCTCGAACCAGTCCGCGCCCTTCCAGATGGGCGCAAGCGACAGCGCTTTGCAGTCGTCCTCCGGCACGGGCACGCGCAGGATGATTTGCGTGTTCTTCACGGTGGAGTAGAGCACGTAGACCACGGTGAAGCGCGGCGTTCCCTCCTCCGGCCGGTAACTCTTGTGCTTGAGATAGTCCACGGCCGTCACCTCGGCGCAGTAGTCGTAGCCCTCGGCATGGAGCGCCTTCGCGACCTCGAAGACATGCTCCCTTGCCACCTCGGCGAACACGTCGCCCTGCGGCGAGGCGTACACTTGGGCCTTATCCGCGAAGCGTTCCTTCAGGAGTGAGACGTCCCAGCGGTCGGGGGGGGTGACGGCTTTTACAGAAGAATCTTTCATATTGCTACGCCTCCGTAATTGTGTTGTAGGGAAGCACCGAGCTTCAGGGGTTCTTGAAATCTTTCTCTTATGCCTTCCACGTAGTTTCCGTTGATTTCGATCATTATAAAATTCCGTCCCAGCGCCTGAGCGACATACCCCGTGGTACCGACGCCGGCCACGGGGTCCAGCACGACGTCTCCTTCCTTTGTCGAAGTTAGGATCACCCTTCGGAGCAATTCCGCGGGCTTCTGCGTGGAGTGGAGTTTTTCTCCGTTTTCGCCCTTCAGCCTCTCCCTGCCGTTGCAAACGGGAAGCGTCCACACGTTCGCGCCGACCTTGCCCACGCCGAATTCCTTGGCCGACTTCTTGTCGAACGTGTATTTCTTCGCCTTCTTGTCCGTCACGGCCCAGATGAGCGTTTCCGTGGCGTTCGTGAATCGGACGCCCAGCCAGTTGGGCATGGGGTTCGTCTTGAGCCAGATTACGTCGTTCAGTATCCAGTAGCCCAGGTCCTGCATGATCCGACCGATGCGGAATATGCTGTGGTAGGTGGCGATGATCCAGAGGGTCGCGTTGGGCTTCATGACGCGCTTGGTTTCATGGAGAAGACTTCGGATGAAGCGGTCGTACTCCCCGAACGAGTCGAACTTGTCCCATGCATCGTCCACCCCGTCCACGTGCGTTTTGACGCTCCATCTTTTCAGCGTCTTCTTGGGAAGCTGCAAAAAGTACGGCGGGTCCAGGAAGGCCATATCCACCGACTCCCCGGGCAGTTTCTTGAGCACTCCGAGGGCGTCGCCCAGGATGACCTTGTTGAGCGCCGCGTCCAGGGAATAGCTCTTTTTCTTGGGGCTGTCCGCGACCACCATGCCTTGATTCTTTCGGGACTTGCCCCGATGCACGCATCGGGGCTTGCCGCCGGGGAGGAGGCGTGGCCGTGGGCGCGGCCTACGCGTTCGCCGCCGGCCCTTGCTTGATGCCGTGCCTTGTGAGGTCATCCAGATATTTTACCATCAAACCGCTCGTTTTGCCCGGCCGGGCGGCGGCTACCCCTTCGTCTCCACCAGGATGGTCACGGGGCCGTCGTTCACGAGTTCCACGCCCATCATGGCGCCGAATCTTCCCGTCTCGACCCGGACGCCGCACGCGCGGCATGCGGCGACGAATTTTTCGTAAAGCGGCTCGGCCTCTTCGGGCGGCGCGGCCCGCACGAACGACGGGCGCCGCCCCTTGCGGCAGTCGCCCGCGAGCGTGAACTGCGAGACCGCGAGGATCGAGCCTCCCACCTCGAGTAGCGAGCGGTCCATGTTCTTGTGCTCGCCCTCGGGTCCTTCGGCCGGAAAGATTCTCAGGTTGACGATTTTCTCGGCGAGCCACCCGGCTTCCTTATCCGTGTCGCCGCGCTCGACGCCCAGGAGCACGACGAAGCCGCGGCCGATTTCCGCAACTTTTTCCCCATCCACGGAAACGTTCGCGCGGGAAACACGCTGGACGACGGCTTTCACGATTTTTCCCGCCTTCCCCGCTCCCACTCAAGGAGCGCCGTCTTGGTCTTCGAGTGCATCTTCCCGCTGTAGCCGCCGAGGCCGTCCGCCGCTACGACGCGGTGGCAGGGCATGAAGGGCGCATGGGGGTTCGCGCGCATGGCCTGCCCCACGGCGCGCGCCGCGCGGGGGCGGCCGATTCTTTTCGCCACCTCGCCGTACGTCAACGTCCTCCCCGGCGGGATGGCGCTTACCACCTTGTAGACCCTTTTCTGAAAAAACGTGAGCGCGCCCGTGTCGAGCGGGATGCCTTTCACGTTCCGTCCCGCGAAGAAGGCGCGGAGCCAGCGGCGCTCCTTCTCGGTGCCTTCGGTTTTTTTTCCCCTTTCGGCGCTGGTGCGCTTAATGTCAACGCTTTCAATCTTTCCGCCGCTCCAGCGGAACGTAGTGAGAAAACCGTGCTCGTACACGGTGACGGTCCGCGCGGGCTCTTTACTCATGGGCGCCTCTCGAAGATTCAGGAAGTTTTCTCCGGAACACGGAGCGAAGCTCTCCGATTTCCCGGGCGCCAAGAAGCGCGGCCGCGAGGAAGTACACCGCGGCGCCGACGGCGATGACAACGCCCAGGCGCAACGCCTTCTCGCCGAGCGCGGCGGTCTCGTGCAGAGAAATTTTCTCCGCGACAAACCACACGACCGCCCCCATGACGGCCGTGGCCGCCAGGGTGCGCGCAAGCGAGGCGCCCAATTCCCCCAGGGCGACGCGTCCCCTGCGTTTGAGGAAGACTGCGAACAGGAGCCCCGCGTTCAGGTAGGCGGCGCACGAGGTCGCGAGCGCGATGCCCCCGTGCGAGAGCGGCCCCACGAGCCACGCCATGAGCAGGACGTTTGCGGCGAACGCCGCGAACGCGGCGCGCACGGGCGTCTTCGTGTCCTTTTCCGCGTAGAAGACCGCCACGACCACCTTCACGGCCGCGTAGCCCGCGAGCCCGAGGGCGTAGAAGAGGAGCGCGAACGCCGTCATCTCCACGGAGCGCGCGTCGTAGCTTCCGCCGAGAAAGAGCGTCTCGATGATGGGCCCGCGAAGGAGGATGAGGCCCGCCGCGGAGGGAATCATGATGAAGAAGGTGGCGCGAAGGGCGAAGACGAGCGTCTCCTTGACGCGCTCGAGCTCGCCGCGCGCGGCGAAGCGGCTCATGGCGGGCAGGATGACCGTCGCGATGCCGAGGGCGTAAACGCCGTACGTGAGCTCCATGACGCGGTCGGCGTAGTAGAGCGAGGAGACGCTCCCCGGGTCGAGGTAGGTGGCGACCAAGGTGCCCACAAGAATGTTGATTTGGGTGATGCCCGCGCCGAAGGCGGCGGGAACGAAAAGCCACGCGACCTCGAGGACGCGCCGCGACAGGATTTTTCCCCTCGCGCGTAGGCGGAAGCCGCGCCGCCAGAGGAACGGAATCTGGAAGGAAAGCTGAAGAATTCCTCCCGCGAGGACGCCCCACGCGAGGGCGCGCACGGGCTCCTCCATGCGGCGCCCGAAAACAAGCGCCGCGGCTATGATGGATAAATTCAGAAGCACCGGCGTGAACGCCGACGGCCCGAAGACGCCCACGCTGTTGAGGAGCGCCATGGCGAGCGCGGCGAGGCATATGAAGAAGAGGTAGGGGAAAATGATTCGGTTCAGGAGGACGGCGTCATCTAGGACGACGTCCGCATGCCGCTCGGCGAAGCCCGTGACGGAAAGTAGCTGCGCCGAGAAGACCACGCCCGCGAGCGTCACGACGGCCAGCACGGCCCCGACGACGAAGAAAAGCCGCGCGGCGAGCGTCCAGCCCGCCTCCTCGCCCTCGCGCTCGCGCACCTCGGTGAAGACGGGAACCACGGCGGCCGTGAGCGCGCCCTCACCCATCAGGCGGCGGAAGGTGTTCGGGAGGCGAAAAAGCGCGTAGAACGCGTCCGCGAAGAGCGAGGTGCCCAGGAGGTACGCGATGACGCGGTCGCGCACGTAGCCCAGGATGCGGCTGAGGAGGGTGTTTGCGCCGACTACCGAGGCGGAGCGCAGGATCTCCCGCTCACCGGCCATCGGGCAATTTCAGGCGCGCCAGGTACCGGAGCGCCTCGAGGTAGCTTCCCGCCCCCTTTCCCATGATCTGCTTCCGGCACGCGGGCGCGACGACCGAGCGCCGCCGCCACGCCTCGCGCTTGCGGATGTCCGACAGGTGCACCTCGACGGCGGGGAGGTTCACGCCGGCGACGGCGTCGTGCAGCGCGTAGGAGTAGTGGGTGTAGGCGCCGGGGTTGATGACCACGGCCTGCGCCCAGCGGCGGTTTTTATGAAGGCAATCGATGAGCGCGCCCTCGCCGTTTGACTGGACGATGCGCACGGTGAGCTTCAGGCGCTTCGCCTCGGCGCGGATCAGCCGGTTGAGCTTGGCGAGCGTCATCGTGCCGTAAATCTCCGGCTCGCGCTCGCCGAGGAGGTTCAGGTTGGGGCCGTGGAGGACGAGGACGCGCCTGACGTTCATGACGGCAATCCCACGTCGTGGAACGCGCGGCGAAGCTCCGCGCGGGTGACGTCGCTTACGCGCACGGGTTTCCCGAGGCCCTTGAGCAGGACGAACACGTTCTTCGCGCCGCGCACCTTCTTGTCGTAGCGCAGGTGTTTGAATATGTCCGCAAAATGCAGCCGCCGTGGGCACGGGGGCGGCGAGAATTTCCCAAGGAGCGCCGCGGCCTCCTCGTGCTCTTTCGCCGAGAGGAGCCCGCGCGCGCGGGAGAGCGCGACCGCCGCGCGCATGCCCCACACGACGGCCTCGCCGTGCAGGAGGTGCCGATAATTTGTGGCCGACTCGAGCGCGTGGGCGGTGGTGTGGCCGAAGTTGAGGAACTCGCGGACGCCGGCCGTGTCGAGCTCGTCCTTCGCCACGATGTGCGCCTTGTGGCGCGCCGAGCGCGCCACGACGTCCACGAGCGTCGCCGCGTCGCACGCGAGGATTTTCTTCCAGTGCAGTGCGAGGTGGCGCACGAAGGGCCGGTCGAAGGCGAGCGCGTATTTTACGACCTCGCCCAGGCTCGCGAGAACCTCGCGGCGCGGAAGGGTCTTCAAGACCGAGACGTCGCAGACGACGAGGCGCGGCTGGTGGAAAACGCCCACGGCGTTCTTGGCGCGCGGGTGGTTGACGCCCGTCTTCCCCCCGATGGCGCTGTCGACCTGCGCAAGGAGCGTCGTCGGCGCCTGCACGAGCGGGATGCCGCGGTAGAACGTCCCGGCGGCGAATCCCGCCGCGTCGCCCACCGTGCCGCCGCCCAGGGCGATGAGGGGCGTGCGGCGCTCGACGTTGTTTCGAAGAAGGAAGTCGTAGATGCGCGCAAGCACGTCCAGGTCCTTGGCGCGCTCTCCGCACGGAAGCGCCATGGTGGATACTTTCCACTTCGCGCGACGGAAGGCCTCCTCCGCGCGCTGCGCGTGGCGGTGTCTTAAATGGTAATCGGTGACCAATACGGCCCGCTCCTTGAACCCGTGCCGCGCCATGAGGTGCGGCAGCTTGTCCAGGAGCCCCGCGCCGATGTAGACGGGGTAGGGTTTTCTCGCGAGGGCGACGCGGACGGTTTTCATTGGCGGGGCCGGGAGGACTTGGACTGCGGGGGCGCGATTCCGTCCCACAAAAGTTTTCTCAGAATGCGCTCGACGATCTGCCGGGGCGTCGACCCGCCGGTGGCGACCCGGATCGAGGCGCGCCGGTAGAGGGGGCGCCGCTTCGACAGGAGGGCGGCCAGATAATTTTTCCGCTTGGCGGGCGGCACGCCGCGGAGCATAGGGCGATTCTCGATCCCGTCGTTTTCGATCCGCCGAAGCGCCTCCGCGGGGGAGACGCACAGGTAGATGAGGAGGCCGCTTTCCTCGACGGCGTGCCGGTTCCGCTCGCTCGCGAGGGCGCCGCCCCCGAGCGCTATCACGGTTCGGCGCTTCCTTGCGGCGCGTTGGATTTCCAGCTCCTCCATTTTGCGGAAGGCGGCTTCGCCCTTGGAGGAAAAGATTTTCGCGATGGGTTTGCGCGCGCGGTGCTCGATGGCGCTGTCCACATCGTGAAACCGCCAGCCGAGGCGCTGCGCCAGGCGCTTTCCCACGGTGGTCTTTCCCGAGGCCATAAAGCCGGTCAGGTAGATATTTTTCTTACTTGTGCGGCCGTGCGGCATGGTGCGCCTTGATTTCCTCCATGGAATCGCCCCCGTATTTTTCCAGAAAAGCGTCCGCCAGCACGAGCGCCACGAGCGACTCGGCCACGACGCCCGCCGTGGGAACGGCGCAGACGTCGGAGCGCTCCACGTGCGCCTCGGCCTCCTCTTTCGTTTCGAGGTTGATGCTCCGCACGGGGCGCATGAGCGTCGCGATCGGCTTCATCGCCGCGCGCACGACGAGCGGCTGGCCCGTCGTGACGCCGCCGTCGACGCCGCCCGAGCGGTTCGTCTTCCGCTCGGCGCGCGTTTTGTCCCCGCTCCAGAAAATCTCGTCGTGCACCTCGGAGCCCCGGCGCCGCGCAGCCTCGAAGCCGAGGCCGACCTCGACGCCCTTGATGGCGTTGAGGCTCATCAAGGCCTGCGCGAGCGCGCCCTCGAGGCGGCGGTCCCAATGGGCGTAGCTCCCGAGGCCCACGGGAAGGCCGCCGGCCGCGACCTCGACGACGCCGCCCAGCGTGTCGCCCGCCTCCCCGGCGTCGTCGATTGCTTTCACCATGCGCTTTTCCGCGCCCTTGTCGAGGCAGCGTACCGGCGAGGCGTCCGCGCGCGTGTTGAGCTCGGATACCGGGAAATTAATTTCGCTCTCGTCGCGCACGTCGCCTATGGAGACGACGCGGCTTCCGACGTGGATGCCGAACTCTTCGAGAAATTTCCGCGCGATGCTCGCGAGCGCAACGCGCATGGCGGTCTCGCGGGCGCTTGCGCGCTCGAGGACGTTCCGCACGTCACTGAAGCCGTACTTGACGACGCCCTGCATGTCGGCGTGGCCGGGGCGTGGGACGCGCACCGCGCGGAGCGATTCGTCGCCTCCCGCCTCCACGGCCATCACCTCTTCCCAGTTCTTCCAGTCGCGGTTGTGCACCAGGAGCCCGATGGGGCTTCCGAGCGTCTTCCCGTGGCGGACGCCGCTCAGGATTTCCGCCTTGTCCCTTTCGATTTTCATACGCCCGCCGCGCCCGTAGCCCATCTGGCGGCGCGCGAGGTGGGCGTCGATGTAGGCGGCTTCTAGCGCGAGTCCGGCGGGCATGCCCTCGAGGATGCCCACGAGGCCGCGCCCGTGCGATTCACCTGCGGTCAGATAGCGGAGTGGCATGCTCTTTCCTCAACGTTTTGTTTACACGAGTCGAAGTACGGACCATAATGGATTTCCTTTTTTTCACTCTTTCGGAAGAGCACACGGAAAAAATCACTTATAGGTAAGGCAAACGTATGACTCCAATAGCTGCGAGCGACTCTATCTTTAGTTTTAACTTCCGCTAGCTCAGCAACCTCGACTCCATTCTTCAGCCAAACTGTTTCCACATAATTTCCAGCCACCACGGCTTGGCAGAGTTCTCGGACATCCTGTTCGATATCTTTGCTATGTTCAATATCCCACGGCCCCTCGTACGTGATTCCTCGGCCAAATGACAGGGAAAAATATTTTGGGAATTGCGGCTCGTCATCACCGATTATGGTGATCTCAGCAGCGCCAGAACGGAGGGGAGCGATTGTAGCAGAGATGTCACCACCATCCAGCTTTTCAACGGAAAGGGTAGCGCAGCCGCTGGGGAGCATGTCAATTATCTCCTTCGCAAACCTTACTATGGCAACATTAAGAGAGATGCAAGGACACTGCTCTTTGTCACCCTTGATTCTTCTTGACCGAGCCCGAAAAAGTACAAAGCCCATACCTAGTCTTGTAATGCCTTCTCTATCGCAAGCAACGTTTTAGGCGAAATGGATTCCCCGAACCAGATCTTCCACGTCTCGGCGGCCTGCGCGACGAGCATGCCGAGGCCGAAGACCACGTCGCACCCCTGCTTGCGCGCCGCGCGGAGAAACGGCGTCCATTCTGGACGGTAGATCAGGTCGTACGCGACGGCTTCCTTCGGGAGACGCACGCCGCGCGGAAGCGGCGACGAGCGGCCGTCGAGGCCAGCGGAGGTGGCGTTCACGACGAGCGCCGGCTTTTCCTCCTCCAGAATTTCCTCAAGCGGCTTCCTCGAGAGCGAATGGACGTTGATCTTGCCCTTCATCTCTCTTGCGAGCCGCGCGGCGCGCGCCGGGGTCCGGTTGAAAAGATGTATCGCCCCGACGCGTTCCTTCTTTAACGCCGCGCACACAGCCCGGGAGGCCCCGCCCGCGCCGAGTACGACGCATACCTTCCCTCGGAGCGTCGTCCGCTGCCGCTTGAGCGGGGCCATAAATCCTGCCACGTCCGTATTATAGCCGCTGCGTTTTCCTCCGCGAAACCGCACCACGTTCACCGCCCCGAGCGCCCGCGCCTCCGGGGCCGTGCGGTCGAGCAGCGGGACGATTTTTTCCTTGTGCGGAAGCGTGACGTTGAGGCCCACCCACGGGGACTCGCAGACGGCGTCGAGCGTCGCGGCGAGGCCCTCCGGCCGTACGTCGATGGCCGTGTATTCGAGGGGCGCGCGCATCGCTTCGGAGAACGCGCGGAAAATCGCGGGCGAAAGCGAGTGCTTCACGGGATGGCCGATGACGGCGGCGAATTTCATGAGGAGAGTTTCTCCAAGTCCTCGAAAAATCCCGGGTACGAAACCTCAACGCACCGCGCGTCCGAGAGGACCGTCTCGCCCTCGGCCACGAGTGCAGCGACGGCGAACGCCATCGCGAGCCGGTGGTCGCCCGTCGTATCCACTTCCGCGCCGCGAAGCGGCGTCGGCCCCTCGACGCAGAGCGCGTCGCCCTGCACCTCGGCGCGCGCGCCCATCCGGCGCAGGTTGGACGCGACGCCTTCGAGGCGGTTCGATTCCTTCACGCGGAGCTCGCCCGCGCCCTCGATTCGCGTCGCGCCGTGCGCCTGGGTGGCCAGTACGGCCAGGACCGGCACCTCGTCCACGAGCGCGGGCAGGCGCCTCGCCTCGACGCGCACGCCGTACAGGGGCGAGAAGCGCGCGCGCAACGTTCCGCGCGGCTCCACCTCCGCCTCGTTCCTCCCGCTCGCGCGCACGCGCCCGCCCATCTCCCGGATAATTTCTAAAAAGCCCGTGCGCGTGGGATTGAGGCCGACGCCGGGGAGCGTGACGTCGGAGCCCTCGACGAGCGCCGCGGCCGCGAGAAAAAACGAGGCCGACGAAACGTCTCTCGGGACGCTTATCGAGCAGCCTCCGTGGAGCGCCGTAGGCCGGAACGTGATGCGGTCGCCGCTTGCGCTCAGGCCCTCGCTCGTCGTCATGGCGCTCAGCATGCGCTCGGTGTGGTCGCGCGTCCCGAAGGGGTCGCGCACCGAGGATTTCTCGTCGGCGAAGAGCGAGGCGAGAAGAAGCGCCGACTTCACCTGCGCGCTCGGCACGGGGAGCTCGTAGCGGAGGGCGTGGAGCGGGCGCCGGCCGCGAATCCTGACCGGAGAATACTCGCCGTCCCGGAGCTCGATCTCGGCGCCCATCCGCCGCAGCGGCTCGGCCACGCGCTTCATCGGCCTGCGGCGGAGCGAATCGTCCCCCGTGATTTCCGCCTCGAACGTCTGTCCCGAGAGCACGCCCATGAGAAGGCGCGTCGTGGTGCCGGAGTTCTGCGCGTCGAGCGCGTGCGGGGAGGGCGCGAGGGACTCTTCGAGGCCGCGCCCGTGCACGACGACGGTCTCGCCCTCCGCTTCCACGCGCACGCCGAGCGCCTCGAGGCAGCGCCGCGTGGCCGCGACGTCGGCACCGGGAGCGAGGTTCTCGATTCGCGTCGCGCCCTCCGCCAGGGCGCCGAGGATGAGCGCCCGGTGCGAGACGGATTTGTCGCCGGGAACCTCGACGGCGCCGCGGAGCGGGTTCGAGGCCGGATGCACGGCCCGCGTCGTCACAGCTCGAATCCGAGCGCCTTGCTCATGGCGCGCAGGTCGCGCATAAGAAGCGTGAACTGGTCCGGAAGAAGCGCCTGCGGGCCGTCGCAGAGAGCCTCCTCGGGGCGGTCGTGCACGTCCAGCATGATGCCGTGCGCCCCGACGGCCGCGGCGGCGCGCGACATGGGGATCACCTTGTCGCGGGCGCCCACGCCGTGGCTCGGGTCCACGATGACGGGCAGGTGGCTGAGCTGCTTGACCACGGGCACGGCGCTCAGGTCGAGCGTGTTGCGCGTGTGGCTCGAGAACGTGCGGATGCCGCGCTCGCATAGGAAGACGTCGCTCGTTCCCCCGCTCAGCAGGTATTCCGCCGCCTGGAGCCACTCGTCGATCGTGGCCGAAAAGCCGCGCTTGAGCATGACGGGCTTCTTGGCTTCGCCCACCTCCCGCAGGAGGGCGAAATTCTGCATGTTGCGCGTGCCTATCTGAAGCACGTCGGCGTACTCTACCACCTTTTCGAGACTCCGCTGGTCGAGCACTTCGGTCACGACGGGGAGGCCGGTTTCCTCGCGCGCCGCCGCGAGGATTTTCAGCCCCTCCTCGCCGAGCCCCTGAAACGAGTAGGGCGAGGTGCGCGGCTTGTAGGCGCCGCCGCGCAGCCAGTGCGCCCCGGCGCGCGCGACGAAGCGCGCGATGCGGACCGTCTGCTCCTCGGTCTCGACGGCGCAGGGACCCGCAATCACGACGAACTGGCTGCCGCCCATGGACGCCTTCCCGACGCGGAAGACGGTGTTCTCGCGCTTGAAATCCCTCCCCGGCAGTTTGTAGGGCCTCGTGACGCGCAGCGCCTGCTTGACGCCGGGAAGAATTTCGAACTCTCCCGGGTCGAGCGCGCCCGGGTTTCCCGTGACGCCCACGGCCACGTTCTGCGCGCCGGGAATGACGTGGGCCTTGAAGCCCATGCCTTCGATTTTCTTCACGACGGTTTCCAGTTGTTCGTCCGTATGCATGGAATCCATGACTATGAGCATCGCAATTTCTCCTTTCGATCTAGCGTTTAAGGTTTCGGCGCATCCGATGGGCGCGCCGGAACGCCCCTTCGATTCGCTTCGGCGAGAGCGTTTCCAGGTCTTTAAGGTGTTTTAGAAAAATTTTCATGGCCGCCTTGATGTCTTTGGGGTTCGTGGCGAAGATGTCCCGCCAAATGGCGTGAGGCGAGGAGGCGATGCGCGTCATTCCCTGAAGCCCCGGCCCCACGAGGCGGCGCGCCATCCGGCTTCGGGCCAGGGGCGGCCCCGTGGTGACGGCGAGCACCGTCGAAACAAGCTGGGGCAGGTGGCTCGTGGCGGCGACGATCCGGTCATGCTCACGGGGATTCATCAAAATGGTCTTCGCCCCGAGCGAGGTCGCGAGCTTGCGCAGGATGCGCGCACGCGGCGGCAGACGCTTGCCCCGCACGGGAGTGAGAATCCACTTCGTGCCCTCGAAGAGGTCGGTGCGGGCATGTTCGATGCCACGCTCCTCGGAGCCCGTCATGGGGTGGCCCCCGACGAAGGTAGCGTGCTTGGGCAGGGCGCTTGCCGCGGCGCGGCACACCTCGGCCTTCGTGCTTCCCATGTCGGTCCAGAGGCTCCCGGGCTTGGCCCACTTCGCCCATGCCCGAATCATTCGGACGGTCACGTCGATGGGCGTTGCAAAGACGACGAGGTCCGCCGAGGCCGCCTCGCGCGGGTCCGAGGTGACGCGCCGCAGGATGCCGCGCGGGATTTTTCGCCCTGGCTTCGGGCGCACGTAGCCCACGACGGTGGCGCCCGGCCACTGCGCGCGGAGCGCTTTCGCGAGCGAGCCTCCCATGAGCCCGAGGCCCACGATGGAGACGGAGAGAGGCTTCGAGAGCTTCACCGTAGGGCGGGGTGCGGCGATGCGGCGCGGGCGCTTGGAGATGTAGATGAGGCGATCGACGCCCGGCATCGTCTCGAGCACCGAGACGGGCACGTTCCTCAAATCGCCCACCACGCCCAGGATGACGTGGTGCGTTCCCGTGGAGCGGTGCACGTCGAGCCCCCAGTTCACGACGGTGCGGATGACCTGCCGCGTCTGGCGGTCCGTCGCCCTTTCCTTCATGACGACGATCATTTCCGCCGCCTCCTTCCTTTGGGGCGCTCCGCGGCGGCGCGCTCGAAGCCGCGGAACTCGTCGATGATGCGCTCGAAAAGATGCACCACCGTGCGCCGGTCGAGGGGGCCGCGGTTCGCGCGGGTCAGCTTGCGGAGAATTCTCGCCTCGCGCTCCGGGTCGTAGATTTCGCCGCCGTGCTCGCGCTTCCATTCGCCGATAGCGGCGACCGCGCGGGCGCGCTCGTTGAAGAGCTTCAAAAGCTCATGATCCACCCGGTCAATGCATTTTCTGTGTTTGTCCATGAGTATTATTTCCTAATCGCCGCAACCATCTGCGACGCCAATTCCCGCATCTTTTCCCGCGCCTGCTCCGGCGGGTGCTTCTCGACGAACGAGACGAGAGCGCTTCCCACGACGACGCCGTCGCTCCGGGCGGCGACCTCGCGCGCCTGCTCGGGCGTGGAGATGCCGAAGCCAACGGCCACTGGCTTCTTGACCACCTTGCGGACGCGCGCGAGCTCTTCGCGGAGCGTATCCGAGAGACTCGCCCTCGCGCCCGTGACGCCCATGCGCGAGACGTAATAGACGAACCCGGAGGAGGCCTTGTCCACGAGGCGCAGGCGCTCGGGCGGCGTCGTGGGCGAGGCCAGGAATATGGTGTCGAGCTTGTGCGCCTTCATCACCCGCACGTACTCGCGCGCCTCCTCGGGCGGCAGGTCCACGGCGAGAACGCCGTTCGCGCCGGCCTCCCGGGCGCGGCGGGCGAACGCTTCGAGGCCCATCTGCAGGATGGGGTTGAAGTACGAGAACAGGACGACGGGCGTCTTGTTCCCCTCCCGGCGGAAGCGCTCGATGAAATCGATAATGTCCGCGAGCGTCGTTCCGGCGCGGAGCGAGCGCTCGGCGGCGCGCTGGTTCGTCGGGCCGTCCGCGATGGGATCGGAGAACGGAACGCCCAGCTCGACGACGTCCGCGCCCGCCGAGGCGAGGGTCTTCAGAAATTTATCAGTCCATTCCATGGAGGGGTCGCCCGCCGTGAAATAGGGGATGAAGGCCGTGCGGCCCTTGTTCTTCAGCTTGTCCAAGAGTTTTCTAAGACCGGCCATCGCCCTTCTCCAGACTCTTGCGTACGGTCTCGACGTCCTTGTCGCCGCGGCCGGAAAGATTGATGATGACCACGGAGTCGCGCTTCGTCTCGGAAGCCGTTTTCTTCAGGTACGCGATGGCGTGGGCGCTTTCAAGCGCGGGCAGTATGCCTTCCGTGTGCCCGAGGAGCGTGAAGGCGTCGAGCGCCTCCGAGTCGGTGACGTGGGTGTATTCGACGCGCCCCGATTCGAACAGGAAGGAGTGCTCCGGCCCTACGGCCGGGTAATCGAGTCCCGCGGAGACGCTGTGGGTCTCGCGGATCTGTCCCGCATCGTCCTGGAGCACGTAGGTGTAGGTGCCGTGCAGGACGCCGGGCGAGCCCCCGGCGAAGCGCGCCGCATGCATGAGGCTCGGGATTCCCAGGCCGCCGGCCTCGACGCCGACCATGCGGATGTTCTTGTCTTTCAGGAACGGATAGAACAGTCCGATGGCGTTGCTCCCCCCGCCGACGCAGGCGACGAGAAGGTCAGGGAGGCGGCCCTCGGCCTTGAGGATTTGTTTCCGGGTCTCGCGCCCGATGACGCTCTGGAAATCCCGAACCATCGTGGGGTAAGGGTGCGGCCCGAGGACGGAGCCGAGCACGTAATGCGTCGTCCGGACGTTCGTCACCCAGTCGCGCATCGCCTCGTTTATGGCGTCCTTGAGGGTGCGGCTTCCAGCCGAGACGGGAATGACCTCGGCGCCGAGCTGGCGCATCCGGAAGACGTTGAGCGCCTGCCGCTCCATGTCCACCTCGCCCATGTAGACGGTGCATTCGAGGCCGAAGAGCGCGGCGGCGGTGGCCGTCGCGACGCCGTGCTGTCCCGCGCCCGTCTCGGCGATGACGCGGCGCTTCGACATCTTCGTGGCGAGAAGCACCTGCCCGACGGTGTTGTTAATCTTGTGCGCGCCGGTGTGCGCCAGGTCCTCGCGCTTGAGGTAAATTTTCGCGCGGCCGCCCAGCACCTCGCCCATGCGCGCGGCGAGCGTGAGCGGCGTCGGCCGCCCGGCGTATTCGCGCAGGAGCGCCGCGAGCTCATCCTTAAACGCCTTGTCCCGGCGAAAGCGCTCGTAGGCCTCTATGAGCTCGCTTAGGGGATGCATCAACGTCTCCGGCGCGAACTGGCCCCCGTAGGCCCCGAAGCGGCCGATCTGTTTTGCGCTCATGATTTCGTCTCCTTGGCCGCTTCGCGCGCGGCGGTGAAGAAGGCTTTCATTTTGCTCGCGTCCTTGACGCCCGGTTCACGCTCAACGCCGCTCGCCACGTCCACCCCGAAGGGACGGACGGCGCGGACGGCCTCGGCCACGTTCTCCGGCGTGAGGCCTCCGGCCAGAAGCAGGCGGTGCCTGGCGGCCGCTTCGGCCGCAAGCTTCCAGTCGGAGAGTTTACCGGTGCCGCCGTAGGCGTCGCCGGTCCCCGAATCAGCAAGATGCAGGTAGACTTTATATGCGGCGAGGCGCTCCGCGTCCTCCCCAGAGCTGAGCGGCATAGCTTTTATCACCTCGCACGGCCAGTTGCGGCACATGTCCGGTGGCTCGTCGCCGTGGAGCTGAATCATGTCGAGCCCCGCCCTCACGACGGTGCGCTCGATGGCGGAGCGCCCGGCGTTCACGAACACGCCGACGCGCCGCACGCCGAGCGGAAGCCGCGCCGCCATGCTCGCCGCCTGCTCGACGGTCACGCAGCGCGGGCTTTTCTCGTAGAAGTTGAACCCGACCGCCCACGCCCCCAGGTCCACCGCAAGGAGCGCGTCCTCCTTGCGCGTGACGCCGCAAATCTTAATGACCATCACGCAGCCTCCCTTCCAAGGAGCTCGGCAAGCGCCGCGCCGGGCCGACCGGATTTTATCAAACGCGTTCCCACGAGGAATCCGCGGTAGCCGAGCCCGCGCAAAGTCTCCATCTCCTCGCGCGTTCGGATGCCGCTCTCGCTTATGAGCACGACGCCGTCGCGCCCGGCGTAGCGCGCCAGGCGCTTTGAAACTTCCAAATCGGTCTTGAGCGTCTGCAGGTCGCGGTTGTTGACACCGATGAGCACGGCGCCTTCCTTGAGCGCGGTCTCCGTCTCCCACTCCGTGTGCACCTCGACCAGGGCCGAAAGGCCCAACTCCCTGGCGGCCTGAAGCAAATCGTGAAGGCCGTCGCGGCCGAGGACGGATACAATCAGAAGTACGCAGTCGGCCCCGTAGACCCACGCCTGCGTAACCTGGTAGTCGTCCACGAAGAAATCCTTCATCAAAAGCGGAACGGAGACGTCTCTCCGTATGCGCGCGAGATAATCTATGTTTCCCTGAAAAAATTCCGGCTCCGTCAGGACGGAAATCGCTGCCGCGCCGTTCCGGGCATAGGCGTTCGCCACGTCGAGGGGGTTGAGGTTTTTTCCGATTTCCCCCTCGGAGGGCGTCGCGAGCTTCACCTCGGCGATGACGTGCAGGCCGTCTTCGCGAAAGGGCGCGGCGAAATCGAGCGGCTGGCGCGGCTCGAGATTCATCGTCCGGAGCGCGTCGCGAGAAATCTTCTCTTTCTCGCGCTCGACGCGCGCCCGCGTCGCGGCGACGATCTTGTCCACGACGCTCCGGCGCTGCACGAGAGGCTGGCTCATGAGGCGCCCTCCTTGCGGGTGCCGCGCAGCGCCTCGAGCACGCGGGCGGCGCCGCCCGAGTCGACGCTCTTTCGCGCCTCCTCGACGCCTTCCTTAATAGTGTTGGCGACGCCGGCCACACAGAGCGCCGCGGCGGCGTTGAATAAGGCGCCGTCGCGCAGCGGCCCTTTTTCTTCACCCCGGAGAACGGCTTCGAGTTTTTTTGCGTTTTCCTGCGCCGAGCCCCCGCGCAGCGCCTCGGCGGGGGCGCGCGCCAGGCCGACGTCCTCGGGAGAGACTTCCTCCCGCGAAACTTTTCCGCCCTCGAGACGGTGGACGGTGGTTTTTCCAGCAAGGGTGAGCTCGTCCATGCCGTCCTCGCCGTGCACCACGAGGGCCGCCTCGGCGCCCAGCAGGCCGAGCACCCGCGCGTAGGTTTCTGCGAACGCGGCATCGTAGATGCCCACGACCTGGCGGCGCACGCCGGCCGGATTGGCGAGTGGGCCGAGAAGGTTGAACACGGTGCGGACGCCGAGCTCCTTGCGGGGTTTTCCGACGTGTTTCATCGCGGGGTGGTAGAGAGGGGCGAAGAGGAACGCGAAGCCGTGGCGCTCGAGCGCCTCCCTGGCCTGTTCCGCCGGAAGGTCCAGGGGAACGCCGAGGGCCTCGAGCACGTCAGCGCTTCCCGAGCGGCTCGAGACGGCGCGGTTTCCGTGCTTGGCGACGGCTACGCCGGCGCCCGCGGCGACGAAAGCGGCCGCCGTCGAAAAATTGAAGCTCCCCATCCCGTCACCCCCGGTGCCGCACGTGTCGATGAGGGGCTCGCGGGAAACCTCGAGCTTCACGGCGGCGCGGCGCATGCCCTCGACGAAACCCGCAAGCTCTTCCGCCGTCGCGCCCTTCGTGCGCATGGCGCCGAGGAACGCCCCGATTTGGGCGTCCGTCGCCTCGCCCGAGATCAGGAAGGCCATCGCCTCGCGCGCGCCCTCGCGCCCGAGCGACTTTTTCTCAAACACCGTTTCCAGGGCCTTTCGGAATTCGCTCATGAGGTTACCTCCAGGAAATTTCTTAGAATCTTCTTCCCTTCCGTGGTCATGATGGACTCGGGGTGGAACTGCACGCCGAACACGGGATGTTTCCTATGGCGTAGGGCCTGGACGGTGCCGTCCTCGGCCTGGGCGACGAGCACAAGCTCTTTGGGAAATCTCTTGCGCGCAACGACCAGCGAGTGATAGCGCGTCGCCGTGAAGGGATTCGCGACGCCCCGGAAAATGCCTTTGCCGTCGTGGCGGATTTCCGAGGTCTTTCCGTGCATGAGGCGCCGCGCGCGCGTGATGCGGCCGCCGTAGGCCCGGCCGACCGCCTGGTGTCCGAGGCAGACGCCCAGGGTGGGCACCTTCGCCCCCAGCGCGCGAACCACGTCCACGCTCACGCCGGCGTCGTCGGGCGTTCCGGGGCCCGGGGAGATGATGATTTTTTCGGGACGCATCTTCTCAATCTCTTTGACCGTAACCTTGTCGTTTCGCACGACGCGCAGCCGCCCCCCCAGCTCGTACAGATACTGGTACAGGTTGTAGGTGAACGAATCGTAATTGTCAATCAAAAGGATCATATTGCGTTCTCCGCGAGTCGAATCGCCTCGAACATGGCACCGGACTTGCTCAAGACCTCCTGCCATTCGCGCTCGGGGCGCGAATCGGCCACGACGCCCGCGCCGGCCTGCACGACGGCCTCCCGTCCGCCGGAGCGGGAGGAGGGCCTCACGAGGAGGCTCCGGATGGTGATGGCCGAGTCGAGGTTGCCCTGGAAATCATGATACACCACGGCGCCCGCGTAGGGCCCGCGGCGCACGGGCTCGATGTCCGCGAGAATTTCCATCGCGCGAATCTTGGGCGCTCCCGTCACCGTGCCCGCGGGAAAACATGATGAAAAGGCGTCCCAGGGCGAGCGCGTCTTTCGGAGCCTTCCCTGGACCGACGTGACGATGTGCATGACATGGGAGAAGTATTCGATGTGCATGAAGTTTTTCACGGAGACGCTTCCCGGGGCCGCGACGCGCCCGATGTCGTTTCGCCCCAAATCCACGAGCATCAGGTGCTCGGCGCGCTCCTTGACGCTCGCCTGCAGGTTGCGCTCGAGGCGCCGGTCCTCCTCGTACGTGCGGCCCCGTGGGCGCGTGCCGGCGATGGGGCACGTCTCCAGCGTGCGTCCCTCCACGCGCACGAGCATCTCGGGCGACGCCCCCAGCACCACGTCGCGGCCCGTATTGAGATAGAACATGTACGGCGATGGGTTCACGGTGCGGAGCGCGCGGTAGATGGAAAAAGGCTCGGCGCGGACGGGAAGCGAAAATTGTTCCGACAGGACGCCCTGGAGAATGTCACCGGCGCGGATGTGGCGCTTGAGGCGGCGGACGCCCTCGCAAAAAGCGTCACGCCCCATCGCACCCTCGGTGGGGATCCGCGGGGTTCTGCCCCGACGCACCGGGGACTTGCCGGAGGCCGCGCGGGTGACAGCGCCGTCCTCGAGCCGGAGCAGGCGTTCGCGCATGGATTCGATCGAGTCGCCGGCCTCGCGGTGGGCGCGGCGCAAATCCTTGGAACGGTCGGTGATGACGTTTGATATAAGGAGAAGGCGGTGGCGGACGTGGTCGAAGGCGACGAGGGAGCGGAAAAGCATCAGGCACGCCTCGTCCTCGCCGCTCCGCGGCGGGCGCACGGGAATTTTTTCCAGATGACGAATCGCCTCGTAGGCCACGAAGCCCACGGCGCCGCCCGCGAAGCGGGGAAGCTCGGGGTCCTCGACGGCGTGAAAGCGCGAGAGGTACGCCCCGAGCGCGCGCAGGGGATTTCCTTCGGGCCCCGCTCCCTCCGGGGTGAGCGCGCGGCACTCGCCCGCTCGCTCGAGCCACGCCTGCCCGTCCCGGATGCGAAGCGTCTCGTAGGGCTCGATGCCGAGGAACGAATAGCGCGCCAGGCGGTCACCGCCCTCGACGCTCTCAAGAAGAAAGCTTCCGCCGTGCGGGGTCTTAGCGCGACCCGACCCCCGGCTTTCCAGCCGGGGGAGGGCAAGGCGCAGACACGCCGCCACGGGCGTCAGCGTGTCCGACGTCATCTCGAAAACCATCGGGATGACGTTCCCGCGCTGCGCTTTTTCCCGAAGAGCCTTCAGGCTCAACATTTCTTTTCTACCTGACATCAAATAAAAAACCCACCTTCTTCAAGGCGGGTCGGGTTTCGTTCAAGGGTCGCTAAACCGGCGTCAGAACGCACTCCACCCGCCCTGGCGATACCAGCACCAAAAATAATTGTTGGCCCCAGCGGGCTGCACGTCCATAACAAAACAGAATAGCGCATATTTCCGGGTTTGTCAAGAAAATCGCGTGTTTCTTCAAAAAAGGGCATTCTAGAACCGCCAGTCGGCCCGGGCGTTCAGGGCCAGGGCTTTTGCGGGGGAAAGGGCGCTGCGTCGTCCGAGTATGCCGCAGTAGGCGATCATGGCGCCGTTGTCGGTCGTAAGCTCGCGCGGCGGAAAGTAGGCCGGAACATCGAGCTCCTCGCCCAGCGTCGCGAAGCGCTCCCGCAGGTATCGGTTGACCGAGACGCCTCCCGAGACGGAGAGGCTTCGCGGCTTCATGCGCTTCGCGGCGCGCCTCGCCGTCCACCGGAGCATCTCGACGGCCGCTTCTTGAAACGACGCCGCCAAGTCGCAAATGTCCCCCCGCTCGAGGGCCTCCTCGTGCGAGGAGGCGGGGGCGATGTTCTTCGAGGCCACGTAGCGCGCGACGGCGCTCTTCAGCCCGCTGTAGGAGAAATCGTAGTTCACGGTCTTTCCGATCTTGGGATGCCTCGGTAGCTCGACGGCGTTTCCGTTTCCCTTGCACGCCAGCTTTTCGATGATGGGCCCCCCCGGATAGCCGAGCCCCAGGAGCTTGGAAACCTTGTCGTAGGCTTCGCCGACGGCGTCGTCGCGCGTCGTGCCGATGCGCGCGTAGCGGCGCGCGGAGCGTCTGCCGTTCTCGACGGTGTAGAGCGCCGTGTGGCCCCCAGAAACCACGAGGGCGAGCGAGGGAAGCTCCCTCTCCAGCCCGGGGTGCGCGAGGAAAACCGACTCGAGGTGGCCGTGGATGTGGTGGACCGAAACGAGCGGCAGCCCGTGTTGGTAGGCTAGGCCCTTGGCGAAGTTAACGCCCACGAGGAGGGCGCCCACGAGTCCCGGCCCCGCGGTCACGGCGACTCCATGGAGGCCGTCGACGCCCGCCCCGGCCTGCGAGAGCGCCGCCTCGACGACGGGGCCGATGCGCTCGATGTGCGCCCGCGAGGCCATCTCGGGCACCACGCCCCCGAACCGGGCGTGCAGGTCGATCTGCGAGGAGACGACGTTCGAGCGGATGAGGCACGTCCCGTCGGACGTCCGCTCCACGACGGCCGCGGAGGTCTCGTCGCACGAGGTGTCGATGCCGAGAAAGGTCATGGAAGGCCCGCGCCGGAATTTTGGTTGATTTTTCTTTTTCTGTCTTCTACCATGGCATGATAGAATAAGCGGCTGGCGATGCGAAAAACTGTGAACAGGAGAATGAGCTATGGCCTACATTATTGCTGAACCGTGCCTCGGGACCAAGGACACGGCGTGCGTCGAGGTCTGCCCCGTGGACTGCATCTACGACGCGGGCAAGATTCTTTACATCCATCCCGAGGAGTGCATCAACTGCGCCCTCTGTGAGCCGGCGTGCCCCGTGGACGCCGTCTTCGAGGAAAGCGCCACCCCGCCGCAGTGGGAGCACTACATCGAAGAGAACAGAAAATTCTTCGAAGACCATCCCGACTACGCCGACCGCGAAAAATATCCCATCAAGAAGGGCGAGGAGTACGAGCCTCCCTATTCGGGCTAGAGGTTCTTTCCGACGGCGGGGCCGGGGGACGGGTGTAATTTCCGCAGCGAAGCTGCGCGGCGAATAGCATTTCATCAGTTAGCTGCTTCATGCGGCTCCGAGTCCGGCGACGAGGGCGGCGCCCAGCGTTCGACCACGGCGGCCCCGACGGCGTCACCCCAGACGTTCACGGTGGTGCGGCAGCGGTCGAGGAGCCAGTCGATCGAGAGAATGCTCGCCATGCCCGCGGTGATGACCTCCTGCGGGTAGCCCACCGACGTGAGCACGATGAGCATCGTCACGAGGCCGGCTTCGGGGATTCCGGCCGCGCCGATGGCGGCAAGCGTCGCGGTAACGGCGATAATGAGCATTCCTCCCAAACCGATGTGAATGCCCGCCGCCACGGCGAAGGCTTGGCCGATGAACACGGCCGCGACTGCCTCGTAGAGGCCGGTGCCGTCCATGTTGACCGTGGCCCCGATGGGAAGGACGAACGTGGCCACGTCGGAGCGCACCCGGTTCCGCTCCGTGATGGAGCGGATGGTCACGGGAAGCGTCGCCGAGCTCGACGCGGTCGAAAAGGCCGTAAGCAGCGCCGGCGCCACCCCCGCCGCGTAGCGGTGCGGGGCGCGGCGGCCGAGAAAGTACAGAAGGAGCGGAAGCACCACGAGCGCGTGCACGGCGAGCCCGAGGAGAACCGTCGAGGCGTACCACCCGACGGCTGCGAGCTCGCGCCCGACGGCCGCACCGCCTCCCTGCTCTCCCAGGCGCCCCGCCACGAGGCCGAAGATGCCCACCGGCGCAGCGTACATCACGAGGCGCACCATAACCATGACGGCCTCGTTCGCGCCGAGGCAGAAATCGAGCACCGGTTTTCCCGCCTTCCCGAGCGTCGTGAGCACGCCCCCGAACACGAGGGCGAACACAATTAGGGGAAGGATTTGCTGCCGTGCCGCCGCGTCGAGAATGTTTTTTGGAAAGATCGAGAACAGGATGTCCTTGAGAGCGTCCGCGGGCGTTTTGCCCATGCTCTCTTCGATGCGGGAAGCCAAGGCGGGGTCGGTCAGGGCTGCGGCATGCTCTTGAAAGCCACGGCCGGGTTGAATGACGTTCACCAGGAGAAGGCCCACGAAAACCGCCGCAAGCGTCGTGAGTGCGTAGTAGGTGAGCGCCGCGCCGCCCGTGCGGCCGATTTTTCTCACGTCCCCGAGCGATGCGATGCCCGCGATCATCGAGAAAAAGACGAGGGGCACGATGAGGAGAAACAGCGCGTGCAGGAAAAGCTCGCCCAGGAACTTGACGCGCGCCATGGGCTCGCCGAAGATCCAGCCGCAGAGACCTCCCGCGAGCACCCCCGCGACGATGCCGTAGAAGATGAAGCGCTGTCCTCGTCCTTCCATCAGGGATGATTATACACGACGGAGGCGCCGCAGACGATTTTTCCTCAGCTTTCTCGGGTCAAAACGGGAAGCGCTTCAGGCCATGACCCCCGGCGGCCACTTCACCGAAGACCTGCGCCGTGAACGTCTCGATTTTCGTCTCGGGCTCCTTCCACGAGCCGGGCGAGAGGCCGGCCTTGAGGCAGGTATGCTCCAGAAATTCCTCGCGCTCCATCGCGTGCTCCACCGCCACCTGGGGAAGGAGAAGCCCCCGCCTCGCCCCCTGTTCCACGATAAGACCGTGCCGGCCGATGTCGACGTCTTCGGGGCGGGAAAGGGGGCGGGGGGACGAGAGGACCGAAATCTCGACGTGCAGGCGAGGCAACTCTTCGGCCCGAAGCGGCTCGAAGCGGAGGTCCTCGCTCGCGGCCATGCGGGCGCATTGGGAAACAACCTCGGCGAGGGGCCGCGTGGGTTGGATGTAACCGATGCAGCCGCGCAGTTCGCCGTCCACGCGAAGCGTCACGAAGGCGCCGCGCTTCGCCGAAAGAGGCGGCGTTTCCTTCACGGTCCGGCCGCCCCCGCTCCGTTCAAGCCATTGTTCGACGGCACCGCGCGCGGCGCCGAGCAGGCGCTTCTGTTCCGCGGGAAGAAGAAATTCCTCCGCCCCGTTGCACCGCGCGATGACGCGGCGCTCCGTGATGACGAAATCCATCGGCACGTCGTCTGGGGAAGCGGGAAGCGGCGCGTCGAGAATCTGGCATTCGTAGGCCAGCCCCGCGCGGGCGGCGGCGAGATTCTTCAAGAAGCGGTCGTAGTAGCCGCGGCCGAAACCGAGTCGGAAGCCGCGGGAGTCGAACGCGACTCCGGGCACGAGGACTAGCTCGAGAGATTCCGAATCGACGGGGCGGCGCTCGCGGGGCGCCTCGATGCCGAACGGGTCGCGCTCCATGGGATCGTCCGGGGACGTGAGCTCGCACGCAAGCAGCGCATCGCTCGAGGCGTCCACCGCCGGCACGGACACGCGCTTGCCCCGCGAAAGGGCGCCGCGCAGAATCGAGCGCGTTTCGACCTCCTCGGCCATGGAAAGATAGAGATGCAGACTCGCGGCGCGTTGAACCAGTGGAAAGCGCTCGACGCGGTCGAAAATCTCGGCGTTAAGCCGCCGACGCTCGGTATCCTCGAGGCGTTGGCGGGCGGTGCGGAAGCGCTTGCGCAGTGTCTCTTTCGAATCCACTGAATTGCCTCTTGACTTTTGCCAGCCGTTCCGTAGACTACTTTCGGTGGGGGCGCAACCATGGTAGCACATAATCGCCCGTGAAGGGAGGCGGCTGGTGTATCTCGTTCGGGAAATAGGAGTGCCATCGGTATGCCGTCGCTGAAAGAGCGGCTTGAGAGAATTGTCTCGGAGATGATTGAAAACGGCGTTAAACTCGACGAGGCGGTGCGAGACTTCGAGCGCAAGTACATTGCGATGGCCCTGAAGCATGCCAACGGCAGCCGCTCCGCCGCGGCGAAATCCTTGGGCATTCACCGCAACACGCTCAGGCGAAAAAGCCTTTCGCCCGCGAAAAAATCCGCGCCGCGCAAGCGCTCACGACGGCGTTCACGTCCGTCCAAGTAGTATTCCGCCCTCCCGCCCGCATCGCGGCGCGCTTCGAGTTGACAAGACGCCCAGGCTCTTCTATTCTATGGGGAAACACGACCTTAAAAACGAAAGGAATTTCTGATGGCGGATCCCAAGAAAGAACGTGTGTACCAAATTATCAACCTCGTGGCCGTTCTGGTGGTGGGCATCGTGATCGGCATCATCGTCGTTCAGAAGTACCACGGGCAGCCGGAGGAAGAGGTGCTGGATGAAGTGATAACCTCTCCGGCCGACCCCACGGCAACGCAGCCGCTTACGACCGATAGTACCATACAGGTCACGCCCAAAGTGACGCCTCCTGCGGAGCCTTTGCCGCCGGTGAAGCTGAGCCAGCGCTCGAAGGTGCTCGCCACCGAGTTCCGTTGCCCTTGCAGATGCGGTCACATGCTCATCGAATGCAACTGCGCGAAAGTGCCCGGCCAGCGTGACGCCAAGGCGCTCCTGCAGGCGCTCGTGGATCAGGAGAAACCAAGCGACGAGATCCGCCGGGCCATGAGTGAACGCTTCGGCGACGACATCATTATCCAATAAGGGACATTCCGTGAGCGGCGCGGCGACAGCAGCCTGCGCTCTTTCGTCACTTCCGAGTACCAAGTCATGCGGCACATGTGCAACCTCGAGTCGGTCATCACTTACGAGGGCACCCACGACATTCACACCCTCATCCTCGGCAGGGCGTTTACGGGCATAGGCGCCTTCTCGTAGGGTTTTTCCCCGAATCCGCCGAGGAGCGCGGCGGACACTTCCATGACGCCAGGCCCTTTTCCCGTTGCGTTTGCGCGCCGTTGCGCTTATCCTAGAGGGGTCATGGCCGTTACGAAAGACGACGTTCGGCACATCGCGAAGCTCGCGAAGCTGGCGCTCTCCGGGGATGAGCTTGAGCGCCTCACGCGCGAGCTTGCCTCCATTCTCGAACACATCCGCGTGCTGGAGAAAGCCCCTCTCGAAGGGCTCGAGCCGGTCGCGCACGCCCTCGACGTCGTCTGCCCCGCGCGCGACGATACGACGGAAAGCTCGCTCCCGCGCGAGGAGGCGCTTCAAAACGCGCCCGAGCAGGAGGGCGGCGCGTTCAAGGTTCCGGAGGTCATCGAATCCTCGTGAGCAACACCCCGCTTGCCACGCTCTCCGAGCGCCTGCAGAAAAAGGAGACGACGTGCGTCGCCCTGGCGGAGGAGGCGCTCGCGCGAATCGAGGAGGTCAACCCGAAGCTCAACGCCTTTATCACGGTGATGCGCGACGAGGCTCTCGCCCGGGCCCGGGCGCTCGACGAGGAGCTCCGCGCGGGCAAGTCGCGCGGACCGCTTCACGGCGTCCCGACGGCGCTCAAGGACAACCTCTGCACGCGCGGCGTGCGGATGACGTGCGCCTCGAAGATTCTGGAGAATTTCGTCCCGCCCTACAACGCGACCTCGGTGGCGCGCGCCGAGGAGGCGGGCGCCGTCTTCGTCGGAAAAACCAATATGGACGAGTTCGCCATGGGCTCCTCGACCGAGCACAGCGCCTTCGGCGCGGCGCACAACCCCTGGGATCTGGAAAGAGTCACGGGAGGCTCGAGCGGCGGGAGCGCCGCGGCCGTGGCCTCGGGATGCGCGCCGGTCGCGCTCGGCTCCGACACGGGCGGCTCCATCCGGCAGCCCGCCGCGTTCTGTGGCGTCGTCGGCATGAAGCCCACGTACGGCCGCATCTCGCGCTACGGGCTGGTCGCGTTCGCCTCCTCCCTCGACCAGATCGGCCCCTTCGCACGGAGCGTGCACGACGCGGCTACGCTTCTCGCCGCCGTCGCGGGGCGCGACCCGCGCGATTCCACGTCCGTCGAGGTCGAGGCGGATTTTCTTGAGGGAATCGACCGGGGCGTGAAGGACCTCAAGGTTGGCCTCGTCGAGGAGGGCTTCGGCGAGGGCGTGGCCCCGGAGGTGCGGCAGGGCATCGAGCGGGCCGCGGAGATCCTCGGCGGCCTGGGCGCGCGCGTGGAGCGCCTTTCGCTTCCTTCCATCTCCTACGCGATTCCGACCTACTATCTTCTTTGCACGTCGGAGGCGAGCTCGAACCTCGCCCGCTACGACGGGGTGCGCTACGGCCGCCGCGCCCCGGAGGCGGGAAACGTCGAGGAGCTCTACGTCCGCTCCCGGAGCGAGGGGTTCGGCCCCGAGGTGAAGCGCCGCATCATGCTCGGCACCTACGCGCTGAGCGCCGGGTACTACGACGCTTACTACGCCCGCGCGCAGCGGGGGCGGCGCCTCATCGCGAACGATTTCAACGAGAAGTTCGAGCGCGTGCGTGTGCTGCTTCTTCCCTCGACGCCCACGCCGGCGTTCCGCCTCGGGGAAAACATCGACGACCCCCTCCAGATGTACCTCTGCGACATCTTCACCGTCTCGATCAACCTTGGCGGCCTGCCGGGGCTTTCGATGCCTTGCGGCAAGACCTCGGAAGGTCTGCCACTGGGAGTTCAACTCGTGGCGCCCGCGTTTCAGGAGGCCACGCTCTTCCGCACGGCGCAGGCCCTCGAGAAAGGAATTTCCTTCGCCTACGAGGGGATGGCGGTCTAGGGGAGCAGCGTGCCGTAGCTCAGCCGCCGGCCGGGATCGGCCTTCGCCCGAAAGGGGTTTATTCGTGATTTACCTTGACCGCATCACGACCACGCCGCTCGACGAGCGCGTCTTTCGCACCATGGAGCCCTACCTGCGCGAGCACTGGGGGAGTCCCTCGAACCTCGGCCGCGCGGGCGACGCTCCGGCCGCTGCGCTTGAGAAGGCGCGCGCCGACGTCTCGGCGCTCGTTGGAAGCAAGGCAGAGGAGATCTTCTTCACCTCGGGCGGCGCGGAGGCCTCGAACTGGGCGATCAAGGGCCTGCTGCGCCACCCGCGCGTCGCCGGGCGGCGCGTCCTTGCTTCCCCCGTCGAGAACCTGCACGTCCGGCACCCCCTCGAGCGCATGCGCCGCGAGGGCTTCGACGTCTCGTGGCTTTCGGTCGACTCCGAGGGGCGGGTGAATCCGGACGAGGTTCAGAAAACGCTGCGGCGGGAGAAAGCGGCGCTCGTGGCGCTGGTGGCTGCAAGCGGCGAGGCGGGCACGCTCGAGCCCCTCGTCGGTGTGGGACGAATCGCGCGCGAGGCCGGCGCCGCCTTTTTCGTGGACGCAACCCATGCGGCCGGGCACGTTCCGCTCGATGTCCGTGAGATGAACATCGACCTTCTGAGCCTTTCGGCGCACTACTTCTACGGGCCGAAGGGCGCGGGCGCGCTCTTCAGGCGGGAGGGCCTCTCCCTTCTGCCTCTCGTCGAGGGCGGAGCCCAGGAAGAGGGCCTTCGCGCCGGGACGCCGAACGTGGCTGGCTGCGCTGGCCTGGGGGAGGCGGCGCGCCTCGCGCGCGAGGAGGCGGACTCGCGCGGCACGCACCTCGGATCACTCGCGCGGGAAATCCGCGCGGTGCTCCAATCCCTCGACGGCCTCTCGTTAACGGGTCACCCCGTGGAGCGCCTGCCCGGCCACGAGAGCTTCTGTGTGGAAGGGGTGGACGGTGAGGCGCTTCTCGTTCTGCTGAACGAAGAGGGCGTCACGGCCTCGAGCGGCTCGGTGTGCTCCTCTGAGATTGGAAAGCCCTCGCATGTGCTTCAGGCCATGGGGCTTCCGCCCGAGCGCATCAAGAGCTCGCTTGTCCTTGCACCCCTCAAGAGCACGACGAGGGAGGAGGTGCTTGAGGCGATGCGGATTCTCAAGCACTGCGTGGAGCGCCTCCGCGCCTAGGCGCGGCAGCGGGCGGGATTTCTACTGGATTTCTACTGGAGCGTGAACCGAACGATCACATTGAACTGCAAGCTGATGGGCCTGCCGTGAAGGGTGCTGGGCTCGTACTTCCACTTCCAGACGGCCTCGACGGCCTCTTCGGTCATCCCGAGCGGTCCTCCTTGGACGACTACCACATCGGCGACGTTTCCCCTTTCGTCAACGGTAACATTCAGGAAGACATTGCCCTCCAGGCCCACCCGCTTGGCCTCGTCGGGGTAATCCGGCTCGACGCGGTAAACGCACTTCGGTGGCGTGGTGCCTGCCATGCCCGCGACGAGGGCGCCGACGGGCGCGGGCGGCCCGTCGGGAATGCCGATCATGACCTCCACGCCCGGCGGGATGATAATTTCCGGAGGCTCCGGCTCGCGGATGGGCTCCGGCTCGTCCGGCGTGGGGTCGGGAACGATCACGCGAACTTTCTTCTCCTTCTTTGCGGGAGGAGGGGGAATCTTGGGCGGGGGAACGATCCTGAGGACCTTCATCACGGCCTTTTTGACCAGCTTCTTTTCCATAACCACTTCTTTACTCTCAATGAGGAAGAACAAGGGGAGCAGAAGATGGAACAGGACGGCGACGATGGTAACGCGCTTGATGCGGTTGGGCGCCTTGGGGTCGATCGCGAGGAGGAGATTAAGGTCTACCTTCGAGGAAGGCGACTCTTTGCCTTCGGCCGCCGGCCGGGAAGTGTTACCGGATTTCTCTTCGTCCGCCATGGCTTAAAACTCCCCCAGCACTTGCTGGATCTCGTAAAGCTCCGCCAGGGAGGGAATCGAAATTTTCCGCACCCAGAAGCCGTGGCTCTCCTCCTTCGCCGTGCGCAGGGTGTCGTAGGCCGCGAGCATAGCCCCGTAGTCCGCCATGGGGTCGGTGTGGATCATCACGGGCTTATCGGGCCAGCCGATGCCTTCCGTGAGCTTGGGCGCCAGGTACCCCAGCAGGTCCTTGAGCTCCATGGGGCGGCGGTCCACTTCGTAGCTTCCGTCCGGGAACACCTTGATGTAGACCGCCTCCTCGCGCTCGATGGCCTTCGGCACCTCCTCCTTTTTGGGGAGCTCGTAGTCGAGGCCGCGGGTGATGCTGAACACGGCGGTCACCATGAAGAAGACAATCAGAAGGAACGCGATGTCGGCCATCGAGGCCGTGGGAATTTCAGGGGAAACGAATCCTTTCTTCCTGAAGCGCATGGGGTCAGCTCCTGACGTCTTCCACGGTTTTCTGGGCGGAGAGGAAATAGATGTTCCGCGCCTCGGCTTCCTTGAGCATCTCGATGACGCGGTCGATGCGATCGTACTTCACGTTATAGTCGGCCTTGATGACGAAAGGATGGGCCGCGTTGACGGACGTGACGTTCATGATGAAGTATGGGAGGTCTTCGATGCCGCTGATCGGCTCGCTGGTCTCCTCACCAGCCGTGAAATACACATCGCCGTCGTATGAAAGCACGATGTAAGCCGAGCCGCGCACAACCTCGTAGCGTTCCACCGTTTTTGGAGGATCAACCTGAGTGCGGTCCACCTGGAACGTCGTCGTGACCATGAAGAAGACGATCAGAAGAAACGCGATGTCGGCCATCGAGCACGTCGGGATGACGGGCGGAACCGCGCGTTTATGGATACGGAAAGCCATCGCGTCTTCCTATGCCTTGCGTATTTCGGCGTGCGTTTCGAGGAGCACGTTCGACGACGCCTCCATCTCGCGTATGAAGCGCGTCACGATGACGGCGTAGAAGTTGTAGAACGGCTGCGCGAACATCGCGATAGTAAGACCCGATGCGGTCGTGATGAGGGCCTCGGAAATACCTGCGGCCACGAGGTTGGGATTCGAAAGGCCGTACTGGGCGATTTTGTCGAAGGAGTTGATCATGCCCGACACGGTGCCCAGGAAGCCTACGATGGGGGCGACGTTCGCGACGGTCGCCAGAATCCACAGAAACTTTTCCAGTCTGCCCACCTCAAGGACCGCGCTGTTCTCGAGCGTTTTTTCGATCTCCTCCACGGGGTCGTCGAACTTCAAAAGTGCGCCCTTGACCACGTTTGCGACGGGCCGCCCGGCGTAAGCTTCCTCCTCGCAGATGGCCATGGCCGCCTTGACTCCGCCCTTGAGGAGCGCGTCGCGGGTGCGGTTGATGAACTCGACCGCATTGAGCGCGGCCTGCTTGTAGGCCCACGCACGCTCAAGGATGAACGCAAGCCCTACGAGGGACGCAATAAGAAGCGGATACATGAACGGCCCGCCCTTCTTGAAGAAAGTGCCTGCCCTGCCGATGAAACTCGGCTTTTCCTCGGCGGGGGGCGCTTCCTCAGGAGCGGCTTCCTCGGCGGGAGCGGCTTCCTCTCCCGGGGCGCCTTCCTCCCCGGGAACGCCTTCCTCACCCGGGACGCCTTCCTCACCCGGGACGCCTTCCTCTCCAGGAACACCTTCCTCTGCCGGAGCCGTTTCCTCGAGGGCCGGCTCTTCGATCTGCGCGACGACTATCCCGCATGCCGCGGCCAGAAATGCTGCAATAATTCCCAGTGCTGCGTATTGAAACAGGGTTCGGTTCATCGGTTTCTTATCCCTTCGTTTGTGTGTTTATCGTCATGCCAAGTTGGAACGTTGTCAAGTTGAAGGCCAAGATAGCACAGCGCCGGAAGGTTGTCAAGGCCTGCCCCGGCGCTTGCCCCGACAAGCCCAAACTTTAGTATGGGTTTGCTTCCAAGAGATCCTTTGTTCATGAGCACTCCGTAGGTTCGTTCCTATGCTGAAATTGAAAAATCCTTTGTTTTCGAGCACTTCGTAGGTTCGTTTTGTAATTCCTTGGAAGGGGCTTCTTTTCGCCTTGATTTCCAACTTCGGTGAATTCTTCATGCGGCATACCATATCATGTAATACGACATACGTCTTCCAACGTTTATGCCTCCCCGGCGATTTGTCAAGCATTTTTATCCGCCTATGGCAGATTGCCGGCCCGCCGGAGGCGGGTAAAATTTGCCTAATCTGCCGCTTTTGCCGCTTTTTTGTAGGGGCACATCGCGCTGTGCCCCTGCAGGTGGGCGGGGTAACCCCGCCCCTACATTTTCCCCGCCTCAAACCGCTACGCACGCGCCGCGCTCGCAGGATGAAGCGGCCGTCAGCCCAACCGGTTTGTGATTTCCCGCAGCCTGATCATTTCCTGGTAGTACTCCGGGAACGCCTCGATGCTTTCCATAAAGCCGAAGACGTACATGATGATGGACAGCGTCTGCCCGTAGCTCGCCCCTTCCGTGCTCACGGCGGCCACAATCGAAAAAAGCAACACCGCGGAGAGAACCAGCCATGTCAGCGAGAAATTCCTCGTTTCCAGGTCGGAGAGCTTGACGTACCACTTCGCGATGCCCCGGAAGTGGGAGTCTATCTCCTTGGGATCGTTTTCGACGATAACGTCGACCTGGCGCTCGAACTCGTCGTTCTGCTTCCTGTTTATGAAAAAAATCTTCTTCTCGCTGAGCGCGTATATCGCAGCGACCGCGGCCGTGCCCGCAAGGCAGGCCAGGAAAACTTCCGTATTAATAAAGAAAATGATGACCACGGTTCCCGCAAACCCGATGACGTTGTTAATAATGCCCGGCAGGGCGTGTTCCAGGAATTCGATGAACTCGGTGAACAGATTGGTCCGGGCGGAAATTGTGGAGGTCGTGGACTGCCGTTCCTTCTCGCGGTGCACCAGCTCATTGCTGACGACCCTGTAGATGCCGGAATAAATCCTTGTGTCGTAGAACCGCCGCCCGGCGCCGATGAGCAGCGTGATCACGCAGAGGAACCCCAGCTGGACGATTCCGGCCCAGCGTTGTTCGAGCAGGTCGTCCACGGCCCAGCCGATCACGAGGGGAAAGAGCAGAATCAGAATGCCTTCAAAAGTAACAAGCAGCCATGTGAAGGCGACTTTTTTCCAAAAGCGCCTCACTAGGTGGCGCAGCGATATGACGCTGTTCGTCATGCATGCGTTCCTTTTTTATTCCCGGGCCGCGTCCTTTATGGTAAACGGATGGAAGGCGGTCTTCCGTCTCGAATGGCGGGACGGGCCTGGCGGTTAATACTCCTCGATATCGCCGAGCATTGGACGAACGATTATTTCTTCGACCACGGCTTGGGGGCTGAGGCTTACCACGGTGCGAACGAGTTTTCCGATGTCCGCCGGATCCAACAGGCGGCCTTCGGGGAAGGTTACCCCCGCCCACTGGTCCGTCAGGGCGTCGCCGGGCGATATGTAGGTTACGGATATCCCGTCGTTCATCAACTCCTCGCGCAAATTGACGGCGTAGCCGCGCAGCGCCCACTTGGCGATGCCGCACAACGGGTTCTCTTTAAACGGCCCGTGCGCGGCCGTGGAGCCTATGAATACCACCCTGGAATTGGGCGTTTCCCGCAAGTGAGGGATGAAGCCCTGGACGCAGTGGTAGGCGGACATGAAATCGACTTCGAACGCCTTCTGGAAATCGGAAGGCGTCGCGGCGGCGAGATCTTTCTCGATCAAAACGCCCGCGCTCAGCACGAGGACGTTCGGCATGATGTCGTTTTTTTTCGCAAACTCCGCCAATTCGGAAAACACCCCGGCGTCCGCGAGGTCGCACGCGAAGCATTCGACGCGGGACTTCGAGCGCGATTTGATCTCGCGCGAGGCCGCGTCGAGATTCTTGGGGGTTTTGGCCACGAGCAGAAGGTCGTACCCCGCGTCGGCGAGCTCGAGGGCTACGGCCTTTCCTAGTCCGCGGCTTCCGCCCGTGATAAGTGCATTCATCGGCATGAGTGTCTCCTTATGTGGTGAACATTATCCCTCAGAATCCCACCTCGAAAAAGTGAAACGCGCTCCGGTTGGGGAGGAGCGCGATGCCCCAGGCCGCAAACAGGAAAAACGCGTAGGCCAGTGCAAGAAGCCACGCCAGGCGGCGGCCGCCCCAGCGGTGGAATATTCGCATGTGAACGGCGAGCCCCATCGCGAGCCAGGAGCACACCGTCGTGGTCTCTATTATGTCCCAGCTCCACCACCGGCCGATGAGCTGGAACTCGTAGATCGAGCCGAGCGCAGTTGCAATGGAAAGCGCGGCGAAGGCGAAAAGAAGCCACGCCAGCGTCTTCTCGTCCGTCCGCGCCTGCTTTTCCGGAGGCGCGGCGCCGCGGCGGACGAGGGCGCGGCCGGCGTTGAGGAACGCCACGGACAGGCCCCAGAACGCCACCCAGGCGAAGAGCGCGTGGAACTCGGCCCACAGGCTCTGCTCCGAGATCGTTAGCGGAATTCTCCGGGTGTTGAAGGAGACGCCCCAGAGCAGGAGGGCGGCGTTGAGCCACGCGCCGGCGCGGCACACGTCCCGGAGCGCGGCGTCCAGCCGGAACAGGACGACCCACCCGATGGAGAGCACCCAGACGGCGGCGAGGGAGTTCTCGTAGGTCCCGAACACGGGCGCGTGTCCGACTCCGGCCCACCGCACCGAGACCGTGGCGGTGGCGAGAAGGGCCGCGGCGACAAATAGCATTCCCCGCGCGAGGGCCCTCCCGCGCGCGGGCCACAGCCCCGCCGCGACGTGCGCCGCAAGCGTCAGTCCCCACAGCAACGCTTCCGGGCCGGTCATGCGCTGAGCGCTCCGCGCGCCAGCTTCAGCGCCCGGCGGACGACACGGGAGCCGAAGGTTTTTGGAAAGAGCGGGCTGTGCGCGCCCACGATGAGAACCGCTCCGCCGCCGGGCAGGGAGGACGCCAGCTCCGTCCGCGCCGCGACGCTGCGCTGGTGCCGCACGAGGCGTACGGCGAGGCCCGCGAGCGCCACCGCGTAGCCGGAAAAAACCAGGATGTAGCCGCGGGTGCGCTGAATGCGGAAGTGGCCGTAGTAGCGGATGTCGGGAAAGCGAAGGGAGTATTGATCGAACCGGACGGTCTCTCCGGGCCGCACGAGGCCCCGGAACGCCTCCCGCGGCGGCGGCGGGGAGTTTCTCTGGATTTGAACCTTGTAGAGAGGATTTTTCAGATTGTGGGTCAGCGTGAACACGTCTTCCCCCTTCACGGCGTGGTCCGGAAACACCTGGACGGCGCACTCGTAGGGAAGCTCGCCGAGGGGGAACGCGTCCCACAGGCCGGCGGGAACGATGGAGAGGTTCATGTAGGAGCGATAAATTTCCCGCCCCGCCTCGTCCGTCACGACGCATTCCGGCGCGTAGCCGAAGCCGCGAAGCGCCACGATGGCCCCCTCGTGGAAGAGCGGCGTGTTTATCCACATGCGCTTTTCACTGGCGAGCGTCTCAGCGGGATAAGCCACGCGCGCGTACAGGTCGGTGAAGAGAAAATTATCCTTCCAGAACCGGGGAATAACCTTTTCGAGCTTGAACGAGACGCGCGGGTACGACTCGGCGGGAGAATCTTTCGGAAACAGGTACTCTTCCGGAGCGCCGCGGAAGGCCTGCCCCTCCGTGAGAACCACCTCCCCGTGGAAGGGGCTGGCGAGCTCGACGAGATAGGCCAGCACGATGAGCAGGAAGACGGTGTGGAAAACGAGCGTGCCCCACAGGCTGCGCTCCCCGACGGCCGCGTGGAAGCCGTCTTCCGTGCTTCGGACGCGGTAGCCCCGCCGCCGCAGGCTGGCCCGGAGCGCGGTCTTCACGCGCTCGGCGCGCTCCGGGGGCATCCGCAGCGCAAGCACCGTCGGTAGCGCGGGGACTCCGGCCACCCGGACGTGCCGGCCGTGCCATAGATGGAAGGCGGTGCGCCCGACGTAGAAGACGCTGTTGAGCGCCAGCGCGAAAAAGAGCGCAAGGAAAGGCCACTCCGAAGCGATGCCGCGCAGCGTGGCGAAGGGCACGCCGTAGATTTGATAGGGAATCATGAAAACGGCGATGGCCGCAAGGAGCACCGTCATCAGATAAACCGAGAGGCGGGGGGAGGCGAGAAACTTTATCACGTGGTGTCCACCGAAGAATGAGGCGATACAACCTCGAGTTCGGAAATCACCCACCGCCCTTCTTGGAGCACGAGGCGGTAGAGCACTTCCTGGGAAAAAATTTCTTCCTCCTCGGCGGGAAGACGGGTTTCGGAAGAAATCTTCGTGCACGTCCAGCGCTCTTTCGTCCGGACCGAGACCTCGGAGTCCTCGACGCGCGTTTCCACGACGGTGAGCTCGTGGAGGTCGCAGCTGAGAAGCCTTTCCTGCTTGAGCAGGTAGAGGATGTATTCGGTGACGCGCGAGTGCTCCTCGGGGGTCGTGTAGCGGGCCACCAGGTCTGGGTCGGGGCGGAGGTAGGCGTCGCGGAGGGCGTCGTTGTAGCGGCGCACTACCTCCACCGCCGCCTTTTTCGGGCCCTGGGCGCAGGCCCAGCATGCCGCTGCGGCGAGAACCAGGCTACAGAAGCTGCGTGTGCGTCGCGGGAACAAACCCTATGCCCCAGAAGTAGATGATGTTTGTAATGAGGGCCAGGAGCGCGTACCAGGCCGCCGTCCGGCCCCGCATGCCGAACATCAGGCGGAAGTGAAGAAAGAGGCCGTAGACGAGCCAGGAAATGAGCGACCACGTCTCGATCGGATCCCACGACCAGTAACTGCCCCACAGCCCGTGCGCCCAGATGGCCCCAGTCGCGATCATCAGGCCCTGGCCGATGAATCCGAAGAGGATGAAGCGGAACGTGAGGTCTTCCATGCGCGCCGGGGCGGGCAGGCGCTGAAGGAAGCCTCCTGCGCGGGGGGCGCGGTGGGATTTGATTAGATAGAAAAGGCCCAGGCCCGCCGCCGCCACGAAGCTGCCCCACGAAAGCCACGCGAACCCCACGTGCACCCAGAGCCAGTTGCTCTGGAAGGGAGGCGCGAGCGGGCGTATCTCGTTCTCCGCCATCACGCCGCAGCCCAGCATGATGAGCGCCACGGCCGCCGCCACCAGTCCGAGCGGGCGCAGGCTCTCGCGCCTCCAGGCGGCGACGAGGTAGACGACGCCCGCGAACCAGGCGCCGGCCGCCGCGTGCTCGATCGGCTCCGCCACTGGAGGGTGGCCCGACGCGGCCCAGCGCACCGCGACGGCGAGCGTGTGGAGGGCGAAGGCCCACGGAAACACCAGCCACGCCCACCTGAGGCGGCGCTCCGAGTGGAACACCCAGCCGCTCAGGAACAGGGCGGCGGCCACGGCGTAGCCCGCAATTGCGCCCCAGAGAATCGACCCTTCCGCGATGATCATGGGGAAGGCGAATCCTCGCTCGGTCGCGGCGCTTCGAGAAGGCGCTCCGCCTCCTCCTCGAATTCCTCCTTGAAGAGGGCGGGGCAGTGGGGCGAGTGGCCGCGGACGAGAAGCTCGCCGCCGCGCCGCTCGATCCAGAGGCGGCGCTCGTAGTCCCAGAAGCGCACGCCGAGAGCCGCGGTTCCGCCGAAGAAGGAGACGAACAGAAGGAAAAGGCCGAACTCCCGCACCACGCGCAGGCTGACCCAGCGGCGCACGTCGGTGAAGAGCACGCGGTATTCCCCCGCCGCGTCATGCCCCGGCTGGAGAGAGGGAAAGGCGACGCTCCGGCCCTGGTGCAGGAACCCCTCGTACAGGAGCTCCCCGCGGCGGAGGATGCGGGCGTGGAAGGCGGGATTGGAAAGGGCGGAGGTCAGGCTTACGGCGCGCCCCTCTTCGTCCACCGAAAAATCCGGATAGAAGGTCAGCTCGAGGCGCAGCCCCAGCTCGGGCGCCTCGAAGGAGTCCTCGCGGTAGCCCATCACGCTCAGGTTCACGTACTGGTCGAAGCGGAGATTCTCGTTTTCGTCCCAGAGCTGAAAGCGCGGCGAGAACCCCTGGCGGTGGAGGATGAAATGGGTTCCCTCAAGCGCCCAGGGCTCGTTGACCCTCATGGTGACCCACTTGGCGTCTCGAGTCGGGGCGTCGTAACGAAAATCCGCCCGGTATTCGACGGGATGAATCTCCTCCTCGTACACGGCCTCGAAGCGCTCAAGGGTGAGCAAGCCTGGAGGCAAAAAAAAACTCTGGGTCTCCTCACGACCTTTTGAAGCGACTCTGGGACGAGCGGCACCGTCTGCCCCTCGGCCACGACCAGCGAGGCCGAAAGCCCGAACAAGGCCTGAAGTATGGCGCCCACGATAATCATGAGGAGGTTGGCGTGGAAGACGGTGGACCCCCAGAAGCCCCAACGCCCGCGCTTCGCGATCCACCGCCCCGGAGCCGGGGAGGCGACGCGCCACCCCCGCCCCGCAAGCCGCTGCAGGAGGAAGTCTTCCATATCTATTGGAACCGCTTTCGAGAACGCCTCTTCCGGCGGCCGGTCGGGGGCCCGGTTCCGGCGGGGGATGCGCTGGATGCTGCAGAGCGCGGTGTTGACGAGCAGGTAGAGGCAGAGGCCGATGAACGGCCAGCTTTCCACCACGCGTTGCGTGTTGAGCGCTTCCCCTGTCCGAAGCCAGACGGGGTGCAGCTGTGCTTCCTCCTGCTCGCTCAGGTAGAGAGGGTTCGGGAGCGCCGTGCTAAGAATCAGGAGGCCCGTAATGAGGGAGAAGCTTACGATGGCGAGCGTCCGCGACGTAAGCAGCTTCCACACGGCGCGAGGTCCGGCATGCAGGCGCATTTTTTTGCTCAAGTCCACAGTTTACCGTACTTTCTAGTGTAGTGCGCCCGACGCTTCTTTACAATGGCGGGGGCCATGAAAGGCCTTCAAATTCGCGTCCATGAGCGACGCACCGCTGCGCCCCGACTTTGTCGGGGCGAGCTTCGTGACGGCTTGATTTAGGAAAAAAGAGGGGATGTCGGGTCTTCTAAAGGCGGGGTGAAGGTCGTGGCTTTCGGGATTATGGCTCCGGGCAGACGGAGACATTCACCCCGAACTCGAAGAGGGTCGACGGGCCTGGATTCGGTATGGATACTATATGAACTCTTGCATTCGTGTCCGTGCAATCGAGAGTTATGATGGGTGAAATCTGTTGAACCGCGACGTCGACAAGGAATACACCCCCGGGGAGTGCGCTGGCGATTACAGCCACAATTTCAGCATCATAGCCATCCGGGCAATCTTGGTTCGGACAAGTCTCATCGAAGGGGATAGAGCAACAGCTGCGACAATATCCCGGCGTAATGGTAGCAAGGAGGGTATGCGAGCAGAAGTCGATCGTCGGCGCCGACCCTTCCAGAAAGTATTCGACCCACGCGGAATCCAGGTCCGCTTGGTTGTCAATGGCCCAGCCGAGTCCGGGCTCTGATTGGGAAGCGCGGAGGCCGCATCCTTCGTAAACCGTCTCTAAGGGGATGTCGGGGCCGCCGGGACAAACCCCGCAAGGGGGGGGAGTGACGGGTGTGTCACCGCAAGGGAGAGGAGTATCGGGCGATGAAGGTGAGGAAGGCGAGGACGGTGAGGAACCCGCGCAGCCGACGGCAACCACCGCGAGGCAGCAAAGCAAGGCGAGAAGTAATCTCTTCATTGACTTGGCCTCCGAGCAATTTAAGTATACGCCGTTTGGAGCGAAAAATCAAGTTAATCTTTCGTCTCCCCGGCCATTTTCAGCGGATACGCCCGGTCTCGCAGCGCGCCCGCCGCGCGGGGCTACGCCCGCCTCGGCTCAATGACGGCCTGAGGCTTTTAGCCGGCTTCGAGGTCGGCGATCCGGCGGGCGAGCGAGCGCTGCCGGCACTCCAGCCGGATGAGGTAGAGCGCGAGGAGGCCCCACGCCACGCCGTAGGCAAAAAAGAGATAGTTCATATTTCTTTTTCTTTTTTTCTTTCTTTAGGCTGTTCCGCCGTCCTATTTTTGCTCCGCCAGGGCGGAGAGCGCCCCGGCGCGGCGCTCGAGGCACTCGGCCCGCGCGCGCAATAACCACAGGAACACGAAAAACACCAGAAACACCACCGAGCCTAGCAGCAGCGTCTGCACCATCTCCGGCGCCAGTCCCCCTCCGCCGCTCGATCGCAACACTTTCGGGTGCTGGGTCTCGATGAAGTTCACGCACATGTACACCACCGGCACATCAAGGAAGCCCACGATGGCGTAGACCGCCGCCAGGGCCGCCTGCCGCTCCTGCCCCGCGAACGCGCTCCGGAGCATCAGGTAGCCCACGTAGATGAACCACAGGATGAGCGTCGTCGTAAGCCGCACGTCCCACGTCCACCACACGCCCCACGCCGCGCGTCCCCACGCCGAGCCCGTCAGGAGCACCACCGTCGTGAACGCCACGCCCACCTCGGCGGCCGAGACGGCGAGGGCGTCGAAGACCGGTCTGCGCTTCACGAGGTAGAGCACGCTCGCGCAGGCCGCGAGAAAGAAGCCCAGGAAGGCGCACCAGGCGGAGGGAAGGTGTATGTAGAAAATCTTCTGGATGACGCCCATCTTGAGCTCGAGGGGCGTGAGCGCGATGACCCAGCCGAGGAACACGAAGCCGACCGCCGACACGATTCCCGCGGCGCGCAGCGCGCGGCTCGTCCACGGGGCGAAAAGGAAGCAGGCGTCTTTGTTCATACCAAGGAGCTGCCGGTTTTTTTCGATTGCAAGGGGTGGAATCGAAATTCGTTGAAAAAATTTGCGTGCGTTAAGACGACAATATAGCATGGATAGCCCTGATCTTAAAGTCAATCTTTCGAGCAATGAACCGTTTCCGCAACGCAGGAGGTGCGACATGAACAGCATGGAACTTAAGGTCAACCCTTCGAGCATGGGCCATTTCCGGAGCCTCGGAGACGTGGCGGGAGTCTCTGTCCTTCTCATCGCAGGCGTCATTGCGGCGGGGGCGCCGCATGCCGAAGAGGCGGCGGCACCTCCCCTGAGCGAGGAGACCGAGGCCTGCATTGTGTGCCATGAGGCGGTGTCGCCGGGCATCGTGGAGGACTGGCGCCGGAGCCACCACGCTGGCACCACGCCCTCGGAGGCGCTCGCCGTGCCCGCGCTCGAGCGGCACGTCTCCGCCGAGTCCGTCCCGCCGCATCTCGCCGGGGTGGCAGTGGGCTGCTACGAGTGCCACAGCCTGAACCCGGAGGCGCACGCCGACAACTTCGACCACTTCGATTACCGAATCAACGTCGTCGTCTCCCCGCCCGACTGCGCCACGTGCCACCCGGAGGAGACGAAGGAGTACGCCAGGAGCAAGAAGGCGCACGCCGTGGGGAACCTTGAGAAGAACCCCATATACTCCCTGCTCGTTGCGACGAACATCGGGGTCAAGGAGGTGCGGGACGGGGAATTTCTTGCGCACGCGCCCTCGCAGGCGGCGAAGATGGACGCGTGCTTCGGCTGCCACGGCACCCACGTCGAGGTGGAGGGGACGCGCGAGGTCGAGACCGACCTCGGCACCATAGAGGTTCCCGCCCTCACGAACTGGCCCAGCCAGGGCGTCGGGCGCCTCAACCCCGACGGCTCGATGGGCGCCTGCACGGCGTGCCACCCGCGCCACGGGTTCTCCATCGCGACGGCGCGGAAGCCCGCCACCTGCGGGCAGTGCCACCTCGAGCCCGACGTTCCCGCCCTCAACGTCTACAAGGAGAGCAAGCACGGCAACATGTATTCTTCCGAGGGCGGCAAGTGGAACTGGGACGCCGTGCCGTGGAAGGTGGGGACGGACTTCAAGGCCCCGTCGTGCGCCGCGTGCCACGTGAGCCTTCTCACCGGCCCCGACGGCAAGGACGTCGTAGCGCCGCAGACCCACGACTTCGGGGCGAGGCTTTGGGTGCGCGTCTTCGGCCTTCCCTACTCGCATCCCCAGCCCAGGCACGGCGACACGTCCGTCATCCGAAACGCGGACGATCTGCCGCTTCCCACGACGTTCGCGGGAGTGCCCGCCTCGGAGGAATTCCTTCTGACCGAAGAGGAGCAGGCGGCCCGAAAGGCGGTCATGCAGGGCGTCTGCAAGTCCTGCCACAGCACCCAGTGGACGGAGGGGCATTTCGCCAAGATGGACCGGACCGTCGAGGATACCGACCGGATGACGCTTGCGGCCACGAAGCTCCTTCAGGAGGCCTGGGCGCGCGGCCTCGCGGACCCGGAGAATCCCTTCGACGAAAACATCGAGGTGCTCTGGGTGAAGCAGTGGGTTTTCTACGCGAGCTCCACGCGCTACGCCTCGGCCATGTCGGGGCCCGACTACGCGGCGTTCAAGAACGGCTGGTTCGAGCTTACGCACAACCTCCAGCGCATGAAGGATTTCCTCAAGTTCGCCCCTGCGGAGGAACCAGAACCCGAGCCCGAGAAAAAGGGCAAGGGGAAGAAAGGCGGGCGAAAGAAGAGGTAGGCGGGGCTTGTCTGCTCGGCCATGGTAGAATGGGAAACGCCATGGTTTTCAACACCTGCCTATCGACCTGCGCCCGCATACTCCTCAAGATGGGGGCTGAAAAGGACAAAGGTAAGTAGGATGAAGAAGGAAAAGCGCAGATTAGCTTTGAAGTGTACGCTTTTGGTGGTTATTCAAGCGGGTGTCAATCTCTGCTACTTATGGTGGAAATTCGGCATGCCCTTTCGCTACTCCACATGTCCTTTCCCTATTTCACTTCCCTACTCCACTCGGATGCTTGTCGACGACGCGATCTTCCTGTTACTGGGTTCAACTTTTTGCATCGCCGGTTTCGCACTCCTGAGCCTCGTCAAGCGCGAAACCTTGGGTGCCGTCTTGGGCATGACTGTCTTTCTCGCCATTCAGTACCGCGCCATCCTTGGCGATCACTTTGGTTTAGACGATGGTTTTAACGTTGTTCTCTATCCATCCCTTGTAGCAATTCTCGGCTCCGGCTACGCTATCGGCAGATGGTGGAAAAAGAGGGGGATTCTCGGAGCCCTGCTGGCGGTAGTTTTTTTCGTGACAATATTTTATGTCTACGACATCTTCGTAGACTAGCGTAAGGAGTCCGTCGCCCCCGCCCTACCGCCCAAAGCGGCGCTGGAGGGAGTGGAGGAAGAGGACGATGAGGGCAAGACTCAAGGGAAGAACAGAAGACAAAGGAGTAGAACAGGATAGCTGGGCACGTTAAAATAAAGGGGATGTTCACTAATTCGTGGTGGAGTAGTACATTGCATTATGGGCGGTGAGTTGAAGGGCAAAGCCGGCAGGGAGCTCAAGATTCTCCTTCCGCTGCTTGTAGTGCTAGTGGTTGCGGTGATCTTCATCGCCCAGAGGGCGGTTCGATTCTTCCAAGGAGAGAAAGGTATTGGTTACCCGCTGGAATTGCACGCGGTGCTCGAACACGAAAGCAACGTTTTTGGAATCTCCTTTTCTCCAGATGGCAGATACATTGCAAGCGCCACCGGCGATGACAAGATTTCGATCTGGGACTGGAAGAACGGGCGTTTGGTCCAGCAGATGGATGACCCCGAATACGGCTCAACGTACGTTTACTTCTCGCCTGATGGAAAAATGCTCGCTTCGAGAGGCAACTACCGATACGTGAGATTCTGGGACGTGGAGAGCGGTGATCTTATTAGGACGCTGGAGCCTTACATGGCGGGAGATACTAATGTGAAAGAATGTGACTGCCCCGCCGCTGACATCGCCTTTTCATCCGATTGGACGCAGATGGCGTACGCGACTGGCAATAATCCAATCTCGCTCTGGGATCTCGCAACAGACGAAGTGATAAAGACGTTTCCAACCCACCCTAAGGGAAGCAACTCTATCGCCCTTTCTCCGGATGGTAAACTGCTCGCCACAGTAGAATGGAGAAGCATCAGTATATGGGACATTGAAACTGAAGAGATCGTCGATACCGTAAGAGTGAGCCCCACGCAATCTGCATTCCTTGTTCGATTTTCACCCGATGGAAACACCATAATCACGGAACATCAAGGTGAGTACCAACTATGGGACGTGAAAGGATTGAAACGTTTGATGCGTACAAATGATAATTGGTGTAGTGGTTCGAACCAATCATTGTCCATGAGCGGTGAGATGTTGGCAGTCACAGATCTGCGCGACATTCATTTTTGGGATACAAGGAGCGGGGAGCTTTTGTATTCCATAGAAAACGCTCATTGGAAGATGCCGCGGATGTTTAGGTTTGGTGAAAACACGGAAATATGGTCCGTAGCTTTTTCACCTGATGGCAAATACCTCGCCTCGGGCGGCTGGGATGAGACGGTCAAGATCTGGAGGATGCCGGAAGAGAATCGAGGAGGCTGAAGCCATGTCGCAAGATCGCCCCGACCGCTTTGAAGATTCCGAATCCCGTACCGGGGCCGGCGGCGAGCCCGTTCGTGCCCTGGAGAGAGGAATGACGATGCAATCGAGAGTATCGTTTCGGGGCGGGGCGAGAATCGGATGGGTCAGTGCGACGTTTCCGTTCGCTCAGCTCTTCGCCGATCGTAAGAAACTAACGATTCGAGTCATGTTCTTGGGGAAATACGAGTTCACGCCAGAGCAGGTGGTCTCGATAGAGACCTACACGGTCATTCCGTTCTTAGGCTGGGGCGTACGCGTGCGTCACAACGTCGAGACCTATCCCAAGGAAATAATATTTTGGTGTTTTGGCATTCCTTCCTCCGTGGTCCGGAGGATCCGGGAGACGGGTTTTACGGGTCAGGGCGAGCCGTCCGAGGCAATGGAGAAGCGAAAGTGGTATTCCTTTCCGGTTCGTTGGCAGGCAATCGTCGTTGCCGTTGTGCTTTGGAATGCGTTGCTGTTAACCGATATTAGCTCGACGGGGGAGCCAGGAATGGGGTTCATGCTCGCGCTCATGATTTTGTTCCTCACTTCGGTGCTTCTGCCGCGGTCGGAGTTCTTGCAGGAGTTCGTCATTCGTCCGGACCGGAGCATCGATGAGATCAAGCCCGCCCTCGGCCTGCTGCAGCTCATTTCCGGCCTGATGCTTGTGTTCCTCATCGCTTCCAAAGTCGTTTGACAGATAGACAGAGGCGCTGCTGAGTCCGTTGGAAGGGAATAACGCCTCAGGCGGGGTCAACCGCCCCCGTCCTACCGCCGGAAGCGGCGCTCGAGGGCGTGGAGGAAGAGGGCGATGAGGGAGGGAAGGGCAGCGGCGTGGAGGTAGGCGAGAAGCGAACTCTACAGAATGCTTTGTGCAAATGAAGCAATCTTGAAAATCAAGATAATGAGCGCTGTATAAATAGCCGCGGTCACTATTCGCCTGCGGAAGAACCACTTACCGATTGCATAGCCAGCGAATGGAATGGGAATTGCCGCCACGACTATTGCTGGGATCATTGTCTCAAAGTGGAGTGTTGCTATGCCTGTGGATACTAGGATTCCTGCAATCCCGCCAGGGGAAAGTTTCTGGAACAGCGAGTGGGAGATGTACGAGCCGTAGATACAATACGAAATACCTACTATGTAATAGCGCAGCAAACTCGCAAGCCACAACATCGAAAGATCAAAAAAGAAGAACCACGAAAAGAAAAACAACCCGACGAGCATTTGGATCCCCAACAATACAAGTAGCGTCCTCGCTATTTTCTTCTTATCGCTGTCCATCTTCATCATTATATTCGGCCTACCGCTCAAAGCGGCGCTCGATCCACCAGTCTTTGCCGTTGTTGAATACGGCCATTTCGAGTTATCTCTCTTGATGCATAATTGCTAACCAAGGCGGGACATTTAATTCCAAATAACACTCCAATACCAGCGGTGGAATAACCAGAGCCCCAGTACATAAAGACCAGAGAAGGACAGGGTAATCGCCGCTATCGAAGCAGGCTTGTTCGCAATCTTCCTCGCAAAGGCATGGCCTGTGATTACAATGGCTGCAATGCACGTGAGCAACCAGGTGACTACAGAGGGAGCAAGATCGCTCTTCCCGAGAGTTATGGTTACTACATAGAAGGCGAGAAGACCGAGCAATCCTCCTATGCGGAAATGACCGGACAGTCGGTTGCCGACGGCAAGACCTGCGAGGCAGAATGGGATTCCGAGGAAAAACAGAATAGTAAACTCATCTCCCACCAAGAAGAACAGAATAGAAAGCTCATTCCCTACCAACGACAGCCAAAGAAACTCGCAGAGGTCTTCCTGACAAAGAATAGCAAGCTTATACCCCGCCAACGACAGCTGAAGTAGAAGATGTGCTAGCACCAATGTTGCCGCCGTCCAAAGGAACCTGCGCTTCTCCTTGTCCATCTTCATCATTATACTCGACTCCCCGTGTTCGTTTTCTTTTTCATGAGCCACGCAAGTATATCACTCTGAGAGAAGCACCTCATGGGGCGCAACGCCCCCCCTACCGGCGGAAGCGGCGCTCCTTTGATACGAGCGGTGCGCCGACGTAGAATGCTTCATGAAAGACGCCAAGAGAAACTAGGATGGAAGGAGAAAGATAAGATGAGTGATGCAAATAAGCGTGTATACCCGGCTGAAAGGGCCGGCAGTCTCGATAATAGAATTCGAAGATGGCTGCAGAACCCTCGGAAGATATTGAGGCCGTATATAGAAGAAGGGATGACGGTTCTCGACGTCGGGTGTGGTCCGGGTTTCTTCTCTATCGACATGGCTCGAATGGTTGGCGAATCCGGTCGGGTTATCGCTTCCGATTTACAGGAAGGGATGCTTCAACAACTGAGAGACAAAATAAGAGGAACGGAGCTTGAGGAAAGAATCACGCTGCATAAGTGCGAGGCGGACAGAATAGGCGTGTCGGAGCATGTTGATTTTGTTCTGCTGTTCTACATGGTGCACGAAGTCCCAGATGCAAAGGCCCTCTTTGGTGAGATGAGCGCAGTGCTTAAGCCCGGCGGGCGAATTCTCGTCGTCGAGCCGCCGTTTCATGTTTCGAAATCGGCGTTCAAGGAAACTATCGAGAAAGCCAGAGACATCGGATTTGTGGATGCGGAAGGGCCGAAGGTGCTCTTCAGCAAGACGGCGATACTGAAAAAGGCGAAGAAGTAGGGGGTATCTGCTTGGGCGGGCTTGTCCGCCCGCCGGAAGGGAATAATCCCTTAGGAAGAGCCTACCTCCTGAAGCGGCGCTCGAGGGCGTGGAGGAGGAGGGCGATGAGGGAGGGAAGGGCCGCGGCGTGGAGGTAGGCGAGAAGCGGGAATGTGAAGGAGCGGGAGGAGAGTTGATTCACCAGCCCGCGGTAGTCCGGCACGCCGCCCACGAGAACTAGAAGAACGAGCCACGCGAGCGGGCGCAGCCAGCTCTCGCCGTAGTCGGAAAGAATCCCGTAGCACTTGTAGGCGATGAACTTCACGCACGCCGAGACGAGCTCGGGAAGGATCCACGGGCGCCCCCGCTGGGGCTCGTGCCAGTGATACCGCAAAGAATCCTCCTCCATTCGCATCGCGCCCGTGTGGAAGTCGCCCGCGACGCGGTATTCGCGCGCCGCTTCGTAGTTCTCCGTAAGCTGCCGGTAGGCGCGGGCGACGGGGGCGGGCTCGCTTTCCTCCCGGTGCTCTTCGTCGAATATGGCGTGCCTGCGGCCGGGAAGGCTCGCCCAGCGCACGTCCCGGAACGAGATCTTTTCAAGACCGGAAGCGTCGCCCACGAGGGCACGGGAAAAATTCACCTTGTGGAAGAGCACCGTCTCCGGCTTGTCGAAGCGCGCGCCGCGGAAATTCGCGCTTCCCTCGAAGACGCGTCCGCCGCTCTCGTCCCTGTCCGCTCCCTCGAAGAGGGCGCTTCCCAGGAACGCGGCGCTGGAAAAGCTCGCCTCGTCTCCGAACGCGGCGTGAAGGAAGCTCGCCCCGTCTCCGAACGCGGCGCCCGAAAAGCGCGCCATTTTTCCGAACCCGGCGCGGGTAAAGTCCGCCCCGCCCCCGAACGCGGCGCCGGAGAATCTCGCCTCGCTTCCGAACCCTGCGCCCGCGAAGACCGTCCCGTCTCCGAACGAGGCGCGGATGAAGCTCGCGTCGTCTCCGAACGCGGCGTCCTCGAAGCGCGCCCCGTTTCCGAACGCGGTGAACTTGAAGACCGCCTTGTTTCCGAACCTGGCGCCGGCGAAGCGCGCCCCGTCTCCGAACCTGACGCGGAGAAAGACCGCGTCGTCTCCGAACCCGGCGCCGGAAAAGTCCGCCCCGTCTCCGAACGCGGCGTGGAAGAAGCCCGCCTTGTCCCCTAACGCGGCGTGGAGAAAACTCGCCCCGTTTCCGAACCTGGCGTGGGTGAAGTCCACGCGCTTCCGGAAATTTTTCCCGCCTCCCGGTGACGCGCCCGCGAAGGCCGAGAAGCCGTCGGGAAACACGTAGCCCCGGAAATCGTGGAAGCCGGTGCTCTCGTCGCTTTCCTCCCGCTCGGTTTTGAGGAGAACGGCTTTTTCAAACTCCTCCCTCGTCTTCTCCTCGCGCGGGGCGTGGAAGATGCAGAAGGCGCCGTCCCTCCATGGCGCTTCCCGGCATTCGTAGTTGTACTCGAAGCGGTACGCCTGCTTTCTCGTCGGCTTCCACCGGCACGTCGCCATACAGGGGAATCATAGCGAAGGCGCCGCCGGGGGCGCAACAGCGTCACCCGGTCGCGGGCGTAACGGTGACCTCGATTCCGTGGACCGCGGTGCTCTCGCCCATGTCAGTCTTGTTTCCGGGATTGAGAAAATTCACGTTGGCCCGGCCCGGCTCTCGCTTTGGCCAGCGCCCCTTGTGTGCAAGCGCCACGCCCGGCAGGGTCTCTTCGGAGAATCTCACCCGCAGCACGAGCTCGCCGGTCTCGTTGGTCAATTTGACCTCATCGTGCTCCTTCAGGCCGAGGGCGGCCGCGTCGTCCGGGTGGAGGGCCACTTCGGCGAGGCCCAATTTTTCGGAAACTTTCGCGTCGTTGGCGAAGGAGGCGTTCATCAGCCAATCGGACGCGGGCGACAGCAACCGCAGGCGGGGCGCGGGAGGCCGGGGGTCGGCAATCGGCTGGGGCACCCTCGGATGCCCGTCGGCCTCGGCTTGGGCGCTTGCGATCTCGATCCGCCCGCTCGGCGTCTCGAATCGGAGGTCGGCGAACTGGGGGACCGGCTCGGGGTCGAGGAAGACCGTCCCGGCCCGCTTCAGCGCCTCGAAGCCGCCCCGGAACGACGCGTCGCTCAGCAGGTGCTCGATGATGGACTCGTCGCTCTCGTAGAGCTCGGGCTCCTCGAAACCCATCGCCCGGGCGAGACGTCGGAATATTTCCTGGTTGGGAAGAGATTCCCCCATGGGCTCCTGGGCCTTGACCTGGGGAGCAATGGTGAAATTAAAGTAGGAGGCCACCAGGTCGTCGAACTCGAGAAAACCGGCCGCGGGCAGCACGATGTCCGCGAAGTCGGCGGTGTCCGTCTGGAACAGGTCGCAGACCACGGTGAACAGGTCTTCGCGGCGGAGCGCGCGCCGCAGCCGCCCCTGCTCCGGATTCGAAGCGGCGGGGTTGATGTTCCAACAGATAAAGGCCTGTATCCCGGAAGAATCCTCCAGGCGCCGGGCCAGGTCCATATGGCTGAAGCTTTGCCCTTCGCCCTTGCGAAGGTGCGGGGCCTCCACGTAGTCGTCGTCGAAGTCCCTCACCGCGCCGACGGAGTTCAGATAGAGGAGACCGGAGCCCGGCTTGCCGAAGTTGCCGGTTGCGGCCGGCAGCATGGCGCAGGCGCGAAAGGCGTTGCCGCCGCGCGGCTGGCGCTGCATTCCCTGGCCCAGCCACAGGAGGGACGGCCCGGAGCCGTACGTCCGCGCCGCCTCCTCGATTTTGGCCGCGGGCACCCGGGTCACGGCCTCCCCCCAGGCCGGGGTGCAGCCGTCGAGGGCGGGCTCTATCTCCTCCCATCCGACGACGTGCCCGGCGATGAAGTCCCGGTCGATCATCCCGTCCCGCCGCAGCACGTGGAGCAGGGCGAAGGCGAGGGCGGCGTCGCTGCCCGGGAAGAGCTGCAGATGGAGGTCGGCCGACCGCGCCGTGGGGTGGCGCACGGGATCGATGACGATCTTCTTGCCGGGCGCCTCGGGCAGCCAGTGCTTGTGCGCGTGGGGCGCCGAGTGGGACGGGTTGGCACCCCAGACCATGATGCACTCGGCGTCCTTGGCGGTTCGCGGGTCGAAGCCGGCCAGGGAGTCCCCGAGCGTATAGTCGAGCGCCACCTGGCCCGCCATGTTGCATATGGTGTCGGGCTCGACCTCGACCGCGCCCAGCCGGTTGAAGAAGCGGAGCGGGAAAGCATTGGCAATCAGAGATAACGTTCCCGTGTAATGGGCGGTGGCGACGGCCTCCGGCCCGCTGCTTGCCGCAATCTCCCTGAGCCGCGAGGCGGTTGTCCCGATTGCCTCGTCCCACGAGATAGGCTGGAACCGGCCGTCTCCCTTGGGCCCGGCCCGCTTGAGCGGAGTCTTGAGGCGCGCGTTCGCGTCCCGGACGACGCCGTTGTAGGCGAGGGCGCACTTGCCGCAGAGCGCGCCGCGGTTGACCGGGTTGTCCGGGTCGCCGCGCACCGAGATGATAGCGCCGTTTCGCTTAATCACGGCGATCCCGCAGGCGTCGTAGCAGTCCCTCGGGCAGGTCGTGAGGATAATCTCGTCGCCCGCCGTCACAGCGCTCTCTCGACGTTGCATCATCGTCCGTGTGTTCTCACAATTTCAGCACCCGGCATAGAACCCTTTTCCGGCTTGCTCGTGCAAGCGAGTTCCCGAATTGTAGCATACGGGCGAGACCGCCGCCGGGCCGGCCCGCCGCCCTCCTTTCCGCCGGAGGATGGGCAAGGCCCAACAATGGTCGTCAGGGCTAGCCGAAGGGGCACGATTTCCAGCAGATAGGGGGTAGGGCAGGGCGGTTGGGCTAATTTCGGCTGATTCTGTACATAGTTAGGAGTCGTTAGGGGCGAGGAAATTTTTTGTATTTTTTCTCTTGACAAATGGGAATTTAGGGCCTATACTTGCATGTTGACGCAAACGAGCAAACGATAAGAAACGAAACAAAACGAAGGGAAAACGAACATGGCCAAAACGAAGAAAGAAACCAAGAAAGCGGCGAAAGCCGAAGAAACCAGAGACGCGCAGAGCTGCTGCTCCGCGATGTTCGACAAGATGGCGGCATGCCTAGGTGGGAATATTTTCTCATCGCAGGGCGAGTCACAGGAAGGCTTCCCCTGCAAGGACATTTTCTGGATGATGAGGCAGAAGATGAAGTCGTGCTTCGGCGGCGCCGAGCCGCGTGCGGCGAAAGGAGGTTCCTCCAATGCGTGACACAGAGCGAGTCAGAAAGAACGTATCCGAGACTTACGCCAGAGCCGTGACTTCCCCCTCGGGCGGCCACTGCCGCGCCAACGCGGACCCGGGCAGCGCTGCCGCCCGGATCGGCTACGGGAGGGAAGACCTCGAGTCGCTTCCTTCCGACGCCGTGGAGCACGCGTTCGGGTGCGGCAACCCGACGGCCTTCAGCGACGTCGGGGAGGGCGACGTTGTGCTCGACCTCGGCTCGGGCGCGGGCATCGACCTGCTGGTCGCAGCGAAGAAGGTCGGCCCGACGGGCAGGGTGATCGGCGTGGACATGACGGACGAGATGATCGAGAAGGCCCGCGAGAACGTCGCAGCGGCCGGGTTGAGCGACGTCGTCGAGGTCCGCAAGGGCACGATCGAGGACCTTCCCGTCGAGACGTCCTCGGTCGACTGGGTGATTTCGAACTGCGTAATCAACCTCTCGCCGGAAAAGGAAAAAGTCTTTGCCGAGATCGCCCGCGTGCTCAAGTCGGGCGGCCGGATGCTCGTCTCTGACATCGTAGCGGAGGGCCTGCCGGACCGGGTGCGCGCCGACCGGGCGCTTCATGATTCATGCGTCGGCGGCGCGATCAGCGAGGCGGAGTATCTCGCCGGACTCCGCGACGCGGGGCTGGTGGACGTTGATGTGAGGGCGCGGCGGCAGTACGGGGTCGAGGAGATCCGGGCCCTCATCAAGTCCGTGGCCGGCGACTGGGAAGTGAGCCCGCTGGCGGCGGACTCTCCTTTGCCGAAAGTCTGGAGCATCAATGTTTACGCGAGGAGGCCGAAGCCATGAGCGAGCGCGAACTTTCTCAATCTCCCGACCCGCGCTGCAGCAACGTGAGCGCCTGCCTCAACCACCGGTTCTTCAAGGCGCTCTGCGACCCGAACCGCGGGGCGATCCTCGCGCAGCTCGCCGAGTGCTGCGGGCCGCGCACAGTGAGCGATATCGCGAAACGACATCCGATAGACGTCTCCGTGGTCTCGCGGCATCTCGCGATCCTTAGAGACGCGGGGATTCTCGAAGCGGAAAAGCAGGGGAAAGAGGTCCGCTATTCCGTGCGGTTCCACGACCTCGCCGTGACCCTTCGCACGATGGCGGGCGAGATCGAGGCCTGCTGCGGAGACCCGAAGGCCGAAGGCGGGGAAACGACGGTCACGAGCGGTAAGCGGGCCGGCTCCCTGACGGAGAAGGAAACGGAGCTTTTCGCGATCGGCGCTTCCGTGGCCTCCGGGTGCAAGCCCTGCACGAACTACCACGTCCGGAAAGGACGTGAGGCGGGTGCTTCGGACGAGGAGATCGGGCGGGCCGTCCGTATCGCGAAAGGCGTGCGGGATAAAGCGGGCGCGAGGATGGAGAATCACGGGCTGAACCTTATCGGGGCTGGCCGCGAGGCCGACCGGCGGGCCGACGCTCAGGCGGCGTCCCGCACCGAAGCGATGGTCGCGCTGGCCGCGGCCTTCGCCGTGAACTGCACGACGAGCGTCGAGGAGCACATCGGCGCAGCGCGCTCCGCCGGCGTCACGGACGAGGACATCGATTCCGTTCTCCGGATGGCGGGCTTCATACGGGGCAAGGCGATATCCCACGTCGAGCGAATCGCGGAACGGGTAAGGAAGGGCGTAGCCCCCGGGGAAAGCGCGGCGGAAACCACCGGGTGCGGGTGTTCATCGGAAAAACCGGATGCGGAATCGGGAGGCGCGTCATGAGCCGGTTCGAGACCTTGTTCGGCTGGAGGTCGCGTAC
>CP070701.1:1339733-1363077 GCA_020349885.1 Acidobacteriota bacterium
CACCTGGCGCGAGGCGATGGACCGCTTCGGAAACGACGCGCCCGACATGCGCTTCGGCCTCGAGATCGCCGACGTGACGGACGAGATGCGCACGACCGAGACGCCGCCGCTTCGCGAGGCCATCGAGCAAGAGAAACACGTGGCGCGCGGCATTCTCGTCGAAAAGAGGTACGCGAAGAACCTCTCGCGGGCGCGCATCGACTCGTACCAGGCGCTCGTTCAGCAGTACGGCGCGACGGGCATGCTCTGGCTCAAGGTGCTCAAAATAATTCCGGAATTAAAGCCAAAGCCTGACGGCAGCCTTCCCGATACCCTTGAGGATATTTCTAAAGGCCCCGCAACAAAGCACTTGAGCAAAGCGGCGCTCGCAAATCTCATTAGGAAAGTGAACGCCCAAGTCGAAGACGTCTTTTTGTTCCTGGTTGCACCGTTCAGCGTCGCGTGCGAGGCGCTCGGCAGGCTGCGCCTCCAGATCGCCCGGGACGAGAGCCTCGTGCCCCCCAAGACCGAGCGCTTCGCGTGGATCACGGACTTCCCCGCCTTCGCCTACGACCCGGAGGCCAAGCGCTACGTCTCCCAGCACCATCCCTTCACGGCGCCGAGGGAGGAGGACATCGAATTTCTCGAATCGAACCCCGAGAAGGTGATGGCGCAGGCCTACGACCTGGTGTGGAACGGCATCGAGATGGGCGGCGGGAGCATCCGAAACCACCGCTTCGACGTCCAGATGCGCGCGTTCCGGGCGCTCGGCTTCACCGAGGCCGAGGCGCAGGAGAAATTCTCCTTCCTGCTCGACGCCCTGCGCTACGGCGCCCCGCCGCACGGGGGCATCGCCCTGGGCCTCGACCGCATCGTGATGACGTGCCTCGACGAGGAGAACATCCGGAACGTCATAGCGTTCCCGAAGACCGGAAACGCCGCGTGCCTGATGAGCGGCACGCCGGCGGAGATCTCCCCCGCGCAGCTCCGCGAGCTGGGACTCAAGATCACCAAACCCGGCAAGCCCGGCAAGTAGGGCCGCGTCCAGTCTTCGTTCGAAACGAAGCGAGAACGAAGACTGCCGTGGCGAAGCCCGTGGGCGAAGCCGGGCAGCCATTCGATGACGCGAACATTCGTTTCGAACTTCGCCTTGGCAAGCCTGCCGCCTCGGATTTCAGGGTTCGTTTTTGGAAACGAACTCGAAAAAATCCTTTATTCATAAGACATAGTGGCTTCGTTCCTATGGCCAATTTAAAAACCCTTTATTCACGCCACTTAGTGGCTTCGTTTCGTAGAATCGCCCTTTTTTCAGAAACACTTGCTCTCCCCCATGACCGAATGACCGGCTCCTGGCCCCTGATCCCTGACGACTGACCACTGCATTGCCCATCCCCTGCAATGTCGTGCCTCCCCGGCGATTCGTCAAGGAATTTGCCGGACTTGCCGGAATTGCCTAATCTGCCTAATTTGCCGGATCTGCCGGACTTGCCGCTTTGGTTTTTTCCCTTTTACGAAAGGGGGTTCCGAAAAACCGGGGACGCTTCGGGGTTGCACATTCTTGATTCCCCCCCTCGGCCCATGCTACGCTCCATAAAATTCGCGAACTATTGAGAAGGAGGTGGGAGTGGGAATTCCCCGCCGCGCGGAAGGCGCGGACGGGAAGAAAGGAACATAGAGCTATGAGCACGACGAGCCAGGCATCCGCATCGACCGCCTTTTTTTCGCCAATGAGAACCCGCCGACGGGCGAAGCGCCCCGGGACGGGGCTCGGAAAGCTCGCCCTCGGCGCCGCGGCGCTCCTCGTGCTCCTAGCGCCGGGCGCGGCTTTCGCCCAGTGCACGACGACCCAGCTCACGGACAACGCTTTCAACGACACCGACCCCCGGATTCACAACGGGCAGGTGGTTTGGCAAGGATGGGACGGAAGCGACAACGAGATCTTCTTCTGGGACGGCTTCACGACGACCCAGTTCACGGACAACGCTTCCGGCGACTTCAACCCCCGGCTTCACAACGGGCAGGTGGTTTGGCAAGGATGGGACGGAAGCGACAACGAGATCTTCCTCTACGACGGCGTCACGACGATCAATATCTCGAACAACGCCCTCGAAGACTTCGACCCCCGGATTCACAACGGGCAGGTGGTTTGGCGCGGATGGTACGGAAGCAACTACGAGATCTTATTCTGGGACGGCGTCTCGACAACTCAGCTCACGGACAACGCCCTCGAAGACTTCGACCCCCAGATTCACAACGGGCAGGTGGTTTGGCAAGGATGGGACGGAAGCGACTGGGAGATCTTCTTCTGGGACGGCGTCTCGACAACTCAGCTCACGGACAATGCCTCCGACGACCTCTACTCCCGGATTCACAACGGGCAGGTGGTTTGGAGCGGATGGGACGGAAGCGACTACGAGATCTTCCTCTACGACGGCGTCACGACGATCAATATCTCGAACAACGCCCTCCACGACTTCGACCCCCGGATTCACAACGGGCAGGTGGTTTGGCGCGCAGACGACGGAAGCGACAACGAGATCTTCCTCTACGACGGCTTCACGACGACCCAGCTCACGAACAACTCCTTCGCAGACGTTTACCCCTGGATTCACAACGGGCAGGTGGTTTGGGAAGGATCGGACGGAAGCGACTGGGAGATATTCTTCTGGGACGGCTTCACGACGACCCAGTTCACGGACAACGCCCTCGACGACTTCTACCCCCGGATTCACAACGGGCAGGTGGTTTGGTACGGATCGGACGGAAGCGACACCGAGATATTCTACACCAAGATGTATCCGGGTGTCTGCGGCTGCGGCGTCCCGGACGACCCCGGCTACGAGCCGAACGAGTCCTTCGCGACGGCGTTCCCGATCGGCGAGGGACTGCTCTACGACGCCCGAATCTGCGTGGCGGCGGACTACGACTACTACTCCATCACGCTGGCCTCCGGCGGGACGCTCGACGTGGACATGCATCCTCCCGTCGGACTGGACTACGATCTCTTCCTCTACGATTCCTCGGAGACCCTGGTGGATTACTCCATCCTGGCGGGCGACGCGACGGAAATGATTTCCTACACCGCGACGGCGGGCGGCACCTATTACGTCCTGGTCCGGGGCCACGATGGGACGCAGTGGAGCACGACGCAGTTCTACACGCTCATCTACGGCTTCACCCCATGTCCCACGCCCGACGAGGAGGTGTACATCTACATGGTGACGGTGGACGCGAACTCGAACACCGTGCTGCACTTCCAGGACCCGAACCAGCCATCCGAGGTCACTGGCTACAACGTCTACCGCTCCATGACGAGCCCCGCCGGGCCGTGGGATCTGGAGGGCTCGAACGTCACGGACATGGACGGGGGAACGGCGAACATCCAGTGGACGGACCAGGACAGCGCCTCGTGCACCACGTGTTACTACGAGGTGACGCCGTACAACGCGGCGTGCGGCGCCGAGGGGCCGATGTAGCCCGCGCGCCCTTCCCGCCGTGTCATTCTGAGAATTTCCCGCAACGGGCTCCCCGCGAAGAATCTGCCCCCGCCTGAAGGGCCGTTGGCGAGCGGAATTTAAAATTTTCCAGTCGCTAACTGCGAACTGCCGACGGCTAACTGCCATCCGCTTGCAACGCCCCTGCGCGCCGCCTTAGAATTCCCGCATGGCCTTCAACGTCACCAAGGATTTTCCCGAGGCCCATTCTATAGGAAGGAACGACTTCCACGACCGGGTTTTTCTTCCTTTGCGAACACTTGCTCTCCTGCTCTTGTTCCCGCTGCTTTTTGCGCAAGTAGCCTGCGGGAAAAGCAATCCAGACCTGCTCGAAGCGGCACAGGCTGGAAATACCGCCGAAGTGGAGCAATTGCTTGAGCAGGGAGCGGATGTGAACGCGAAGGACGAATACGGCGGGACCGCCCTGATGTGGGCAGCAAGGAAGGGCCACACCGAAATGGTGAATGCCTTGATTGACGCGGGCGCGGACGTGAATGCGAAGATGAAAGGCGGCTGGACCGCCCTGATGTTTGCGGCGGGGGAGGGCTACACTGGGATTGTAGAGATTTTGATTGGTAAGGGCGCGGACGTGAACGTAAAAGGAACCTTCACCGGCTTGACCGCCTTGATGATCGCGGCAAAGGAGGATCACACCGGGATTGTGGAGATTCTAAGAAAGGCCGGGGCGGAGGAGTAAACATGATGACCGATTATCGATTACCAATGACCAATTCAATCGGTCATTGGCCATCGGTCATTAATTATTGCCATCGACAAAATAAGGAGTGTAAAAAACAACGAAGATGAAATCTTTCCATAGAGCACTTCTTTTTCTGCTCCCGCTGCTTTTCGCGCAGGCGGCCTACGCGGGCATCGATTCAAAACTACTCAAAGCGGCAAAGGCGGGTAATACCGTCAAAGTGGAAAAATTGCTTGGAAAAGGCGCGGACGTGAACGCAAGGGACAAAGATGACGCGACTGCCTTGATGGGCGCGGCATGGGAGAGTCACACCGATACGGTGAAGGTTCTGATTGACGCGGATGCGGACGTGAACGCGGAGGCCGGATACGGCGAGACCGCTCTGATGTATGCGGTAGCGGGGGGCCAAACCGAGATTGTGAGGGCCTTGATTGACGCGGGTGCGGACGTGAACGCGAAGGACAAAGACGGCGAGACCGTCCTGATATGGGCGGTATGGGATGGCCGCACCGAAACGGTGAAAGCTCTGATTGAAGCGGGTGCGGACGTGAACGCGGGGGACAAAACGGGCACAACCGCCCTGATGGCTGCGGCGGGTTCGGGCCAAGCGGGGACCGTGAAGGCCTTGATTGATGCGGGTGCGGACGTGAACGCGAAAGACAAAGTCGGTGCAACCGCCCTGATATGGGCGGCATTGAACGGCCGCCCCGAAACGGTGAAAGCTCTGATTGAAGCGGGTGCGGACGTGAACGTGAAAAGCGAAGACGGCTCGACCGTCCTGATGTGGGCGGCAAGCAGGGGCTACACCGACGAATTGAATGGCCGCACCGAAGCGGTGAAAGCTCTGATTGAAGCGGGTGCGGAAGTGAACGCGAAGGACAAGGACGGCATGACTGCCCTGATGCATGCGGCAACGAGGGGCCACGCCGAGATTGTGGAAATTCTCATACAGGCCGGGGCGAAGGAGTAAACATGATGATCGATTACCGACCTCGCTCCGCCGAAGCGCTTCGCAAAGGCGAGTTATCGATGACCAATTCAATCGGTAATCGGTCATTGGCCATCGGTCATTAATTATTGCCATCGACAAAATAAGGAGCACAAAAAATGATGAAGACGAAACCTCTTCTTATTAATACAGTCTTCTTTTTGCTCCCGCTGCTTTTCGCGCAGACGGCCTTCGGGGATATCAATTCAAAACTACTCAAAGCTGCAAAGGCCGGTGATACCGCCGAAGTGGAGCGATTGCTTGAAAAAGGCGCAGACGTGAACGCGAAGGACAAAAAAGGCCGGACCGCCATGATGGAAGCGGTAGAGTCAGGCCCCACCGAAATGGTGAAAGTCCTGATTGATGCGGGCGCGGACGTGAACGCGAAGGACAAAAAAGGCCGGACCGCCTTGATGGAAGCGGCAGAGTCAGGCCCCACCGAAATGGTGGAGACCTTGATTGAAGCAGGCGCGGATGTTCGTGCGAGTAACAGAAACGGCCAGACCGCCCTGATGGGTGCGGCAATCGCGGGCTACACCGAAACGGTAAAGGCCCTGATTGATGCGGGCGCGGACGTGAACGCGGAGAACGTAGACGGCTGGACCGCCCTGTGGCTCGCGACAGCAGGAGGCCATACCGAGACGGCGAAAACCCTGATTGACGCGGGCGCGGACGTGAACGCAAAAGATGAATATGGCTCGACCGCCCTGATGTATGCGGCGGAGGATGGCTACACGGAGCTTGTGAAGGCCCTGATTGAGGCGGGCGCGGACGTGAGCGCAAAAGACGAATATGACACGACCGCCTTGATGTTGGCAGCATCTGAGGGCCACACTGAGACGGTAAAGGTCCTGATTGAGGCTGGTGCGGACGTGAACACGAAGGAAAAAGAATACGGTTGGACCGCCCTGATGAGAGCGGCAGGTTCGGGCCAAGCCGGGACTGTGAAGACCCTGATTGAAGCGGGCGCGGACGTGAACGTGAAGGACAAGAACGGCTCCACTGCTCTGATGTATGCGGCGGCCGGGGGCCACGCCGGGATTGTGGAAATGCTCAAACAGGCCGGAGCGAAGGAATGACGTGGAGAAGGTTGGGGGAGGAAAAATCAGACCCCCTCAAAAATAGACGCTGATCTGCAGAAATAGGCTCAGCGGCGCGCCGCCGTATTCGCTTTCGATCCGCCCGCCGGAGGGCTCCGCTCCCCACGGGACGAAGGCGCTCGCGACGAACGATACGTTTTCCGCGACGTCCCACGTGAGCGAGGGCGAAGCGACGCCCGAGCCGTCCTCGGGGCTCCCGATGACCAGGAGCGACGCCGTCCAGGTGCTGCTCACCATGTAGGATGCCCGGAGGGCGGCGGCGTGCTGAGAAAATATCTGGAAATCGCCCCTCAGGTAGCGTTTCATAAATACCGGGTCCATGACGAGCCTCGCGGAGGCGTCCTCGACGTCCTCGGAGCCGAACCCTGAGTAGTGGTACTCGGCGAGGAGCGTCAGGCCGTCGCCCACGCCGAACGTGTACGACCCTCCGAGCACCGTCTTTCCCACGAGGCGGTCGTCGCAGAAGGGCCCCCCGTCCGGGTGCCGCTCGGGCACGTCGAACACGGCGAGCTCGAGGTGCGCCTCGGCGTCACCCACCGCCGCCGAGAGCGTGCCGGCGTACATCCGGTCCCTGGCCCTCTTGCCGAAGAGAAGCTCGCCGTCCACGTTGCCGAAAATACCCCTGACGCGGCCGAGCAGGGCCGATTCGTCCCAGTGCTCGCCGAAGGCGCCGATTATCTCGGCGGACGCGGTGCCGGAGGCCCGGTACTCCAGGCGGACCGCGTCGACGCCCCGGCGCCACTCGCGGTCCACCTCGAGCGGGGAGAACGGGGAAAAAACGTCGACCGCGCTGAAGAGCACCCCCCTGCCGAGGCCTATGGCCTGCCTTCCGATAGAAAACTCTCCCCAGGAGGGATGGAGCGCGAGGAACGCCCGGTCGATCTCGTGCCGGTACGTGTACGTGTCGTCCGACGACGCGTCTATCTGCCAGTCGAGCTGCCTGGAGCGGAACGGGACCTTCGCCTCCGCGGGAAGCACTCCCGCTCCCATGCCCGCGCCCGCGTATCTCGAGGAGACGCGGAGGCGCTGCTCGTAAGCGAACATGATGTTCGCCGACTCGGCGAACCGCGCGCCGAGTCCCAGCCGGAACCGGAGAAGACCAATCCTGCTTTCGCGTTCCGGAGAAAAAATCGGGTCGTCCGGCGCGCGGGACGCGAGCCCCGTGCACTTGAGGCTCGCGTCCAGGGAAAGGCTATTCCTGGTTTCCTCATTTGACCAGAGCTCGATGCCGAAGGAGACGGAAGAAATTTCGAGAACGAGCGGCACGAGCAGCGGGACGGCGCGCATCGCGCCGCGGCGGCGCCTCCCTCGCGTCATTACTTCCCGCCCGTGGCCCCAGGGGGCGAACTCTTCTTTTCGTCCTTCGCCACCCGCCCGTCGACGAGCGTCACGACGCGCCTCGCGTGGGCGACGACGCGTGGGTCGTGCGTCGAGAAGACGAACGTGATGCCGCGCGTCTCGTTCAGGTCACGCATCATGTGGAGGAGAATCTCGGCGTTCTCCCCGTCCAGGTTCGCCGTGGGCTCGTCGGCGAGGACGAGCTTCGGCGAGGAGGCGACCGCGCGGGCGACCGCCACGCGCTGCTGCTGGCCGCCGGAGAGCTCCGAGGGCCTGCGGTCGGCGAGCTCCGCGAGGCCGAGCTGGTCGAGGATTTTTTTCGCCCTCTCGGCGCGCTCAGTTCCCACCCCCTGGAGCTCGAGCACGAACTCGACGTTCTCGCGCGCGGTGAGCACCGGGACGAGGTTGTACGCCTGGAAGACGAAGCCGAGCGAGCGCAGCCGCAGGTCCGCCCGCCTTCTCCGGTCGAGCGTCGCCATGTCGCGCCCGAGGACCGTGAGCTCGCCGCTCGTCACCGAGTCGAGTGCGCCGATGAGATTCAAGAGGGTGGTCTTTCCGCTTCCCGAGGGCCCCACGATCGCCAGGAAATCCCCCGGGTTCACGTCGAGCGTCACGCCCCGGAGGGCCCTGACGTCCACCGTGCCCAGCTTGTAGACCTTCGTTACATCGCGGGCCGAGACGAGCGCGCCGTCGTTGGACTGGTTGCTCATGCTACACCTTCCTTAGAGCCGTCGCCGGGTCTGTCCTCGTCGCGTACCACGCCGGGTATATCGACGCGGCGACGGTCGACGCCAGGGAGATGCCCAGCGCGTACCATACTATCCAGGGCCCGAAGTCACCGTAGATGACCGGGTCGAGCAGGACGGACCCGAAAGCCAGCTCTCCCCCCATGTGCTTGGCGAGGTCTATCCCCCCGGTGGCGAGCCGGTAGGCGGAGAAGCCGCCGAGAGCGAGGGCGACGACCGCCCCCCCGAGGCCGACCGCCACCGCCTCGAGCATTATGAGCCCGACCAGCTGCCGCCCCTTCATGCCGAGGGCGGAGAGGACGGCGAACTCGTGCCTGCGCTCGAGGACCGCGGTTATCTGGGCGGCGGCGATCCCGAGCGAGACGACGAGGACGATTATCCCGACGAGGATGGTGGTGAACGCGGTGTCCCCCTCGACGTTTGCGGCGATCTCGGGCGTGACCTCCTTCCAGGTTATGACGTCCCGGCCGCCGCCGAGCTTCGCCGCGAGCGCCTCGCGCGACGGTTCGATCAATTTGTAGTGCTCGAGCATTATCGCTATCTCGCCCGCGCCGTCGTAGCCGGTAATATTAATGAGGTCGTCGAGCGTCACGTGGCAGATGGTGGTGTCCAGGTCCTCCGAGCCGGTGTCGAGGGTGCCTACAATATTAAGCATGGCGCTCTTCATCTCGTCCCCCCCGACGAGGGTGACGTAGAGGTCGTCGTCCACGTCCACGCGCAGCCTGCGGGCCAGCTGTGCGCCGATGACGACCTTTCCGGAATCTCCGGGTTCGAGGTACCTGCCCTCGAGGCTGCTCTTATGGACGACGCGGTTCGACCGGGCCTCCACGTCCGGCTGCACGCCGACTATCTCGACGCCGGCCGAGCGGTTCCCGAAGGCCAGAAGGCCCTTCGCCCTGGCGCGGGGCGCGGCCGTCCTTACGCCGGGGAACGCGTTCACCGTCTCGAGCGCCTCCTTCCAGCCGTACAATCTCAGCGCGTTGTCGCGCGTCTCGGTCCAGCCCTCCGGGACGACGCGGATGTGTCCGGCGCCGCTCTCGGAGGCGGCGCGTATCTGCATCTCGGCGCCTCCCCGTATCCAGGAGGCGGAAAAGAGCGCTATGGCGCATCCCACGCCCGCGCCCAGCATCGAGAGGACGGCCCTCCTGGGGTAGCGGCGAAGGCTCCGCAGGGCGTATCTGGGAGAAATCCTTCCCGTCATGACCGCATCGCCTCCACCGGCTCGAGCCGCGCTGCGAGCGCCGCCGGCCACACCGACGCTATCACCGACGTCACGGTGACGGCGACGATTCCGAAGATGACGTGCCGGAGCTCGAACTTGGGATAGATCATGTAGGAGAAGCTAAGCCCCTTGAAGGAAAAATCCTCGACGGTGTTCGTCGCGAGCATCGCGTAGTCGATCCCGGTGTGCGACGTGATGAGCACCGCCGCGGTCCCGAGCACGGAGCCGACGGCGACTCCCACCAGTCCCAGCGCGACGGATTCGACGAGCACCATGTTGATTATCCGGCCGGGCCTTGCGCCGACCGCGAGGAGCATGCCGAACTCGCGGGTCCTCTCGAACGTGGACATCGTGGCGGTGTTGGCGATGCCGGCGGCGGCGGCGACGAACACGATGGCGATGAAGATGAGGTCGAACACGTCCTTCATCCCCAGCATCTGCGCGAGCAGCGGCGCGGCCTCTTTCCACGGGAGCACCTCGACGCCCGCAAGCGACGGGAGCGCCGCGATGCGCTCCGAGAGGTCTTCCGCCTCGTCGGCGTCGCCGCCCTGCACGACTATCTCGTGGGCCTGGTCCGGCATCGCCAGGAACTCGCCGGCGTCCCCGACGGACATCACGACGCCCATCGTCTTCACCACGTCCACCTTGCCGGAAACGATCGCCCTTACGGTGAACAGGTCGCTCGCCGGAAAGCCGTCGGCGTCCTGGCCGATGACGGCGATGGACTGGCCCGGCTTAAGCTGCAGCCTGTTCGCCAGGACTTTTCCCAGAACCACGCCCCCGCCCCCCGGCAGCTCCTCCTCGCCGAGATCCTCGAGAAAACCGCCCTTGCGCGCCTCCACGGAAACGTCGACGCCGACTATCATCGCGGGCTCGGCCATGGCCGGCTCGTCGGTCTTCTCGCCGGAGACGGAAAGCACGGCGGAGTAGATGCGGGGGGAGACGCTCGTGACGCCGGGCAGGGCCCGGATCTCGCCCGTGACCTTCGTAAGATCGTCGACGTAGAGGTCCGTCGCCCGCTCCTCGCGCCAGTCGCCGTGGTGGATCTGGACGTGGCCGACGAGGGGGCCCGTCACGGTCCTGAACATGTCGTCGTACAGGCCGGCCATCATGCAGTTGACGAACACCAGCGTCAGCTGGCCCAGCACGATGGCCGCGAGGGCGAGGAGTGTTCGCCTGCGGTTTCGTCCCAGGTTCCGCCACGCGACGCGGATCGTGCTCGAGCTCATCTGGCCCTCTCCAGCTCCGACAGGCTGAACGTGCGCTCGGGCACGTCCACGTCGAACTCGATGTCGTGATAGATCATTTCGGTCCTGTGCCCCTCCTTGTCGGAGTCCTGCGGCGTGAGCGTCAGCCTGGCCGGGACGCGCCTGCCGTCGAACACCTTCACGTCGCTCCAGAGGATGATTCTCGAGAGCCTGTCCTTCCGGTCGTAGTACCGGCCTTCCAGCGGGAGGGTTCCGTCCTCCGTGAGCACCACCTCGAATCTCTTCCAGAGGCCCACCGTGTCCGGCTTGGCGTCGAACCTGACGCGCCACCCCTTCGGCTCCTCGGACCGTCCGGCGACGCTGTAGGTGTAATCCTCCCTGTAAGAGGATTCCTTGACCAGGTCGTCGTTGGTGAAGTCGCTTCCCATCCAGGAGCCGAGCATCATGGACGGCGGGATCCGGATCGTGCGCTTGATCCGGGGGAGGTAGTTCCAGAGGTTCTTGTCCACCTTCAGCGTGGCGGTTCCCTTCTCGCGTGCGGGGTCGACGATGACGACGAGCGCCTTCTCCTCGCCCTTCGTCCATATGTTCATCTTCATCGTCCTCGTCCGGCGCGGCTTGACCACGATGAGCTCCGCGGTGGAGATGCTGCTATCGGAGCGGTACATGTCCTCGAAGTGCTTCACTGCGGCGTCGATGTCGAGCACGCCGTTTTTGATGAACGACGGCCCCGAGGCCCGCGCGGGCGGCGGGTTCGCGCTCCCCGCCGGTTCCCCCGCGAACGCGCACGCGGCCGCCATAGCGCAGAGCAGGGCGACGCCGGCGGCGCCCGTTCCCGTCTTCCCCGATTCTTTCATGAACGTTTCTCTACTCCTGTTAGCGCGTGCGGTCAAGACCGGGACGCGCATACGACCAAGCTGCCGGCAGGGTGTTTCTAGGCGGGGCGGGCGTGAGACGGGGCATGCGTTGCCGAAGAAACAAAGAAGCCGGTGGCGGACCAAAAAGAAACTTTCCTTTCGGATGGTCGGGGCGACTGGATTTGAACCAGCGACCCCCTGGTCCCGAACCAGGTGCTCTACCAGACTGAGCCACGCCCCGACCTAGGAGAAGAAGTATAGCATACCCGCAAGGATTTGCCATGCCGCGCGAAGCGAGCGGAGAGCCCTGTGCTATACTAGAACCGACATGGTTTCGCATCTGCGAGAAATCCTCCGCTACCGCGATTTCCTCTACTTTCTCATCGTGCTCGATATCAAGCGCAAGTATCGGCAGACGATGGCCGGCGTCGTCTGGGTGCTGTTCCAGCCGATCATGCTGACCCTTGTTCTGGTCTTTTTATTTTCCCGATGGTACGGGCAAATGGGGGGAGGCACGGAAATTCCCTACGCGCTGTTCACCTACACGGCCCTCGTGCCGTGGACGTACTTCTCCCGCGCCTTGCAGGGTGGCGTACCCCGAATTGTCGTACTGGGCGCTCTCGTAAAGAAAATCAATTTCCCGCGGGCGGCCATACCCACGGCTTCGGTCTTCACGGCCGCCTTCGACATGGGGCTCGCCATGCTGGGCCTGTTCGCCCTGAAGTGGTACTTCGGCGTCGCCTGGACGCGGGCGATTTTCGCCTTTCCCGCCGTCTTTGCGATTCAGACGCTGTTCCTGCTGGGCCTGACGCTGCTCATGGCGGGAGCCAACGTGTATTACCGCGACGTTCAATACGCCCTTCCCTTCTTTTTGCAAATCCTTTTGCTTGCGACGCCCATCATTTATCCGGCAAGCCAGATCCCCGCCGTTTTCAGGCCGATTTATTTCATCAATCCCCAGGCTGGCATCACGGAGCTGTACCGCTGGATGTTTCTCGGAATGCCCTTCGCAGCGAAGCCCGTGGCCTTCAGCGCGGTCGCCGGCGTGGGAATTTTCGCCGTAGGGGCGTTCTTCTTCGGCCGCTGGGAGAAGCGCTTTGCCGACGTCATCTAGTCAGGAGGTCATACGGTTTTCCGGCGTGTGGAAGCGCTACGAGCGCTTTGCGGTTTCGCGCCTGCACCACCGTCTTGCCTTCTGGGTGGGAGGGAGAAGAAAAGAGGTTTTCTGGGCGCTGGAGGACGTGAGCTTTTCCGTGCAAAAGGGGAAGATTTTTGGAATCATAGGAGCCAACGGCGCCGGCAAGAGCACGGCCCTCAAGCTTCTGGCGGGGATCACGGAGCCGGACCGGGGAACGGTGTCGGTGCAGGGACGCATCGGCTGCCTCATCGAGGTAAGCGCCGGCTTCGACCTCGAGCTCACGGGAAGGGAAAACGTGTATTTGAACGGCACGCTTCACGGCCTCCGTCGCCGCGAGGTCGACTCGCGGTTTGACTCCATCGTGGACTTCTCCGGCGTCGAAGCGTTCATTGACACGCCAGTAAAAAAGTATTCCTCCGGGATGATGGTGCGCCTCGGGTTTGCCGTGGCGGCCCATACGAGCCCCGACATCATGCTGGTCGACGAAGTGATCGCGGTGGGCGACACGGCGTTTCAGAAGAAGTGCATCGCCTTTATAAGGGAGTTTTGCCGTAAGGGAGGAACGGTCGTTTTTGTGTCCCACCATCTCCCGTGGGTGGAACAACTCTGTGACGAAATCCTGTGGCTTGCCCAGGGGTGTGCGAAAATGATCGGGGCGCCGTCCGACGTCATCCAGAACTATCTAAACAAGGTATCCAATACCGGCATAGCAGCGCGGACGGCAAAATGAATGTCACAAAGAAGAAAACGCATTGCTTGCAAGCGCCATGATTCGCTTTTCTGATAGCCGGGTTTTCCATCAGCCCCGCCGCGTGGGGCGGGATTTCCGGCTCATGGTCCCGACGATGTCGGAGCTGACCCCTGATTTATGAATCCCCTTGTGAGCGTTCTCACGCCTACCTGTGATCCCGAGCGGCTCTCTCAGTTGCGCCGGGCGATTCAGAGCGTCTTGAATCAAACCTATCCTTGCCTAGAAGCCATCGTTGTAGCCGACGGCCCCCGGGCAACGCATGTCGATGTCCTGGAGGAAGAAATATGCGATTCCCGTCTGCGCGTGGTGCGCCTGAGCAAGGCACAAGGACCTGCGGCGGCACGCAACGCCGGCGCGAAGGTAGCGCAAGGAGAGTTTTTGGCCTTTTTGGACGATGACGACGAATGGCTGCCGCAAAAATTGGAGGTTCAGGTGGCGATTGCTCAAGAGAATCCCGACGCAGCCTTCGTATTTAGCGACGCTTATTTCATACAAGAAACCGAAGTCGACACGTACTTGCGGATGACCAAATTTCGTGGTTCGCCAACCCTGGAAGCACTTTGCCGGAATGACTTTGTGCTTTGCGTAACAGCGATGGTAAAGCGAACGGTATTTGACGAAGTCGGGGGGCTGGATACGTCGGAGGAGATACTTGGAACGGACGACGCCGACCTGTGGGGTCGAATTCTTCACCGCTCATACTCGGCGGCGTACAGCCCTCTTCCGCTCGCTGTTCACAACCATAACAAGGACAGTTACAGCAGCAGCATAGAGTTTCTCCAGCATTTGGCGAATCTGTTAAAAAGGCGCATGCGCCTTTTTTCCGACCGCCCCGGGTGCGTGACGCTTCTAAAGGGCTACCTTTTCAAAGTGACGTACGTAGAAATGAGAGAGCATCTTCGCGCCGGCCGAGTCGAAGAAACCTCGGCATGCTTCCGACGCTCCGCTTCCATTCGACCGTTTCCAAATATGGATTACTATGCGCGAAGGTTTCATGGGGATGCCTACACATGGTTGCTTTCGGGACAACGCCGCGAAGCCCGCCTGAACCTGTGGTTTTCCATGCGGCTTAATCCGTTTTATTGGAAGAACTATTTCTATTGGGTGTTTTCGTGGCTTCCCGCCGGTGTTTATCAAACGGCCCGTCGCCTGAAAAAACATGTCTCCGGTAACAGGGGCTCCTGTCCTGGCCATGAATCTTCTTGTAAGCGTCCTTCTGCCGACACATAACCCCTCGCGCATGGAAGCCCTTCGTCGGGCGGTGAAAAGCGTGCGCGCGCAGACGTATTCACACCTGGAAATCATACTCGTTGCCGACGGCCCGCGGGCAACGCACGTCGATGCCCTGGAGAAAGAGATGCGCGATTCCAGGCTGCGCGTTGTGCACCTGGACAAGGCACAAGGGCCCGCCGCGGCGCGCAACGCCGGCGCGGAGACGGCGCAAGGAGAGTATTTGGCTTTCTTGGACGATGACGACGAATGGCTTCCGGAAAAGCTGGAGGTCCAGATGGCGCTCGCCAAGGCGAATCCCGATGCTGCGCTTATCTTTACGGACGCGTACTGGGTGACGGGTTATGCGAAAAAGACGTTTTTCAAAATGATGGATTTTCATGGCCCCGCCACGTTCGAAGAAATCTGCCGGCGAAATTTTGTGGCCTCTTGCTCGGTTGCGGCGGTTAAAACATCCGCTTTTGAGGAGGCGAGAGGCTTCGACGCTTCTCCCGACATCGTGGGGCTGGACGATTACGACCTCTGGGCGCGACTCCTCCTTGCCTCCCACCGAGCGGTGTATAGCGCTCGGCCGCTGGCCGTTCATTACGAACACAAGGAAAGCTACAGCCAGACGCTGCCTTTTCTAAAAAGCGGTGTTAATTTTTCCGCCAAGCTGGAGCGCTTGTGCAGGGGACGCCCCGACTGCGCGGCTTTGGTTCGGAAACACGCGGCAAGGCCTTTATTGTACGCCGCGCGCTTTTATCTTTCCCTGGGGCAGGCGGCCGCTGCGAAAGAATGCCGAAAACAGTACGTAGCCCTGCGTCCGGAACTTATGGCGTCCTACGCGGCCTTGTTCCATGGCGAGGCGTACAAGCTGTTGCGCGAGGGAAAGGCCCGGGAAGCACGGCGGTTCCTGGCGTTTTCGATGTGGCATAGGCCCGCATACCTAAAGAACTACCTCTACTGGGCGTTCAGCTACCTTCCCCTGCCGGCGTACCAGGCTGCGCGCACCTTGAAAAGGTGTCTCGCGCGGCGCAAGGAGAAGAAGCCTTGAAGCCCCTGGTAAGCACCATTATCCCCACGCTTCTTCCGGAGCGCTTCGAATCTCTTTGCAAAGCCATCCGCAGCGTTTTGGACCAGAGCTATCCCCGCGTCGAGGCGATCGTCGTGGCGGACGGGCCGGGGGCGACGCACGTGGAGAAGCTTTCGGAAAAATTCCCCGGCGGCCGGGTGCGCGTCGCCCGCCGGGACAGGCGGGGAGGCCCGGGAGCGGCACGGAACGCGGGAGCGGGTGCGGCGCAGGGGGAGTATCTCGCTTTCCTGGACGACGACGACGAATGGCTGCCGCAAAAGCTGGAGGTTCAAATGGCGATTGCCCGGGAACGTCCCGACGCGGCTTTTCTGTTTAGCGACGCCTACGTCATAAAGGAAACGGGCACTACCACGTTTTTCGAGGGCGCGGAATTTTCCGGCTCGCCGACGCTCGAAGCCCTCTGTCGAAGAGACTTCGTGCTTTGCGCGACCGCCCTGGTCAAGCGGGCGATATTCGAGGAAGTCGGCGGGCTGGACGGTTCGGAGGAGCTGCTCGGCGCGGACGACGCGGACCTGTGGGGTCGAATCCTTTACCGCGGCCACCCTGCGGCGTACAGCCCTCTTCCCCTCGTCCGTTATAACTATCGCAGTAACGGCTACAGCGAGAGCGCGGAATTTTTCCAACACTTGCAAAACCTATTAAAAAAACGCATGCGCCTTTTCTCCGACCGGCCCGAATGCACGGCGCTTTTAAAGGATTATCTCTTCCGGATGACGTGCGGAGAAGGGAACAAGCATCTCCGCGACGGCCGAATCGAGAAAGCCTCCGCATGCTTCGGGCGCGCCGCTTCCCTTCGTTTTTCGCCGACGAGGAATTATTCCGGCGAATTTCACGAGGGAGCCTACTGCTTCTTGCTTTCGGGACGGCGTGCGGAAGCACGCCGATTTCTTTGCCGCTCCATGCGTCTCAGGCCCTTCTACTTGAAAAACTACCTCTATTGGGTGTTTACCTGTTTGCCCGCGGGCGGCTACCGGGCCCTGCGCAACCTGAAGAGGCGGCTTTTTGGACGAAGCGAAAAAACCGAATGAGACGTCGTTGGCTCCCGCCGGCGTCGGGACATAACTTTATCGGATGCTTCACAGGTGACTTTTTCATAGAAATCGGTAGAATTAAATTATGAGGCCAACGCAGCCTTCTCCCCTTGCGCTGGTAAGCGCCATAATTCCCACCTTGCTTCCGGAGCGTCTCAGCGCCCTTGGCCGGGCGGCAGAGAGTGTGCTCAACCAGAGCTATCCCCATCTCGAAGTACTCGTGGTAGCGGATGGGCCGCAAGCAACGCACGCGGACACTCTTGAGGAACGGGTGCGCGATCCACGGCTGCGCGTCGTTCGACGCAGCCGGCAAGGCGGGCCGGGAGCCGCCCGCAATACGGGCGCACAGGCGGCAAAAGGGAAATATCTCGCTTTCCTGGACGACGACGACGAGTGGCTGCCGAATAAATTGGAGGTTCAGATGGAGCTCGCCGCCGAGCACCCTGAGGCGGCGCTCATTTTCAGCGACGCCTATATGGTCAAGGATGGGGAAAAAATTGCGCTTCTTCCTTCCATCAAGTTTCAGGGGCCTCCCACCCTGGAGGAGCTTTGCGAAAGAAATTTCATTCCCTGCCTGACCGTTCTGCTCAAGCGGGACGTGTTTATGAACGTTGGCGGGTTCGATCCCTCACTGGAGATATGGGGCTTTGACGATTGGGACCTTTGGCTGCGAGTCATGCGTTTTCATTCCGCTGTGTTTAATCCTCTTCCTCTTGCGATTCACTACCGGCATGAGGACAACTATAGCAACACGATTCGCTTTCTGGAAGCCCAGGGAGCCTTGCTTCGGAAACAACTCCGTCTTTTTTCGGATAATCCTCGCTGTGCGGCCATTTTCAGAGAACAGATGATGCAATTCGAAAGCCAACGCGGCTATCGGATGCATCTTGAGGCTTACTTCTGTATGCTCTCGGCTCAGTACAAGGAGGCGCGCGTATGCCTTAAGCGCGCAATACGTCATTATCCGCTGTACCTTAAAAATTACGCCTATCTTCTTTTCACATATCTTCCGCCCTCCGCGTACGCGGCGGTGCGGCGCCTGAAAAGGGCCCTGTGGCCGTGAACCCTTCTCTTGTCAGCGTGATCATTCCCACTTACAACCGCGTACGCTTCTTGCGCCGCGCCGTAGAGAGCGTCCTGAGCCAGGACTACCCCGGCAAAGAGGTCGTGGTGGTGGACGACGCCTCGACGGACGAGACGGAAAAGGAAATCGCGCCCTGGGCGCGGGCGCAGGGGGTGGTATGGGTCCGGCATGAGAGCAATCGCGGGGAATCGGCGGCCCGGAATACCGGAATCCGTGCCAGCCGGGGGGACTATCTTGTCTTTCTCGACTCGGACGACTATTTCCTGCCGGGGCGTTTGTCCTCCCACGTGGCCATGCTTGACGGGCGGCCCGATTTGGTGTGGGTCTATTCGGACCATTGGATGTATAAAGACGGACAGCTCCAACCGCCGACGTTCTCGGTTCGAAGTTACCGCCCCGAGGGCAATGTGTTTGAGCCGCAGCTTCTTGAAACGAACGGCTTTCAGCTTCCCATCATGACGATGACCCTTCGTCGGTCCGTCGTTGAGGAGGTGGGGGGGTTCGACGAATCGATTTTTTGCGCCCAGGATCTCGACTTTCGACTTAGGATCGCGAGGCGTTATCCGATCGCCTATATCCCGAACGCCGACTGCGTATGGGTCGAACACGACGCCCGCTCGAAGCACACCCGCCACAACCGGATGGAATCGTGGCTCAGGGTGGTTGATCGGCATATCGCCTTCTTGGACGTTTCCGGGGACAACCGGGAGGAGGTGCGAAGGAAGGTGAAAGCGCTTCGCCGTCGCGTTCTCGATATCCCGCATGAGGAAGCCCATATGCACTTGGTTGCGGGACGGATGGAGGAAGCGCGCGGCCGCCTCCGACAGGCCATGAGGATCCGACCGTTCCGCCTCAAGAATTACGCTTATTTCCTCTTCACCTTTCTGCCGCCCTCCGTCTACGCGGCGGCGCGGCGCCTGAAGAGAGCCCTGCGGCCGTGAGCTCTCCCCTCGTCAGCGTCGTCGTTTCCGCGTCGGGGTGGTCGTCGCGGCGGGCGGGCCGGTTTCATGGCCAACGGTCAAATGTTAAGCTTTTCTCCGAGAGAACGGGAGCTCCCCGATGAGAGATAATATAAAGGAGATTGTGCGGATTGCCTCCCGGTCTTTCCGCTTTCCAGAGCCCGTGGTTGAAGTAGGGTCCTTTCAGGTCGCGGGACAGGAGGGCTACGCCGATCTCAGGGGCTACTTTCCGAATCAGAGGTACATCGGCTGTGACATGCGGGAAGGGGCGGGCGTTGATCAACTGGAGGACATAGAGAAGGGGCTGAGTTTTGAGGACGGCTCGGTGGGCGCCGTTGTCTCTTGCGACACCCTTGAGCATGTGTTCGACGTTTTCCGCTTCATGGAGGAAACCAACCGGGTGTTGATGCGCGGCGGCTACGCGCTGCACGTTTCTTTGATGTGTCATCCCATTCACAACCACCCGCACGACTATTGGCGCTTTACTCCCGAATGCTTTCGAAGACTTCTTGAAAAAATCGGCGAGCCCTTGATCCTGGCGCAGGGGGCGCCCAATTTCCCTCATACGGTTATCGGTATCGTGCGCAAGGGAGAACCGTTGCCTCGCACGGAGCGGGAAAGGTTTATGGAAGCCATGGACGAGCTCTCGTCGCAGTGCGATACCATGGAGCTTGACGTTCCCTCCCACCTGAAACGCAGCCTGCTTGCCCTCGGCTATCACGAGGAGGCCTATACGCGTTTGCTTGCCGGACGGCATCGGGATGCGCGGGAGAGCTCGAAGCGCGCGATACGCCTTTGCCCCCTTCACCTCAAGAGCTATGTCTACTGGCTTTTCACCTTCTTCCCCCATTCCGTCTACGCCGCGGTTCGCCGCGTAAAGAAAGCCTTATGGCCGTGAGCGATTATCCTCTGATTAGCACCGTCACGCCGACGCGCAACCCCGAACGACTCGACACGCTCACCAGGGCGGTTCGAAGCATTCTGGCCCAGAGCTATCCGCGCCTGGAAGCCATCGTGGTGGCCGATGGAGCGAAGGCGACGCATGTCGATGAACTGGAGAAAAGAATCGGCGACTCGCGGCTGCGCATCGTGCGCTTGAAGGAGGGGCGGGGAACCGCCGTCTCCCGGAACGCGGGCGCCCGGGCGGCGCGGGGAGAGTACCTGGCCTTCCTGGACGACGACGACGAGTGGCTGCCGAACAAAATAGAGGTGCAGATGCAGCTTGCCGCGGAACATCCGGAAGCCGCGCTCATTTTTTGCGACGCCTACGTGGTCACCGAGCCCGAGGTCTTGCGGTTTTTTGAGATGAGCGGATTTCGCGGCACGACTTCCTTGGAAGAGATGTGCCGGAACAATTTCGCCCTGTGCTCCACGGTGATCGTGAAGCGCGCGGTGATTGAAGCTCTGGGGGGATTTGACGATTCGCCGGGCATGGTCGGCGTGGCCGACGGCGACCTCTGGGGCCGAATGCTGCACGCCGGCTACCGGGCGATCTACAGCCCGCTCGCGCTCGTGAACCATTCCCAGTACGCGGACAATTACAGCAAGACGGCCGAATTTTTCGAGCATGAGATCAATCTTTTTGAAAAACACATTCGGCTGTTTTCCGACCGTCCCCGGTGCCGGGCCCTGCTGGGCCGGCGGCTGGCCTCCGTCCGCCGGTACGCCCGCTCCCCCCGCCGCCGCGAGGCGCTTATTGCCCGCGTCGAGGCGATAAAATACCTGGACGCAGGCCGGGCCCGCGAGGCGCGCGCATTGCTCGTGCGGTCCATGCGCTGCCAGCCGCTGTGTCTTAGAAATTACGCCCATTGGGCCTTCACCTATTTCCCTTCATGGAGCTACCAAGCGGTTCGGAAGCTGAAGAGGGCGTTGCTTCAGGAGCCATGACCGCACCCGTGCCATGAGACGACCCCGGCTGGCCATCTTCACCGTCGGCGGCGAGCGCGTGGCGAGCGTCCGCCACCGCGTGTTTGCCTATCTTCCCTATCTGGAGCGCGAGGGGTTCGAGGTCGAAGTTTTCGAGCCCCACCGGTCGGAGCTCGGCGGCCGCCTCGCCTCGCGCGTGGGCGACCTCCTGCGGGACGTGAGGGAGGTGAAGCGCTGGGACGTCGCCCTGGTGCAGCGCAAGTGCTACCCGTGGCCGTTTCCCGGGGCGCTGCGCCGCAACGCGCGGCGGCTGGTGTTCGATTTCGACGACGCCCTCTTCCTGCCGCCCCCCAGGCCGAAAGCTCCGTCGCCCCGGACGCGCCGCCGCTACCGGAAAAATTTCGAGGCCACGGTGCGCCTGATGGACGGCGTCGTGTGCGGGAACGCCTACCTGGAAAAGAAAGCACGCTCTTTCGCGAGCCGCACGCTCGTTCTTCCCACGGGCCTGGACGTCCGGCGGTGGATGCCGGCCAAGCATTCGCGAAGAACCCTGGAGGAAGGCCCCGTGGTGGGCTGGGTCGGCTCCTTCGATAACCTGCCTTACCTTCGGGCCTTCGCGCCGGCCTGGCAGAAACTCTACGAGCGCTACCCGAACATGGAGCTGCGCGTCGTGTGCGACCGCAATTTTCATCTCAACGACGTCCGCATTAAGAACGTGCGATGGAGGCTCAGCCAGGAGGTCGAGCACTTCGCGGGCATCGACGTGGGGCTTCTTCCCCTCACGGACGGCCCGTGGGCGCGCGGGAAGTGCGCGTTCAAGGCGGTGCAATACATGGCCTGCGGCATTCCCACCGTGGCTTCTCCCGTGGGCGAGAACCTGAACCTCATCCACGAGGGGGAGAACGGCCTGTTCGCGGCGGACGCCGACGAGTGGGTCGAAAGAATTTCCGCCGTGGTGGAGGACGCTTCCCTGCGGGAGCAAATCACCCGGGGCGCGCGGCGCACCGTCATGGAGCGCTACAATCTGGATGTGCTCGCCCCCGAGCTCGTCGCGTTCCTTCGCTCCATCCTGGGGCTGAAATGAAGCGCATCGCTCTGGTTTCGCACCTTGCGGCCCCGGGTCGGCTCACGGGCGCAGAGCAGGGGCTCCTTTTCCTCGCCGCCGGCCTCCGGGGGCGGGGCCGCGACGTTCTCGTCGTCGTGCCGCGGGAAGGTCTTCTTGCCGAGGAGGCGCGTCGGCAGGGCTGCCGCGTGCGCGTCGCGCCGTACCCCTGCCTGTGGCTGGTCGGCTCGCGGGGCTTTCTGCGCGCGCGCGAGCTTTTTCACATCGCGCGCTTTCTGACGGGGGTGCGCGCCTGGTTTCGCCTGCGGCGCGTTTTCAGGGAGGAAAACGTCCGCCTCGTGCATGCCAACACGCTCGTCAGCGTATGGCCGGTCCTGGCCGCGCGAAGCTTGAAGCTTCCCGTCCTGTGGCACGCTCACGAAACGCTGGCTCCGGGCTGGCGGCGGCACCTCTTTGAGGCGCTGCTTGACCGCCTGCCGCAGAAAACCGTCTGCGTCTCGTACGCCGCTATGCGCGCCCTGGTTCGCATCCCCGAGACGCGCCTTCAGGTTGTTCCGATCGGCGTCGCGGTTCCGCCGCGCCGCACGCCGGAAGACGCCCTGGAGCTGCGGCGGAAGCTCGGGCTGCCGGCGGAGGGAAGATTCCTTCTCTGGGTCGGCCACTGGGAGCCGCACAAGGGGCTCGAGCACTTCGTGCAGTCACTGGGAATATTGAGACGTAAGAAGGGAATTGCCGGTTTCCGCGGCGTGGTTCTGGGCGAGCCGCGCCGCGAGCGAAAGCTGCACGCGATGCGGCGGTCGGCCGCGCGGGCGGGTGTGGCCGCGAACATCGTGTGGGCGGGCTACCGCAGGGACACGGAGCGCTTCTACAAAGCGGCGGACGTGCTCGTCTTCACCTCCCTCGTGGAGGAGACGCTGCCGTTCGTCGTGCTCGAGGCCATGGCCGCGGGCTGTCCCGTCGCGGGCTACGAGGTGGGCGGCGTGGCCGAGGCCGTCGCGGACGGCGAGACGGGCCTTCTCGTCGAGCGCGGGAACGCCGAGGCCCTGGCCCATGCCCTCAGCCTGCTTTTGGAGAACGAGCCCCGGCGGCGGAGCATGGGCGAGGCGTCGCGCCGCCGCGTGGAGGAGTATTACTCGCTCGAGCGCATGCTCGACTCGTTCGAGCGCCTCTACGAGGAGATGCTCAGCAATAATAATGACCGATGACCAATGACCGATAACCGATTGAATTGGTCATCGGTAATCGGTAATCGGTCATCATGTTGACCGTTCCCGTCACTCCGTACTCCCTACTCCTTACTCCTTACTCAGGGCAGGGCGCCGTGCAGGAGCTCGCCCTCCATCATCACCGCCGCGGGCTCGATCGTATAGATGTCGTAGGGGTCCATCTCAAAGAGGTTCTCGTCGAGCACGACGAGATCCGCCAGCTTGCCGGTCTCGATCGAGCCGATCTCATCTTCCATTCGGAGCTGGTAGGCGCCGTTGATCGTGTAGCCGCGAATCAGCAGCTCAAGGT
>CP070701.1:1363177-1545677 GCA_020349885.1 Acidobacteriota bacterium
GCGCTCGCCGAGGACTGGCTCGTCGCGTTCGACCACGACCCGAAAGTGCCGTTCGCGCGCCTGCGCGGGACCGTCGAGAAGCCCGTCGCCGAGGCCGTGCCCCTGGCCCCCGGCGACTACGTGACGCCGTTCGACACTCGTCATGGCGAAGCGCCCGGCCGTAGCCAGAAATGAGCGACTCTCTCGAAGCGATACGGAAATTCCTCCTCGACGGCGGCGCGTCCGAATGCATGCTCACCGTCGAGGGGCGCAGCATGGCGCCCGCGCTGCTTCCGGGGGACGAGATTCTCGTCCGCCGCGTCGCGGAGGAAACGCTCCGCCTGGGCGACGTCGTCGTGTTCTACCTCGACGGCTGGAAATTGCCGTGCACGCACCGGCTGATCTGGAAGCGGAGCCGCGGGGGAAAGACCCGCTACTACACGAAGGGCGACGCGCTGCCCCACGCGGAGTGCTTCGAGGCGGACGCCTTCGTAGGCCGCGTGGAGCGGGCGCTGCGCGGGGGCGAGGCGATTCGCGAAAATCCCCTCGCCGCCAAAATCCGCGCGCTCCTGGGCTGCGCGCTATACCTCCTGTTCAAGGCGCGGCGCCGACTCGACCGCTAGAGCCGCTTCTTACGGAGGCTCGACCCGGAGCATCTTCCGCAGGCTCCCGACGGCCGCATGGACGTGCGCCTTGGCGGCGCCCACCGAGCAGTCCATGGCCTCGGCGATGTCGCCGTAGGTCATCTCGTCGAGCCACAGGAGAAGCGCCTCGCGCTGGCGGGGCGGCAGGCGGCTCACGAGCGCGCGCACCTTCCCCGAGTCGGCGTGGACGGAGTCGGGCGCAGTGGAAGCGGCGGCGGAGGGAGGCGCGTCATCGAGGGAAACGAGCCGCAGCCGCTTCTCCTTGCGGATGAAGTTGAGCGCCGTGTTAGCGGCGATGCGCCGCAGCCACGCGAGAAGGCGGTCCGGGTCGCGCAGCTCGCGGCGGTGGGTGTGGGCGCGCAGGAAGGTTTCCTGGAGAATCTCGTCCGCCTCCTCGTGCGTCGCGGCGAAGCGGCGCGCGAGGCGGTAAAGCCGCGGCCCGAATTTTTTCACCATCCACGCAAAGGCCTCCTCGTCCCCCCGCCGGAACGCCTCAGCCCGGCCGCGCCGCTCCCTCTCCGACGGTTGGGGGGAATCCGATTCTCGAGACACGGTCGCCCGCGAAAGCGGCTTTCCCTACGACGGCCGCTCGTACACCACGCGCCCCGAGACGATCGTCGCGCACGGTGCGCCCTTCAGCTTCCAGCCGTCGAAGGGAGAGTTGCGGCTGCGCGAGCGGAAGGCGGACGCGTCCACCGTGACCCGGACCTCGGGGTCGATCACGGTCACGTCCGCGTCCGCGCCGGGAGAAAGATGCCCCTTGCTCCGCTGGTTGAGGATGCGTGCCGGGTTTTCGGAAAGCAGCTCCACGAGGCGCGTCCACGTAAGCAGCCCCGCGCGGACGAAGCGGTCCGCCATGAGCGAGACGGCGGTTTCCAGTCCCACGATCCCGAAGGGCGCGAGAGGGAATTCGAGTGATTTCTCGTCCCAGTGGTGCGGGGCATGGTCGGTGGCCACGGCGTCAACGGTGCCGTCCGCGAGCGCTTCCTTGAGCGCCTCCACGTCGGCCTTCGGGCGAAGCGGCGGCTTCATCTTGGTGTTCGTGTCGAACGCCTTGCAGGCCTCGTCGCTCAGGACAAGGTGGTGCGGCGCGACCTCGCAGCTCACGCGGACGCCGCGCGCCTTGGCCTCGCGAACGATGCGGACGGCCTCGCGGGTGGAGAGGTGGGGCACATGGAGGCGCGAGCCAGTGAGCTCCGCCAGGTACACGTCGCGCGCCACCATCGCGTCCTCCGCCGCGCCGGGTATTCCGCGCAGCCCGAGCAGGGTCGAGATTTCCCCTTCATGGATGTCACCGTCACCGCTCAGGGAAGGCTCCTCGGCGTGGTTGATGACGGGGAAGTCAAACAGTTTCGCGTATTCCAGGGCGCGGCGCATCAGCTCGGCGTCGGCGACGGGAATGCCGTCGTCGGAGACGGCCACGATGCCCTCCCCGGCCATGTCGCCGAACTCGGCGAGCTCCTCGCCGCGCAGCCCCTTCGAGACGGCGCCGATGGGGAAGACGTTCACGAGCCCCGCCTCGGCGGCCCGCTCGCGGATGAAACGCGTCACGTTCTGGTTGTCGTTGGGGGGCTCGGTGTTGGCCATGCAGGCGACGGAGGCGAAGCCACCTTCGGCGGCCGCCCGGCTTCCCGTCTCGATAGTCTCCTTGTACTCGAAGCCCGGCTCGCGCAGGTGCGTGTGCATGTCGAAAAACCCCGGCGCGACGATGCGCCCCTTCGCGTCGAAGACCTTGCACCCCGCGGGCGCCTTTATGCTCTTTGCGACGCGCGCCACCTTGCCCTTCTCAACGAGAACGTCGCACACCTCGTCCCGCTCGTTGGCGGGATCCACGACGCGGCCGCCGCGCACAAGCAGGGCTTTCATCGAGGCCGGCTCCCCACACCTGGCGGGCAAGATTTAAACGTCCCCCGCTCCCCTGTCCCAGCCGTGGTTCTTGGCGCGAACGTCCGTAGGAGACTCATTTCCAAAGGCCGTAGCTATGTTACCACAGAAAGGACGCTCTGAGAACATGTTCCTCCGGATCGGAGCGATTTTTCTTCCCGCCTTGAGCTCTCAGAGGAGGTCGATCGTCCAGTGAAAGTATTCGTCCGGATGCGCAAACGGGGGGAGCAAAAAATTTTCCCTGATGGGACGCACCATCACGAGGCGTTTCTCCTCCCACCGAAATTGACGGGCGGGGCACAGGTTGACGAAGCGCGACGGAACCTTTCCCCTCAAGCGCGAGACGCCCTCCCGCTCGAGCCGCTCCATCAGAAAGCGCAGCATGGCGGTGACGTCCTCTTTCGCGCCCGCCTCGAAGCCGTATTCGAGAACGCGGAGCGTGTCGTCGCCCGTGAAGCGGGTGCGCAGGTACGAAACGACGCGCCCCTCCCGCTCGCCCACGAGAAACGCCCACGGATGGTTTTTTCTTGAAAACATCTCATGAAGCAGACGCTCCCTCATGATGTCGAATTCCCAGTAATCATCCTCGCGCAGGCATGCCATGCGCTGCGCGCTGACGTGGGTGTTGTAAAGATTGCGGACGGAGGGGAAATCACGCGGCTCGTAGGGGCGGATGCCAGACGGCGTCCGGCTCCGGGGGCCGGCCTCGCGCCAGCCGTCCATCCCGGCTTCGAGGTGTTGCGTGGGAAGCACCGTGTAGCCCAGGCGCTCGTAGTAGCCGGGGTCGATGAGAGAATAAAGAAGCGCCGCGTCGTAGCCCTCCCTTGCGAGAAGGCCGTGCGCCTCCTCCATCAGGCGGCGGCCGATGCCCCGGCCCCGGAGGTCCCGGCGCACGCCGAAGGAAGCGATGGCGCACACGCGGACGCGCGCGTTCTCGAGAGCGAACGTGAAGTCGTACAAAAACATCGTGGCCGCCACGCCCCCTTCCGCCCGAAGCGCCGGCGCGCGCCAATGCGCGCGGCCCCACGGCGTTTCTTTCAGCGCGCGCATGAAGCGCTGGTAGTCGTCGCGCCCCTTCTCGCGATTCCACTCCTCCCGCGAGCGCTCGATGGCCGGACAAAGCTCATCGCCTTCAAGAAAAGCGAATTGCAAATTCATGGAAATCTTCCTTAGAACGCCCGTCCCACGTCCGCCAGGATTTTCCAGTCGTGAATGTCAAAGCCGTAGGCCGCGTCGAGGCGCAGGATGCCGTCAACTATGCGCTGGGCGTAGAGGCGCAGGCCCCCGCCGGCGCCGATTTTCCAATCGTCCGGCCGCGCGAGGCTTCGGAACGAGGCGTCGCCCACGTCCACGAAAGCGGCGAGGCCCCACAGGAGGCGCTCGCGCCACACTGGCCGCCCGAGCGGAAGGCGTGCCTCGGCAGTCGCTAACCAGGCGTCGCGCCCGCGGTATTGGCCCTCCTCGTAGCCGCGCAGGCTGCCCGAGCCGCCGACGGATGAGGCAAAGGTGTCGAAATCGCCCGCGAAAAGGCGCCGCGCCTCGGCGCGAAAAACGGCGTTTCCGTACTCGCCGAGGCGCGCATAGCGAAGAAACCGCGCGCTCCCGACCGTGCCCGAAACATCCGAGCCAAGGCGCGTGCTGTGCACGGAGCCTTCGAGACGGAGCGTGAAGCCCGAGCGCACGAACCAGGGATGAACGTTTGATCTATCCCAGAAATAGCTCTTTCCGACGCCGAAAATGCTTCGCGCCTCGCGCGGCGGCCCGCCCGAAAAAAGCTCATAGCGGATATCCTGGTAGCGAAGTTTTCCCCGGAGATGATGACGCTGAAGAAAGCGCCGGCCCACGGAGACCTCGGCAACATCGCGCTCGATGCCGTATTCCGCCAAGAGCACCTCATCCGAGAAAATTTGCTCGAAATCACGCCGTTTTCCTACCGAGGCGCCGAAGGCGTAGTAGGTGCCGAAGATGCGGGGCTCCTCGAAAATGACCCGGCCCTCCCATCCCAAGGTGACGTCGAAGTCCTGGGCGCCGACGTGCGCGGCCTCGACCTCAAGCTTCTGGTTGAGTCCGAGCAAATTGTATTCCTTTAGCTGCAGGCCGATCTCCGTGCGCCCCGAGGACTTGCGCGTCAGGAGCACGTCGGGCAGGAGGCTCCAGCGGTCGCGCGCCACGATGACAAGGTCGTAGACGGAGACGCGCGCGGTTGGCTCGAACTCGAAGCGCACGAACTGGAAAATGTCCAGATTCTGAATGAGATGGCGGCTCTCCTCGACGGCGGCCGCGTCGTAGGCGTCGCCGGTGTGAAACGAAAGCTCCTGCAGAAGAATACGGTCGCGCGTGCGGCGCGTGCCCTCTACGCGAATCGAGCCGATCCGCACCGTCTGCTCCCGCGCCAGCGCGTCCATCTCGGCCTGGCTATGCCGCCGTCCGACTTCTTTACCCTGAGGCGCCCCCTGCGCCCACGCCAAGCCGCCCATGAGCAGCGTCGCCGCCGCCGCGCACCCCAGCCACTTCGTCATGGCATCCATCCTACCATGCCCCTCGCTTCCCTGTGCTTCGCGCACGCGGCGGCCGCAAAAGGCCTCGCTTCGCTTGGAGGCGGAAGGTCTCCTCCGTCCCCGAAAGGGGTGCTACGCGGCGTGGATGATAAAGAAACGAACCCTTCCCTGGAGGACTCTACGTCTCCCCGCCTACGTTCCCTCCTCCCAAGAGCTAAGGTATTTTACCTGTTCCTTCGTGAGCGTGTCGATGTTGAGGCCCATTGAGTCGAGCTTCAGCTTCGCCACTTCGCGGTCGATTTCCTCGGGCACCGGATAGACGTCCGGCTCCAGCTCCGCGGCATGCTGAGCGAGATACTCCATGGAGAGCGCCTGGTTCGCAAAGCTCATGTCCATGACCTGTGCCGGATGCCCCTCGGCGGCCGAGAGGTTGATGAGCCGCCCCTCGGCGAGGACATAGATGCGGCGGCCGTTGGGGAGTTTGAACTCCTCCATGAACTCGCGTATCGGGCGCCGCTCCTTCGCTATGCCGGCAAGGGCCTCCAGGTCCAACTCGATGTTGAAATGCCCGGAGTTGGCCACGATGGCGCCGTCCTTCATGCGCCTGAAATGTTCCTTGCGAATCACGTGCTTGTTGCCGGTGAGGGTGACGAAAACGTCTCCCTGCTCGGCGGCCTCGGCCATGGGCATGACGAGGAAGCCATCCATCGTGGCCTCAATGGCGCACACCGGGTCAACCTCGGTGACGATAACGTTCGCGCCGTGGCCCTTCGCGCGCATCGCGAAGCCCCGGCCGCACCAGCCGTAGCCCGCGACGACGACCTTCAGACCGGCGAGAAGAATGTTCGTGGCGCGGATGATCCCGTCGATTGTGCTCTGCCCAGTGCCGTAGCGGTTGTCGAAGAAGTGCTTCGTCTTGGCGTCGTTCACCGCCACGATGGGATAGGCGAGCCCCTTCGCCGCGGCGATGCTTCGAACCTTCTGGCCTTCCGTCCCCGTGGCCTTGAGCGCCTGCTGTTTTTGACCCTCCTGCGCCAGGCTGCGTAGGCGAATCACGCCGGTAGTCGTCTCCTCCGTGCCGCCCTGCACCTTGGGCAGGAGGTTGCGGCGCTTCGAGTGAAGCATCGAGACCAGGTCGGCGCCGTCGTCCATCGTGAATTGGGGCTTCGCGTCGAGCGTGCTCGCGAGGTGCTTGTAATACGTGTCGTTGTCCTCGCCCTTGATGGAAAACGTCGCGACGCCGTATTCCTTCACAAGCGCCGCGGCCACGTCGTCCTGCGTCGAGAGCGGATTCGAGGCGCAGAGCGCGACCCTGGCCCCGCCGTCGCGGAGGGTGAGCATCAGGTTTGCCGTCTCCGTGGTCACATGAAGGCATGCGGCGATGCGCAGGTTCTTAAGGGGTTTTTCCTTCGCGAAGCGCCCGCGGATTTTCCGCACCACGGGCATGTTGTGCCCCGCCCACTCGATGCGATCCATGCCCTTCGAGGAAAGGGACAAATCCTTTACGTCATGGTTGGAAGCAAGTTTCATGTTTCAAGCCTCGGATTCCAGGTTTTTCAGAGCGCCGCGGCTTTCTTGATGGCGTCCGCCTTGTCCGTGCGCTCCCACGTGAACGCTTCTTCCTCGCGCCCGAAGTGGCCGTAGGCGGCCGTCTTGCGGTAGATGGGGCGGCGCAAATCGAGATGCTCGATAATCTTGAGCGGCTGGAGCGGGAAATTGCCGCGGATGATTTTCTTGATTTTCTCATGGGAGATTTTTCCCGTGCCGAAGTCGTTGACGAAGATGGACACCGGGTCGGCCACGCCGATGACGTACGCAAGCTGCACCTCGATGACGTCGGCCACGCCCGCCGCCACGAGGTTCTTGGCGATGTAGCGCGCCATGTAGGAGGCCGAGCGGTCCACCTTCGTCGGGTCCTTGCCCGAGAAGCAGCCGCCGCCGTGATGGCCGAAGCCGCCGTAAGTGTCGACGATGATTTTGCGGCCCGTCAGGCCGCAGTCGCCCATTGGGCCGCCGGTGACGAAGCGTCCCGTGGCGTTGATGTGATATATCGTGCGGTCACTGAGAAGGCCCTCGGGAATGGCGGGCTTGACGACCGCTTCAACGAGGTCGCTTCGCAATTTATCGAGCTTCACGTCGGGGTGGTGCTGGGCGGCGAGAACCACCGTATCCACGGCGACCGGCTTGAGGGTGCCGTTCTTTCCCTCCCGCACGTAGCGCACGGTAGCCTGCGCCTTTCCGTCGGGACGCAGGTAGGGCAGCACGCCTTCCCGCCGCGCCTCGGCGAGGCGGCGCGTCAGGCGGTGCGCGAGCATTATGGGAAGCGGCATCAGCTCGGGCGTCTCGCGGGTGGCGTAGCCGAACATCATGCCCTGGTCGCCCGCGCCGCCCGGGTCGACGCCCTGGGCGATGTCGGGCGACTGCTCGTCAATCGTGGAAATGACGGCGCATGTTTCGTAATCGAAACCGTAATCGGCGCTCGTGTAGCCGATGTCCTGGATCGTGCGGCGAACAACCTTCGGCAGGTCGGCGTAGGCCGTCGTCGTAACCTCGCCGGCGATGCACGCAAGCCCCGTCGTCACGAGCGTCTCACAGGCGACGCGTCCTTTAGCGTCCTGGCGTAAAATTTCATCCAGAACGGCGTCCGAGATCTGGTCGGCCACCTTGTCAGGGTGCCCCTCCGTCACGGATTCCGAAGTAAAATAGGTAAATTTATCGTCTTTCACAAATAAAACCTTTCTGTGCTTAAATTGTGTTTGCGTTGTGGTTGTTTGCTAAAGCAATGAGAGGTTAGCAGAAACGGCGGTGAAATGCAACGACATGGCCGCCCGGCGAGTCTCCGGTTTTGCTTTTTTCTAAAAAAGTCTTATTTGGCGTTGAGTTACGCGCGCTCCACCAGAAAATGGCGCAAACCATGAAAATCCTGGCATTACCGAAAGAGGACTCGCGCTTTCGATTCCGATGAAACACGCTCTTTTCGGCTTAATTGTATTGATTTCCATGCGAATCTCTCCTATACTAAATGCAGACGACTTTTTCGCGTGCAAAACCGCACGGCAACCGTTGGGGGCGAAATGGCTTCGACGGAGAGACGCGAAGCGGACGGGTGCATGCCGAGGCGCCTGGCCTCGTAAAAACGGGCACCAACATAACTGCTGACCACGAGTTGGCACTCGCTGCTTAACATTAAGTAGCGCGCGGAACGGAGGACGTGCTCGGCGTCGCCGTACCGTGTCATTTTTCCGAGCTGGCCGCCCGGGGGCGCCCTTATCTCGGGCGGCGAGAAACTAAGGGCTGGCCGCTCGGTATCCCGCCCGGCGGAGACTCGGCGGCGAGATAAAAAGCCGAGCTGAGCATGGAGTGCCCGCCGTGTAGCCTTTTCGGACGGGGGTTCGATTCCCCCCGCCTCCAGTCTTCGTTCGAAACGAAGTGAGAACGAAGACTGCCACGGCGAAGCCGTCAGGCGAAGCCGGGCAGCCATTTGATGATGTGAACATCCGTTTCGAACTTCGCCTTGGCAAGCCAGCCGTGAACAGGCCGTCCATGTAAGACATGAACAAATTTCATTATGTCTACATTCTCCTGAGCGAAGCAGAGCCAGTCCACCACTACGTGGGACTCACGCAGGATCTTGAAGGTCGCCTCAAGGCTCATAACAATGGGAAAGTTCCACACACAGCCAAGTTTTGCCCATGGCGTATCGAAACCGCTATTGCCTTCCGCTCCCGCAAGAAGGCTGCTGAATTTGAGAAATACCTCAAATCACGCTCCGGCCGTGCCTTTGCCAAGAAGCGGCTTTGAGATAGAATAAAAAGGCTGCCACGCCGAAGCCGTCAGGCGAAGGCGGACTTTCTCAGGGGGTTCTTTCTATACGCTATACGCGAGACACCCCCTACAGCTTCGGCAGCGTAATCTTCTTCTGCGCCTGGTATTTTCCCTTCTTGTCGGCGTAGGTCGTCAGGCACGCCTCGTCCCCCTCGAAGAAGATCACCTGCGCGATGCCCTCGCCAGCGTAAATCTTGGCGGGAAGCGGCGCGGTGTTCGAGATCTCTAGCGTGGCATAACCCTCCCAGCCGGGCTCGAAGGGCGTGACGTTCACGATGATGCCGCAGCGGGCGTAAGTGCTCTTTCCGACGCACAACGTGAGCACGTTCTTGGGGATGCGGAAATACTCGACCGTGCGGGCGAGCACGAAGGAGTTCGGGGGGATGACACATACGTCGTTATCGTGCTCGGCGAGCGAGCGGAGGTCGAATCGCTTGGGGTCGACCACCGTGGTGTTGATGTTCGTAAAGATTTTGAACTCCGAGGCGATGCGGATGTCGTAGCCGTAGGAGGAGAGGCCGAAGGAGATGACGCCCTCGCGCACCTGTTTCTCCTCGAACGGATCTATCATCTTGTGCTCGAGCGCCATGCGCTTGATCCACGAATCTGACTTGAGACCCATCTGTCGTGCTCCTTTTCAAATATTGGAGAGGGCCATTCTAACGTATTCCGTCCCGAAAGGCGAGCAAGGAAGCGTCATCGCGGCCACGGTGAAGCTGAAAGCGAAACCGGGTGGCAAGTCAAACTACGCTTCGGCGCGCTGGCGCCATACGTACACTGCGGCCCACAAGAGAATCCACGCGGCAGCGGCCATAGCGATGCTGCCCCGCGGGATGTCCCAATAGACGATTCTTTCGAGATAGAAAACAATGAACCCGCCCGGATAGGCGGCCTCGCCCGCGTGGCGGCGCATCATGTTTTCAAGCGTGGTGAGCGGGCACCCCCCCCATGCGGGCCAGATGATGAGCGTCGCCGCCATGAACGAAAGCTGGAAAAAACGCCACCGGCGATACTTCAAGCCCGCGAACGGCCCGAAAACGTAGGTCAAGACCCACAGCGCATGAAGCGCGAGAGCGGTGTCGGCCGCCAGGCTCCACCCCCAATTTCCCGCGAATTCCATCTTCCAGTTTAGGGCTTCCACCGCTTCCCATCAACGTTTCCCTATTTCGGCGGGAGGGCTAAGGTATAATGCCGCTATGAGCCTTTACGCTTCCCAAGCTCCTTCACCCCTGGCCGAGCGCATGCGCCCGAAGGCCCTCGGCGAGTTCATGGGCCAGGAAGAGCTTCTCGGTGAGGGAAAGCCCTTCCGGCGGATGCTCGAGTCGGGAAAAATTCACTCCATGATCTTGTGGGGGCCGCCGGGCGTGGGAAAGACGACTCTTGCGCGCCTCATGGCCTCGCTCGCGGACGTGCAATTCGTGTCCCTCAGCGCCGTGACCAGCGGCCTCAAGGAAGTGCGCGAGCTCATGGCGGAAGCGCGCGAGCTCCGGGCGAAGGCGGGACGGAGGACGCTTCTTTTCATCGACGAGATTCACCGCTTCAACAAGGTGCAGCAGGACGCCTTCCTGCCGCACGTCGAGTCCGGGGACATCGTCCTGGTGGGCGCCACGACGGAAAACCCCTCGTTCGAGGTGGTGTCGCCGCTTCTCTCGCGCTGCAAGGTGTACGTGCTGAAGCCGCTTTCGAGGGAAGACATCCGCGCCATCGTGCGGCGCGCGCTCTCGAGCGACGAATTTCTCCGGTCGCGCGGCGCGCCGCTCTCGGAGGACGGCGAGGAGTTTCTTCTCACCTACGCGAACGGCGACGCTCGCACGGCGCTCAACTTGCTGGAAGCGTCCACGGAAACGCTCCCGGAAGGCGAGGCGCAAATTTCCGTCGAGCGCCTGCGCGAGGCGGCGCAGAGCAAGATGATGCTCTACGACAAGGCGGGCGAGGAGCACTTCAACCTCATCTCGGCGTTCCACAAAAGCCTCCGAAACTCCGACCCCGACGCCGCGCTCTACTGGCTCGCGCGCATGCTCGAAGGGGGCGAAGACCCGCTCTACATCGTCCGCCGCATGGTGTGCGTCGCCGCGGAGGATATCGGCCTCGCCGATCCGCGGGCGCTCACGGTGGCGCTCGACGCGAAGGAGGCCGTGGACTTCATCGGCATGCCGGAAGGCCACCTGGCGCTCTCGGAGGCGACCGTTTACCTTGCGCTTGCGCCCAAAAGCAACTCCGCCTACGTCGCCTACGGCGAGGCGGCGAGCGACGTGCGCACCAAGGAGTGCGGGTCCGTGCCGCTTCATCTGCGCAATCCCGTAACTGGGCTCATGAAGGGCATTGGTTACGGCAAGGACTATCGCTACGCCCACGACGAGCCAGAGGGCGTCGCCCCCATGGAGTGCCTGCCGGAGAACCTGCGCGGGCGGGAATACTACCGCCCCACGGAGCGGGGACTGGAATCGCGCCTTCGGGAGCGCCTGGCGGAGATTAAAAAGATACAAAGGAAGGGAAAGCCCGATGGCAAATAGCCGCTTTGCATCTCTTTGCTTCCGCGCGTCAGCTGTTCTTCGTCCGCTGTCTGTCATCCTCCTTCTCGCGCTTTGGTCCTGCGCCGCACGGACGCCGCTGGCGGCGGAAGCTCCGCCCGCTCCCTCCCCGGCCCCCGAGTCGGCACCCGCCGAGCCCGAGCCGGAGCCGACGCCCGAGCCGGAGCCGACGCCCGAGCCGGAGCCGACGCCCGCGACGCCGGAAGAACTTTCCACTGCAGAGCGTATCCTCGGCGCGCAAATTTTCAAGCTGCCCGAGCCTGAGAACCTTGAAGCGTTTTTCGAAAAACTCGAAAACGCCGGCGTTAACACGCTTTTCGTCCGCGCGTTTCACAATCCCAACGACCGCTACCACGGCGGCGTGGAAACTTCGGAGGACACGCCTCCGGCGGGCGTCTATTTCGAGACCATGAACGCGCCCGTGGTCGCGCCGCTTCTCGCGGAGACGGCGCGGGCGGCCAAGGCACGGGGATTCAAGGTGTTCGCGTGGATGATTTCTCGGAAAATCCCGTGGTATTTTCACGACAAGAGCGACCTGCTTGAATACCGCTACGACTTCGCGACGCACCGGGTCGAGCGCGGCGAGGGCCTCGACGTTTTCCACCCTTCGGTCGAACAGTACTTGAGGCGCCTCTACCGCGACCTCGCGCGCGCGCCGATCGACGGCGTGCTCTTTCAGGACGACCTCGTCCTGCGCCACAACGTGGGCTTTGGTCCTTTCGTCGAATGGACTTTTTCGCAGAAAGCCGGCGGCACGCTTCGGCCGTTCCTGCTTTACCGAAACGTCCGGTGGGAAAACGGCCGCGCGCAGGCGGATTACACGAAAACATTCTGGGACTGGACGCGCCTCAAGAGCGAGCGCATTCTCGACCTCGCCCTCGCGTTGCGAGAGGAGATGCGCCGCGCCAACCCTTCCCTTTCGGTCGCGCTCAACGTGTACTACGACAGCGTCCTTGTGCCGCAGGGCGGCTTCGCGTGGCTCTCGCAGGACGTGGAAGCGTGGGCCGTGTCCCCCATCGAGCATTTCGCCGTGATGGCCTACCACCGGCAGATGGCGCGGGAACTCGACACGTCCTTCGAGGACACGCTCAAGGCGCTGGAAGACATGAGAACGCAAATGAAGGCATGGGTCGGCGGCGACGCAAAGAGAATCCTGTGGAAACTACAGGTGCGCGATTGGGAAACTCTCGAATTCATCCCTTCGGAGAAAATTCAAGAAGTGCGGCACATCCTCGACGATGAAGCGGCCGGGATGGTCCTGGTTCCGGTCGAGGAAGACTGGGAAGGGCTGGACGCCTGGGAGTGGAAGCTCCGCCTTCCGGAGATGGCCACCAGCCGTTCGGGGGATTCAGTGGACGCGCCTCCACCCCCGTGACGACCGCCAGAAAAAACGCCTTTCAGAAAAACGAAGCCGAAAAATCTGCTCTGTCCGGCGTGTTGACTGCTTTTCGCCTTTATACTAACATTGAGCATTGCCCGGCCCCGCCCGACAGGCGGGACGGGCCAACCAAATTTTACCGGACAAAAACAACATCGTACACAACACGCGGCGATACCCATGAAGTTTGAGCAAATCGGGCGGTACCAAATCAAGAAAGAGCTCGGCAAAGGTGCGATGGGCGAAGTGTTCCTCGCCTACGACCCCGATTTGGATCGCGAGGTCGCCGTCAAGACCGTTTACTACGACCCGGGACTTCCGGCCGACGAACTCAAGGAAACGAAGCTGCGTTTTCTGCGCGAGGCGCGCATCTCGGCCAAGCTGAGCCATCCGAACATCATCGTCATCCACGACGTGGGTGAGCACGAAAGCATTCCGTTCATCGCCATGGAGTTCATCTGCGGTGAAACGCTCGAGCCTTACGTCAAGTCCGCGAGCCTGCTGCCCCTCAAGCGGGTCGTCGAAATTATTGGCCAGGCGGCCAACGCCCTCGATTACGCCCACCGGGGCGGGTTGGTGCACCGCGACATAAAGCCCTCGAACATCATGCTCACGCACGACGGCGGAGTGAAAGTGATGGACTTCGGCCTAGCGAAGAAGCCCTCGGCAAACCTGACGCAGGCAGGCATGTTGCTTGGGACCCCGAGTTACATGTCGCCCGAGCAAATCAAAGGTGACCCGCTCGACGGCCGGAGCGACCTGTTTTCCTTGGGCATCGTCCTCTACCAGCTCCTCACGGGCGAAAAGCCCTTTAAAGGAGAAACCATCTCCACCATCATGTACAAGATTATGAATGAGGAGCCGCCCGAGCCCACCATCCTCAACAAGAAGCTCCCGAGGCAGTTCGACGGCATCATCCGAAAGGCGCTCGCCAAGAAGCCCGAGACTCGCTTTCAGAGCGGAAAGGACTTCCGATCGGCGCTCGAGGATTATCTGAATTTCACCGCCCGCATGACGCGCGTCAAGCCCGCGCCGCCGTCCCTCGCGGAGGTGCCCCAAGAAGAAACCGCCGCCCTCGTCCGCTCCTCCCTTCCCGTCGCGATGGCACCCAAGCCATCGTTTTCGCTCAAACCGTCGTTTTCGTTCAACCCACTCTTGAAAGTCGCCGCGGGCGTAGTGCTTCTCGCCGGGGCGCTTTTCTTCGGCTACCAGCCGGTGAAGGAGTGGGCCAAGGAAAAGTCAATGGAACCGGGGTTTCCGCTCCCCGGATTTCTCATCACCTGGGCGAATGACGGTGAGAATCCGCGGCTTTTGAACAAGCATATCTACATCGAAGTCGAGAGGGGGGCCGCGCTCACCCTGGACGGATGGGCGCTCGAGAGGCCCGTGCTCAAATTTCCCGTCACCGACCAGAAGGAGCACGAGCTCGTGGCAACGCTCGGCTGCCGAAGGGCGGAGCGGAGCTTCCACGTGCAGGACGTTGACGAAGCCATCTCCCTCACGCTCGAGCCGGCCCTTATCAGGGTGCAGCTTACGACCATACCGGAAGGAGCGACACTCCATTACGGCGAAGATTTTTCCCAAACGACCGTGACGCCGGCCGTTCTGACGCTGGATGCATGCCGGCAACACGACGTTAAATTCACGCTCGATGGTTACCGAGAAAGAAAAGAATTCATCGCCGTGGCACTAGACCGTGAGAACCGATTTGAGCCGTACGTTCTGGAGCCGCTCCCGAAGCCCGGGCGCGTCCGCTTCGCCAAGGGCGCTTATCCCTACCAGGTGCGCCACAAGGGAAAGGTTCTCGCCCGAGGAGGAAGCGAGGTGGAGCTTCCGCCCGGCGCGTACACCGCACAGATCGTCAACGACGGTTATTTCCTGGAAACGGACTACGAGTTTCAGGTAGACTCGGAAAAACTCCACAAGTACGCGCCCCGCATTCCCGCACTTGGGAAGCTCTCGGTGATGTGCTACACTTCCGGCGCGGTGTTCATCAACGACAAGCCTGCGGGCGACGCGCCTTTCAGCGAGAAAGAAATCGCCGCCGGCACCTACAAGGTCAAGTGCGTCATGTACGAGGAGGGACGCACGCGCCCGGAAACCGTCCAGATTGAGGTGCAGCCTCGGCTCGTCACCGAAATCCGCTTCGCAAAGGACAAACCGAGATGGGATATTATCGAATAGGAAAACGCCGGAGATGCGCCCTTCCCCGTGCGCTCATACTTGCGGCGGCGCTCCTTGCGGCGGCAGCGGCGCACGGAAAGGAAGAAAGCGGTCTCGACAAGCGCCTCTTCGAGAGCGCCCTCGATCTCTACCGGCTGGGCAAGGTGGAGCAGGCGCTCGCGGATTTTCAAAAGCTTCGTGAAGAGTTCTCCTTGAGCGAATATGCCGACGACGCGCTCTTCGAGCTCGCGCGGCACGCCTACGACGTGGAACGCCTTGGCGAGTTCCGCCCCGCGCGCGACCCCGAAGAGGCGAAAAAGCTCCTCGAAGTCATCCTCGCCGAGTATCCCTCCTCCGACAAGGCGCCCGAGGCGCTCGTGCGCATGGGGATGCTCCACCTCGACCCTTACGTCGCGCCTCCGAACCTGAACGAGGCCTACGCGAATTTCCTCCGCGTTCAGAACATCTATCCCGCGTCGGACGCCGCGGACACGGCGCGCTTCGGCCTGGGCTATACGCTTTACCATCAAGGGGAGTTCGAGCGCGCGGCGGGAACGCTCGAGCGGCTGCTCATGGATTTTTCCGACAGGGCATACCTTCCAACGGCGCGCCTTTACGCGGCGCGGGCGCTCGCCGCGCATGACCGCCCGCAGGAAGCGCTCCACCATTTGGCCCGCCTGCACCGCGAATTCCCCGAGGGCCCCTACGCCGAGCAGGCGCTCGACGGAGCGAGCCTTCTGGCGCGCTTCGCCTTTCCCCACACCTACACCTTCCGGGGAAGCGTTACGCTCGGGGAAGAACGGGAATCTTTTCGTCGCGTCTCCTCTCTGCGTATGGCGCGCGATGGCTTGATCCTGGCCGTGGACACCTCGCTTCGCCAGGCGGCGCGCTTTGACCGAAAGGGCAAGCGCGTCGCGTCCTACGCGGCCGAAAAACCGACTGACGTCTGGGAAGCCGCCGACGGAACGCTCTGCATCGCCAACGAGCGCGACGTGCTCGTGGGGGAAAAAGCCATCGCTGTGGAAGAGGACACCCCTCGCGTCGTGATTCTCTACGACCGGCTCAAGGCGGTCGTGACTACATTGAGCGGCGAAATCGTCGCCTTCGACGGGAAGCAGAACACCCTCATACACGCCGACCGGGACGGCATAGTGCAGAAGCACCTCATGGATAAGATCCGCGACGCCTCGCTCCACTGTGACGCCCAGGACCACATATGGGTCCTATCCTCGAGCGAGCGCTCGCTGCAATGCCTCACGCTAGGGGGTGATACGCTCGTCAGCCTCGAAGCCGGCCGCGACTCGCCCGTCGAGCAGCCCGCCGCGTTCGCGCTTGACGCAATGGGAAACGTGTACGTCCTCGACGCGCGGAAGCTCGCCGTGCTCGTCTTTGACCCTTCGCTCAAGCTTCTCAAACGGGAAATCACTCCTCCCGATGGTTCCGACGGCGAGATGAGTCGGCCGACGGCGCTCGCCGTGACCCGCGACGGCGCGGTGCTGGTGTTCGATGAAGGGCTCGGCAAAGTATTGCGGTACGAGTGAGACCGGGGTCGGCCGTCAATCGTCCGCAAAAGAAAATTTTCCTAACCGGGTAATTACGGACACGGCTCCGCTGCGGGCCAAGTGCCCATCGTCCGCCGCTCCACGCCCGCGCTGTCGCGCCTTACGCTCGATTCGCCCGCCGCGTTTGCCGCCGTCGCCAGGACAGGAAAAGCCGGTGGTAATGCGGTTTGCCAAGCTTCATTGTTTCCGCTTATACTAAACGCTAATCACGCAAAGAGGGTACCCACTCATGACTATCAAAGAGAAAAATTTCTGGCTCGACACCGTAACCATGCCGTCTCCCGAGCCGCAGCAGGCTTTGCCGCCCAAGGTGGACGTAGCCGTGCTCGGGAGCGGGTTTACCGGTCTGTCGGCGGCGCGTGAGTTGGCCAAACGCGGGGCGAAGGTCGCCGTGCTCGAGGCCGAGACCATCGGCTGGGGCGCGAGTTCACGCAACGCGGGCATGGTCCTCACCGGCCTCAAAGCCATCTACGGGGGAATTATTAAAAATTACGGGCGAGAGACCGCGCACCGGATGTTCGCCGCCAACATGGCTTCCATAGACTGCGTTGAACAAGTGGTCAAGGAGGAGAAAATCGACTGCGATTTTTCGCGGAGCGGGCATCTGGTCGTGGCGGAGAAGCCGCCGCACTTTGACGCGCATGCGCACGAAATGGCTTTGCTTGACAAGGAGTTCGGCCATAAGACCCGTGTTGTCCCGCGCGCCGATATGCGGGATGAGATCGGGTCGGACATCTATTGCGGGGGTTTTGTGGACGAAGCGAGCGTGGGCGTGAATCCGGCCCGGCTGGTCGGCGGGTTGGGGCGGGCCGCGCTCGCCGCCGGGGCCGCCGTCCACGAGCGGGCACGCGTCACGGCGGCGGAGCGCGAAGGCGCGGGCTTTCGGGTGCGCACCTCGCGCGGCGACGTGCACGCCGACGCGGTCGTGGTCGCCACCTGCAGCTACACGGGCGGGTTCGCGCCGCAGTTGCAGCGCAAAATTATCTCCCTCGGATCGTACATCATCGTCACCGAACCGCTCGCTCCCGCCGTGGCCCGCGACGTCAGTCCGCGCAACCGGATGATGTTTGATTTAAAGAATTATGTGTATTACTTCCGGCTCACGCCCGACAACCGGATGTTGTTCGGCGGGCGCGCGGCGTTCTTTCCCGAGTCCAAAAGCACGGTGCGCAGAAGCGCGAAAATCCTGCGGCGCGGGATGGTGAGCGTGTTCCCGCAGCTGCGCGACGTGAGGGTGGAGTACGCGTGGGGCGGCATGGTGGAATTTGCCTTCGACAAAATGCAACACACCGGGCAGATGGGCGGCCTCTATTACGCGCTCGGCTACGGGGGGCACGGCGTGGCCATGGCGGTGTATATAGGCGCGCAGCTGGCGAAGAAGGTCAACGGCGAGACGTACGACGACACGTTCGAGGGGTATTCGTTCCCGGACGCTCCGCCGGGACTGAACAAGGGCCAGCCGTGGTTCCTGCCATGTGTCGGGGCGTGGTACAAGTTTCTGGACTGGGTGAGATAGAGCCGAGGGGGGAAGCGGAGCCGAAGAAGCGCACCGGGCGAACCGTCGTTCACCCGTGCGCGAAAACCGAAGCGAAGGGAAAGGGGAGCAGCTTACGCCAAGGCGCCCTCGGGGACGTTGGGTGAAAAAAGTGGTGCCGAAGGGGGGACTCGAACCCCCATGGGCTTACGCCCACCAAGTCCTGAGCCTGGCGCGTCTACCAATTCCGCCACTTCGGCGAGAGACCAGTTTAGCAAAGACCGGCCGACGGCCGCAACGCGGGATCTTCCCTTTTGAATCATGCGGGGCTTCTTTCTATAATCTCCATAATAAAATCATGACAGCGTCGCGGTTTCCGAAGCGCGGTTTTTACCATGCCTTGCGGGGAAGCGGAACCAAGAGGTTCGCTTTGCTCCGTCGTGCCAACCTTCCATGATGGCCACCGGCCCAAAGCTTGTGCTCCGTGCCTGCAGCCTCGCCGGCGAAGCTCCCGCTTCCCCAAGGCGCTCCCGGAAGCAATTTTCCTCACAACCTGACGGGATTTCTCCGCCATGAATCACCCAAACTCCGGGCAGAAAAGAAGGGTCCGAAGCTACGAGGACGTAGGCTACAAGCAATTCTGGGTCGGAAAACAAAAAGAATATTTGCACCAGGTGGAATCGCATATTCTTAAAAAAGCCCTGCACCCGGGCGGACAACTCGTGGTAGACGTGGGATGCGGCTACGGCCGCTTCGCACCGCTCTATCTTGAGCAATTCCAGTGCACCGTGATGGTCGACTACTCCATGTCGATCCTCAAGGAGGCCGCGGCGGCCCACGGACACAGGAAAAACGTGTTGTTCGTCGCCGCGGACACCGGCAAGCTTCCCTTACGCGACAGCGTGTCGGACGCTTGCCTGGCTATCCGTGTCATCCACCATCTCGACGACCTCGATATGCTTTTTTCTGAAATGCATCGCGTCCTCGCGCCCGCGGGCCGCTTCTTCTACAACTACACCAACAAGCGCTACGTGCGGGAAATCGCGAAATTCTTCCTGGGGTTGAACCACCACCGCCCCTTCGTGCGAGAACACCTGGAAGTGGACCCCATGTTGTTTCACACCCACCCCGATTGTTTCCAGTCCCTCCACGAGAAATACGGGTTTCGCGAGACGAAAACATGGAACGCCGGTTTCTCGCACAAGCTCTGCGGATGGGTTCCGTCTTTTCTTGTGCCTCCCGTCGCGCTTGAAATGTTCCTCCTACGGCTTACGGGATGGATGAAATTGCTTCCTCTGATGTACGTCCTTTGCACGACTCGAAAGGACGCCCCTTCTGCCGAGCCGCTTTCCCTTACCCGGATTACGGACTGTCTGGCATGTCCGAGATGCGGGGCATTTCCCCTTTCGGAGGAGCCCCAGGGCCTTCGGTGCTCCCCCTGCGGGGCGTCCTATCCCGTTCATGACCGTATTTACGACTTTCGTCTGCCGGACGAAACTTCCCTGGAAACGGTTTTTGACGAAAGAAGGACCGGGAGTGAACCTTAATTTTTTCAAGAAAGCCTTGTACGTTGCGTGTAAAATCAGCGGACTCACGCCGTGGAGGTTTAAAGCGTTCGCCTCGCATGCGACCATCCTGCTCTACCACCGGGTAATTCGCCAAACACACAATCGCTTCTGCCCCAACGCCTCCATCGAGGTTCCCTTTTCCTCCTTCGAAAAACAGATGGTGTTTTTGGCCGAGCGATGCCACGTCGTCTCGCTGGAAGAATGTTTGGAGCGGCTCGCGGAGAACGCCAAGCTGCCGCCGAACACGGTGGTTCTTACCTTTGACGACGGCTACCGCTCCGACTACGAGCTGGTTTACCCCCTTCTTAAACGCCATCAATTTCCCGCGACGTTTTATATCGTCCCGGGATTCGTGGACGGCCAAATTTTTCCCTGGTGGTACGAAGTCGAAGACCTGATCGTTCAATGCGATCGGCGAAACTGCATCGTTCCGTTTGAAAAAAAGCCCCGGGATCTCCGCCAAGCCGGGCAAAAATTAACCTCCCACCGGCGCATCGCGGCGCGGATGAGAACCATGCCCCTGAGGAAACGCCGCGCTTTTCTCGCCCGGCTGCGAGATTGCCTTGCCCGTCCCGAGTGGCATCCTGACCGGCTTGATTTAATGCTCACATGGGAACAGATAAAAGAAATGAGCGATAGCAAGCTCGTTCAGGTCGGAGCCCACACCGCCCGCCACCTCAACCTGGCGAAAGAGAGCCGAGAGACCGTTCGGGAAGAAATTTCCCGCTCAAAAAATATTCTTAAAGAACGTCTTGGAAAGCCCGTGCGGGCATTTGCTTACCCCTACGGCCACAGCGGCAGTTTCACCCAAGACACGCAAGACGCGGTCAAGGCGCACGGGTTCACGAGCGGAGTCAGCACCGTCGCCGGACACCTAAACCCGGAAGTATCCATCCATCCGTGGCGTCTCCCCAGAATCCACGTGGACGGCCGTGACGATCTCGCCGCGTTCCAAGCCAAGCTGTCGGGCATCTATTGGCTTCTCAAAAGCACGCCCCTTATGGCCGGCGCTTCTTCCTGAAACTTTCTCTCATCCAAGACGAGGAGCGGCAAACGTCTTTGGATTCGTTCGCGGAGAGTATTATAATGGGTCGGCGCTAGCAATTCCCTATGATTGCACCGCGCTCCCGAAAGATCGCGGTGCAGCAACCAGGAGAACTTATGGTGGAACCGATATCGGGCTTTCTTTCCGAGGGCGACAAGAAAACGTTCTCCATCGTGGCCGGGGCGCTGGGCGCCGTGTTCTTCATCGCCCAGCTCGTCATCCCGATGGCTGCGATGTTTGCGGTCATGCCGTTCATCATCAAGGGGATGTCGATGAAGGAGATCGAGCTCGGCGGCGCCGCGCTGTTTCGAGGCCGCGTCCACGCCGTCGAGAAATCTTCTCCCTTCGAGGACCGAAGCGAAGCCTCAAGCCGCTTGGTGCGGATCGGCGAAGAGGGACTCGAAGAGGTCCTTCCGTTTGAAGGATGGTCGCCCCGGCTTCTTTCGGACGCAGACCGATTGTGGCTGATTTCCTCGGAGCGCATCGCAACGTTCGACGGACAAATCCTCCAGCAGCACGATGCGGATCCGCTCGGGGACATCGGCCGACCCTTTCTTTTCGAGGGAAAGCCCGCCGTTATCGAGAGCCGTCCCGAGGGAAAACACCTCAAGGTATGGCGCGACGGGCGGTGGGAGAACGTTTTACCGATCGATGTCTCGACCGGTCGGTGCCAGCATCTCCAAGCCCTGGAGACGAACGGAACGCTTCTTCTCTTCCGACAGGACGGGGACACGCTTTATGCACGGACGCTCGGAGAGGATTTCTCCGAATGGGACATCGTCATGTCCGAACCGACGGAGTGGTTCGTCTTCGTCAAGGACGGGATGCCCGCCGTGATCAGCTCCGGGGCTCAGGGCTTCCGCGGCGTGGAGTTCGACGGAAACCGATGGACGCCTTTTCTAAAGAATAAAACAACCTCCTCGTTTGCCAGAGATGTGGCGGCGTTTCAGAGAAAGGCCGGTGGCAACATTATAGTCGTTACGCAATCGTTCCCCGGATCTCTCCGCGTGCAGGAGTGGGACGGAGAGCGGTTCACCTCCGAGCAACGAATCGGAAAGTTTTCTCCGTTTCCCCGCAGCATGCTGCTCCTCTACACGCTGCCCTATCTGGGCACGATGATCCTGAGCCTGCTACTCGCCATGATCCTCTCGACCCTCATGCGAAGGCACCGAGTAACCACCCACTCCCATGAAGGAAGGGAGGCGAATTACGCCTCGCTCACGCGGCGGGCGCTTTCTCAAATCCTCGATTACGTCGTCGTTGGACTGCCCCCCCTGGGTCTCTTCGCCCCGATGTTCTACGACATGGAGACGTTCCTTTCCGGCAAGGGTTTTTTCTATTTCTTCGGCGCCATGGCAGGCATGCTCGCTTGGGCCGTTCTCGTGCTGTTCGTCTACAGTTTTACCGAAGGTCGCTGGGGCGCGACGCCCGGAAAACGGGCCCTGGGAATCCGTGTCGTGGGTACCGACCTCCAACCGTGCGGATTCGGGCGGGCCTTCCTGCGCAACATCCTCAAGCTTGTGGACGGTTTCTTTAACTTTCTCATAGGCATTCTCCTCGTCGCGTTCACACAGAACTGGCAGCGACTCGGCGACATGGCCGCGCGCACGATCGTCGTGCGGGCGGGGGCGAGGGCGGGGGCGAATAACCCCTAGGCGTCCTTGCCCTTATCCTTGTCCACGTCCTCGTACTCGGCGTCGATGACGGGGCCCTCGCCGCCCTTCTTTTCACCCTTCTCGTCGCCAGAGGAAGAGGCGTCGTCGCCGGAGGGGCTTTCTCCTTGTGCCTGCGCCTGCCCTTCCTGCGCCCGCGCCTGGGCGTACATCTGCTCGGCGAGCTTGTGCGAGGCCGCCATCAACTCCTGCATGGACTTCTCGATGGCGTCGGCATCCTCGCCCTCCATCGCCTTGCGGCAGCCGGCGAGCGCGTCCTCGATGGCCTTGCGCTCGGAGTCGGAAACCTTCTCTCCGTGCTCCTTGAGCGTTTTCTCGGTGTTGTAGACGAGGCTCTCGCACTGGTTACGCGCGTCCACTAGGCGGCGGTGCTTCTTGTCTTCGTCGGCATGGGACTCGGCGTCCTTCACCATGCGTTGAATCTCGTCGTCCGTCAGCCCGCTCGAGGCCGTGATGGTGATGTCCTGGGATTTTCCCGTGGCCTTGTCCTTCGCCGTCACGTGGACGATGCCGTTCGCGTCGATGTCGAACTCGACCTCGATCTGCGGGATGCCGCGCGGGGCGGGAGGGATGCCCACGAGATGGAAGCGCCCGAGGGTGCGGTTGTCGCCCGCCATCTCGCGCTCGCCCTGAAGGACGTGCACCTCGACGCTCGTCTGGTTGTCGGCCGCGGTGGTGAAAATCTCCGACCGCTTCGTCGGGATGGTCGTGTTGTTGGGAATGATCTTCGTCATAACTTCCCCGCGCGTCTCGATGCCGAGCGAAAGGGGCGTCACGTCCAGAAGCAGCATGTCCTTGACGTCGCCGGCGAGGACGCCCGCCTGGAGGGCCGCGCCCACGGCGACGACCTCGTCGGGGTTGACGCCCTTGTGGGCCTCCTTTCCGAAGAATTCCTTGACGCGGTTCTGGATGAGCGGCATGCGCGTCTGGCCCCCGACGAGTACCACCTCGTCGATGTCAGACGGCTTCAGGCCGGCGTCCTCGAGCGCCTGCTTGCAGGGGCCGAAGGAGCGCTCGACAAGGTCCTCGCACAACTGCTCGAGCTTCGAGCGCGTCATCTTGATGTTGAGGTGCTTGGGCCCCGAGGCGTCGGCCGTTACGAACGGAAGATTGATGTCCGTCTCGCCGGCGGTGGAAAGCTCGATCTTCGCCTTCTCGGCGGCTTCCTTGAGGCGCTGGAGCGCCATCTTGTCCTTGGAAAGGTCGAGGCCCTGATCCTTTTTGAACTCCGCGACGAGCCAGTCTATGACGCGCTGGTCGATGTTGTCGCCCCCGAGGTGCGTGTCGCCGTTCGTGCTCTTGACCTCGGTGACGCCCTCGCCCACCTCGAGGATGGAAATGTCGAACGTGCCGCCCCCGAAGTCGTAGACCGCGATGGTCTCGTCTTTCTTCTTCTCGAGGCCGTAGGCGAGCGCGGCGGCCGTGGGCTCGTTCACGATGCGCTCGACCTCGAGGCCCGCGATGCGCCCCGCGTCCTTCGTGGCCTGGCGCTGGGAGTCGTTGAAGTAAGCCGGCGTGGTGATGACGGCGCGCACGACCTTCTCGCCGAGGTACTCCTCCGCCGCCTCCTTGAGTTTTTTCAAAATCATGGCCGAGATCTCGGGCGGCGAATACTTCTTGCCGCGCGCCTCGACGCGCACGTCGCCGTTTTTCTCCTCGACGACCTTGTAGGGAACGATCTTCATCTCCTCGGCGACCTCGGAAAAACGCCGCCCCATGAAGCGCTTGATGGAATAGATGGTGTTCTCCGGGTTCGTGACGGCCTGGCGCTTGGCAATCTGCCCCGCGAGGCGCTCGCCGTCCTCGCTGAAAGCGACGACCGAAGGAGTGGTGCGGGCGCCCTCCTGGTTGGCGATGACGGTGGGCTTGTCACCCTCCATCACGCTTACCACGGAGTTCGTGGTGCCCAGGTCGATTCCTATAATTTTTCCAGTCTTCTCCGCCATGCGTAAAACCTCCAAATTTTACTTATCCAACGTCGTTTAGTGCATTGTTATTATAATACCTTAGCGCGTACCTGTCAAGGTAAAAAACCCACTTCAATAGATCCCTTCCCTGACACCGATTTCCGATCGAGGGCTGCCTGCCTTGGGCGGATAAAGGAAAATGCTTCATCCCGCCCGTGAGCGGGAGGGGTGAACGGAGCAGAGCCCCGCCTTGGAGAAAGGCGGAGCGGTTTTTTAAAAGCTTAAAGGGACGGCGGCCAAACTACCCTACCCCGCGCGCCGCGCAGACAAACCCTCCTCTATCTCCTTTGCAACGGCCTCGGCCACTTGGCGTTTTTTATCGCCGGCCCTGATAACGGGCCTGCCGACGACGATGAAGTCCGCTCCCTCTTGAATCGCCTTCCTGGGAGTTACGACCCGCTTTTGGTCGTCGTTTCGGACGAGAGTAATTTCGGGTCTCACCCCCGGCGTGACCACAACGATGTCCTTGCCGTCTCTTCCGCCCAGTCTTTTCTTGACGGCTCCGGCCTCCCGGCCCGAGCACACGATGCCGTCACACCCGGCCTTCTTGGCCTTTTCAGACACCTGAAGAACAAACTCCTGCACAGTGACGTCCACGTGGTAGAGTTCTTTCAGATCCTCTTCGCTAAGGCTCGTCAGGAAAGGGACGAGAAGAATCTTGGGCCGGGATTTTTTCAATTTGCTGATGGCTTCCTTGGCCGCCCGTACGGTCTGGTCGCTTCCGTGGTTCATCGTCATGAACTCAACGTCCAGATGTGCGGCTACGGTGGCGACCTGCGCGACGGTCTCCGGAATGTCCAGCGCCTTCAAGTCAAGGAAGATGTACTTTCCTTTTTTTCGAAGGCACTCGACGACCCGGCCGAACACGGGGAAAAGGCGAAGCCCTACCTTGTAGAACGAGACGGCGTCTCCCAGCTCGCTGATGATGGAAGCCGTCTCTTGGAATAGTTCGTCTTCGAAGTGCTTTCCGCTGCCGTACTCAAAGCCGGCGTCGCCGTAGGGCGGGTCCAGCGCGACAATGAGACGGTCCCTCGGGGAGGGCTCACCACCCTTCGTCATGGATAGATCCCCCGGGTCTTTGTCGCCTCGGCGACGCGGCCGATAGCGAGGATGTAGGCCGCCGTGCGCATGTGCACCTTGTACTTCTTCGAGATTTCGTACACGTCGTGGAAGGAGCGGCGCATGATGTTGCGAAGCTCCGCGTTGACGCGCTCCTCGTCCCAGAAGAAGGCCTGCAGGTCCTGAACCCACTCGAAGTAGCTTACGGTGACGCCGCCCGCGTTGCAAAAGATATCGGGGATGAGGAAAACCCCGTTCTTGTGAAGAATGTCGTCAGCCTCTGGGGTCGTGGGCCCGTTCGCAAGCTCCGCGACAACCTTGGCGTTCACATCGGCGGCGTTGTTGCGCGTGATGGCGCCCTCGAGCGCGGCGGGAACGAGAAAATCGCACTCCAGCGAGAGGAGCTTTTCGTTTGAAATCTTTCTGGTATGGGGGAAGCCCACGACGGAGCCGGTTTTCTCCTTGTGCTTGATGACTTCCTTATAGGAAAGGCCCTTGGGATTGTGGATGCCGCCCTTCGAGTCGCTCACCGCGATAATCTTGAGGCCGTCCTTCTCGAGGAGTTTGTGGCAGATGGCGCCGGCGTTTCCGTAGCCCTGGATGACCGCTGTTGCTTTCTTGTAGGGTATCTTCAAAACCTTGGCCGCCTCGCGCATGGCATAGACGCCGCCGCGCGCCGTGGCCTCGCTCCGGCCCTCGGAGCCGCCCACGGAAAGCGGCTTCCCCGTCACCACCCCGAGCGTCGTCGCCCCCCGTCCCACGGAATACGTGTCCATAATCCACGCCATCGTCTGCGGGTTCGTGTACATATCGGGGGCGGGAATGTCGCGGTCGGGGCCGATGATGACGCTGATTTCGCTTGCAAAGCGGCGCGTCATGCGCTCGATCTCGCCCTGGGACATTTCCTTGGTGTTGCAGACGACGCCGCCCTTCCCGCCGCCGAAGGGAAGATTCACGACGGCGCACTTCCACGTCATCCATGCGGCCAAGGCCTTCACCTCGTCGAGCGTCACGCCCGGGTGATAGCGTATGCCGCCCTTCGCCGGGCCGCGCGCCACGTTGTGCTGAACGCGGTAGCCCTCAAAAACCTTGTAGGTGCCGTCGTCCATCCGCGTGGGTACGGAAACGACAAGCTGAAGTGCCGGGGCTCTCAGAATCCTGCACAAATCTTTAGGAAGGTCCAAATGCTTGACAGCGTTGTTGAACTGTTGAACGGCGATTTCAAACGGGTTGAGTGCTTTCTTGGTCATAAAAGGCTCCTTCCGTCAGTTAGGCTTGTCCGCCTCGTCAGAAAGAAAGCTTCGGGCGATTCACGAAAAGTTATTGTAGCACCTTCGGAGGGAAAAGCAACGGGGTGTGTAACCGACGGGGCCCCTGTTCTCGCTCGCACGAGTAAGTTAAATCGAGAAAAAGCCCTTTCGCGACAAAGGGTTAGGGGAAATTCTTAAACCCTATTTCTTTTTCTTGCTTTTAGCGGCTCCGCGCTTCCGGAGGCCCAGGATTTTCTCAACTTCCTGCTTATCCAAGTCCATCACATACGGGATGCCGCTGATGTCGGACGCCTCGCGGGTAAGGGCGGCCAAGTCGTCCCGCGACAAGTACTTGAGCGCGAACTTGCGGCAGCCCGCCATAAGCTGGCGCATTCCTTGGGCCAAGCGCTCGTAGTAGGTATAAAGGCCGATGGCGCCCGTGGGCAGCGTTTCGTACTCCTTGTTGCCCAGTTCGTTACGAAGATGACTCGCGGTCACAAAAATGTCATCCTGGGTGCTTCCAAAACGCTCGACGTACACCGGAAGCTGGTGCTCCGCGATGGCCCGCCCGATGGTCTTGCCCACCATGGTGGCGGCGATCGGTGATCGAGCCATGCCGACGAGCTTGACAAAGGGCGCCCCCATGGCAAGGCCCTTGAAGATTTGGTCCTCCAAGACGAACCCGCCGGCCACGGCGATGCTCGGCACATACCGACCATTGTCTGCAAGCCGCTTTGCGTACTGATAAAGAAGCGAGTGCAATTCCACCGTCGGCACTCCCCACTCGTTCATCATTCTCCACGGACTCATGCCCGTTCCGCCCCCCGCACCGTCAACGGTGAGCAGGTCGATCTTGTACTTGGAGGCGAACATAACCGCTTGGGCCAGGGCGGCCGGCCGGTAGGCGCCCGTCTTGAGGAAGATGTACTTGGCGCCGGCCTTGCGAAGCTCCTCCGCCCGTTTGGCGAAGGCCTCCTCCGTGACCATGCCGACTCGCGAGTGCCGCTCGAACTCCTTGAAGTTGCCCTGCTCGAAAGCCCGGATCACATCGGGATCAGTCGGGTTCGGCAGAACCACGTAGCCGCGTTCGTAGAGCATTTGCGCCTTCTTCAGGTCGCGGACCTTGACCTCGCCCCCGATGTTCTTGGCCCCCTGCCCCCACTTCATCTCCACGCACTGGACCCCCAGCTCCTTGATGGCATACTCGTGCACACTAAGGCGGGTGTCTTCCACGTTGGCCTGTACGATTATCGCCCCGTAACCGTCCCGCTGGTGGTCCGTAAAGAGCCTAATGCGGCGCTTCAGATCCACCGTGTCCACGACCTTACCGTTCTTGAACACGCTCTTGGGGTCCATGCCGGCCACGTTCTCGCCGATCGTCAATCCGGTACCGGCAATCGCCGAGCCGATGGCCAGCCCCTCCCAGTTGTTTTTGGCGATGTCCGTGGATCCAATCCCGGGAATAACCAAAGGATAGCGGAACTTCAGTCCGCCGTCATGGCCGAACCGCACCTCCAGATCGACGGCCGGAAAGACGGCCTTGTCGCTGTCCGCCTCGATACCCTCGGCGCCCACCACCCCGCCCATGATGTTGAAGTGGGAGTAGTCCACGGGATAGACCTTTTCCGCGGCGGTCGTGATCACACCGAAAGGCTGAGGGTAAATCACCTCGTGCCCGCGGTAGGCCGACTTGCCTATCTCGCACATGCCGATGCAGCCGTCGACGCATGTGACGCACATTCCCGAGATGGGAGTTATCGATCCTTCGGTCCTGTTCTTGGTTAGCGTTGCGGCAGAAGTGTTTACTCTCGAAAGCGACATACTTGTTTCTCCAATTTCCTTTACGTGTCTTTCTTGATTTCGCAAGCCACACAGGGATCCATGTAGCACATCATGTCATCGAACCATGTCTTTTCCTCGCACGGCGGGCTGAGGTTCATGCAGCCGCCGCAAATACTCTTTTCGGGCTCCGTGTACGTGCAACGGAGCTGACAGGCCGGGCACACGTACATGCAGCCTCCACACAGCCTGCAGGCCTCCGACTTGATGTCGAAGGGCGTTCCAATACTGCGATTCTCGCCCCGGCCCCTGAACCCAATGGCTCTGGCCATCATCTGCTCCGCACACATCCGCACGCACAGCCCGCAAAGAATGCAGTCCTCGTACTCCTGCCGGAAGCGTTGTTTCTGGGCGCCGTGTTTGGACGCCAGATCCTGGATGATTTTCGACTGCGGGCACGAGGCCAGCAGAAGCTCCAGGACCATCCGCCGCGCCCGCAGCACCCGGGAAGACGCCGCCCGCACCTTGAGCCCCTCCTCGGCCAGGTAGGTGCAGGAGGAGACCAGCTTCGCCCCCGCGCCCTCCCCGATTTCCACCACGCAGAGCCTACAGGCGCCGTAGGGGGAAAGCCCGTCATCGTGGCAAAGGGTCGGTATAGGAAAGCCCAGGAATTTCGCTGCTTCGAGCAGAGTAGTCCCGTCCTCGACCGATACGGGCAGCCCGTTGATGGTTAAAGTAATCACGCTTGTTTTACCTTAATTGCTTTTTTCTCAGTTTGAATGGATTCAGTAGGCAAAAAGTTCAGATCGCAACGCAAACACCGCTTGGCTTCCAGCAGGGCATCCTTTTCACTCAAGCCTCTCTCTACTTCATCAAAGCTTTGTTGGCGCCTGTCCATAGGAATCACAGATTCCGTTGCGCGGGTTGCCTTGGCCAGCTCTTCTTCACTGAGCGGGATTGGCTCTATGTAACATGTTGGCCGACTTGCCGGGAGTGGCTGGTGCAGGTCTTCTCCATTCAGATAGCGATCAATCATCACCGCGGCCTTCTTTCCGGTAGCGATAGCGTCAACGACTGTATTGGGGCCTGTAACAACATCACCACCCGCGAATACACCTGGCGTATTGGTCATTAGAGTTTCTGCGTCCGCATCTATGGAACCCCATGAACTCGTTTTTAGGTTCGAAGAGAGTTCTTCTGTATTTGGTGCTTCACTAATGGCGACAAGCAATGTGTCCAGTGAAACTGTGAATTCTGAACCGGGCACTGGCACAGGCTTTCGCCGACCGCTGGCATCGACCTCGCCAAGTTCATTTTTAAGGAATTCAACTCCGGTCAGTTTGCCTGCTTCTGTATGAACCTTGACCGGTGAAACCAAGCTTTCTATTTTGATGCCTTCTTCCAGGGCTCCTTCTATTTCATCTGCAATGGCAGGCATTTCATTTCGGGTGCGGCGATAATAAATAGTTAATGATTCTACTCCTTCCTGGCGGAGGGCCACGCGAGCCGCATCCATTGCAGAATTTCCACCGCCAATTACTCCCACATGCCCTTTGGCCAGTTGTTTATTATCGACATTAAAGCCCTTGAGGAATTCCATTGATGAGTACACGCCCTCGACATCTTCGCCTTCAATACCGAGATTCTTACTCTTGTGTGCGCCAAGGGCGACAAATAAAGCCTTGAAACCCTCTTTCATCAAACCATCAACGGTTATATTTTGGCCCAGCGTGCTATTACACTTTACAGTGATATTTTCGTTAAGAAGTGAATCGATTTCCTTTTGCAGCATTTCCCTGGGAAGTCGGTAAGAGGGTATCCCTAAATGCAACATGCCACCCAACTCAGTAGCGGACTCAAAGAGTGTCACTTGATATCCCAGCAGAGAAAGATCATGAGCCGCCGTGATACCAGCGGGCCCTGCGCCGATTACAGCAACTCTGGGCATACCTTTTTTTGTCTTTATTTCTGGTCTGAATACTGAAGGATCGACGTTATCGGTGACGAAACGTTTTAGACTCCGGATAGCAATAGGCTGCTGTCCACCCACACCTGCCTGGCAAGTGCTTTCGCAAGGATGATGGCATACGCGCGCGCATACCGAAGGAAAGGGATTGGATCGACGGATTACCCTGTACGCATCCTCATATTCTCCTCTCTGGATATGGGCGACATAGCGCCAGACCTCAGTGCCCAAGGGACAAGATGACTGGCAGCGCACACCCACCAATTCGGAGCAAACTTTGGCGGGGCATTTTTTGTGCACAATGTGCTGTTCATATTCGTTGTAGAAATAGCGTAAAGCACTCAGAACTGGATTCGAAGCAGTTTGGCCCAGGGCACACATCGTGGTATCCTTCACGACCTCCGCCAACTCCTTGAGCAGGTCGAGTTGCTCCAGCGTCCCTCGGCCTGTGGATATGTCATCGAGAATTTCGTACATCCGCTGCGTGCCCTTGCGGCAGGTAAAACACTTGCCGCAGGATTCTTCTTTCAGGAATTTCATGAAGTACTTGGCGACATCCACCATGCAGGTGTCCTCATCCATCACGATCATGCCGCCGGACCCCATGATGGATCCGACTTTGCTCAAGCTGTCATAGTCGATGGACAAATCAAACATGGATGAAGGAATACAGCCGCCCGAAGGTCCTCCAGTTTGGACTGCTTTAATTTTTTTCCCGCCAGGTGCACCACCGCCAATGTCATAAACCATTTCCCTGAGAGTCGTGCCCATTGGCACTTCCACCAAGCCAGTGTTATTGATTTTACCCACCAAGGAAAAAATCTTGGTTCCGGTATTTCCGGGGACTCCGACCTTTGCATATTCCTCGCCACCTTTGCTTATGATGACTGGAATATTGGCCAGTGTTTCGACGTTGTTGATTACCGTAGGTTTGCCGTCAATGCCCTTCTGTATGGGGAATGGCGGCCTTTGGCGCGGCTCGCCCATTTTCCCTTCAATGGACTTCATGAGAGCAGTCTCTTCCCCGCATACGAAGGCTCCAGCCCCCTGGACAATTTCAATATCGAAATTGATATCGGTTCCCAAAATCCCATCACCCAGAATCCCCATTTTCCTTGCCTGCAGAATCGCAATAAGCGCATGCTTAATCGCAAGGGGATATTCACTACGCACATAGATGATACCCCGAGAGGCACCGATGGCAATCCCGGCAATAAGCATGCCTTCGATAATGGAATGCGGATTGCCTTCCAGGAGACTTCGATCCATATATGCGCCGGGATCACCCTCGTCAGCGTTACAGACGATAAACTTCTGAATCCCTTCTTTGCCGGAACGCCTGGCAAGTTCCCACTTCGTACCGGTAGGAAAACCTGCTCCACCGCGTCCCCTGAGACCGGAAAGCTTAACCTCTTTAATAATCCATTCGGGATCAGGGTTGTTTAATACTTTTTCTAGGGCGTCATACCCATTCGCCTTGATGTAATCTCGGATACGGATTGGATCAAGTTGCTGATTCTTTCCTAAGATGGTACGGGTTTGCTTCCGGAAGAAAGGAATATGATCTTGAGTATCGTGGCGTTTCTGATCGGCAGGTTCCCTGTAAAGCAGGCCCTCAACGATTTCCCCTTTTAAAGCAGCATCAATGATCCTGGGAACATCGTCTGTTTTCAATTTTGGATATAGTTGTCCTCCAGGTTCAACCAGAATGAACGGGTCCATTTCACAAAATCCCAGACACCCGGTAATTCGCAGTGATATTTTTTCGTGAAGCTTGCGTTCGAGTATTTGGCGCTTAAGGACCCGCATGATATCGTTTGAGCCGCTGGCCTGACCACCTGTGCCAGCGCAAAGAATTAAAGTGGGTCTATCCGGGCTGTATTTATCGAGTAGAACCCTTCGATATGCGTGAAATTCTTCTAATGAACCCATATTTCGCATCCAGGTATTCCTCTTTTCTATAAGGGAAAAACTGACTATCTTTCAGCTTGACGATCAAGCAGAAGTATCACCCCAAATCTAACAAGTGGCCTTTGCAGCCATTACGGGGACATATCTGCACCACACCGCCACTTCGTACAATCATAGGGACCATACTAACATTGCATTCTGGGCAAGGCCCAGTTCCAATCAGTTCGGTATGACAGTGGGGGCAGAAAAAATTCAGCACTTCACCTTCCGGTATTTCATGCTTTCCTTCTACATTATGACTTCCGTATAATGATGAGAAACTTAATGAAAAATGCTTGGTGTCAAATGAAACAGTTACTCTGATGGAAGGGTAACCATCAACAGGGCGGCTCGGGTCCATCAGGCTCCGATTACAGCGCGGGCAACTCACATCGATTGGAAAGATTCGTTCATCTCCCTCGATTTCGACTTTGTCAAGTCCGTCACGCGCCTTCCCAATAATTTCAGAAACCCGGCTTCTGTTCACGTGGGAAAAATAATGTCCATCTACCACCACTACAGGCCCGAGCGCGCACGCGCCCAGACAGTTCACGGTTTCCAGCGTGAACTCGTTGTCCGAGGAAGTTTGACCGGCCTTGACCTTTAGCTGACGCTCGAACTCCTCGGAAATTCCCGGGGCCCCCCTCACATGGCACGCCGTGCCGAGGCAAACGGATAGGATGTGCCGTCCTTTGGGGGTCAGGCTGAAGGATTTGTAAAAGGTGGCGACCCCGTAGATGTCGACCAGAGAGCGGCCCGTCTCCTCGGCAAGTTCCTTCAGAGCCTCGGCGGGCAAATAGTTGTATTTCGATTGAATGTCCTGGAGAACGGCGATGAGGCTGCCGCGGCTTCCCCTGTGTTTTTTGACAATCTCCTCCACCATCCCCTCCGGTATCTGCTCTTGTCCAGAGGTATCAAGTGTACTTGTCGCCATCGCGGACCTCTCGTGCTCTCCGCACTACCAGACGACTCCCTCCGGTTTCGGGTATGTGCAGGTTAATAGCCTTTCGCTGTCGGCGTACAGCCATCCGCACGCCTGCTAACCATCCCCTTTTAAGGATAAGGAACGCAACGTTGTCGAACTGCCGAACAGCGGCTTCAAACGGGCTATGTGAGCTTCTTGTTATAAACAGCTCCTACTGTCAGCGTAACTCGTTAGCCTCAGCGGTAAGGAGGCTCTAGATGCTTCTTAAAAATTATTGTAGCACCTTCAGAAAAAAAATCAAGGGGGGAATTGCAACAAAAACCGCACTCTCCTGCTTCCGCAACCCGAAATTGCCCGACTCCCGAACCGGATCGCGGTCCTCGTGGCCACCCGGGGGGATTCACGGCTGCGCAGGCTGTGGCGGCGGGCTCATCCGCCCCGTTGTTCCACGTGGAACAATTGCACCAAGGGGCCGAAGTGCCTCCGTGAACCCTTCGGTGAAGCTTGGGTCGGCGGCGGACTGAGGCTGCGGAAGCGGGAAAGAGGGGTGGATTCGTTCGAAAATCCACCTTATTCAGGGTTTTTGCCCCGTTTTTTGGGTTTTTCCCTTACCCTCAATTGATACGCCATCCCCTTCCCCCCCCTTTCCATCGGGACGCTGCCGCTACCTCCCGCGGTGCTTAAAAAGCTTCAACGCCTGCACTTTGCCCTTCAACTTAATCTCTCCCACCGAGGTGAACTCAGAGGGATCCTTGAGGCGGGAAAACGTGGATTCGGAAATATACAACGAGCCGGTCTCCGCCCTGGCCTCTATGCGGGAGGCGGTGTTGACCACGTCCCCGATCACGGTCAGGTCTTTCCTGTCGGCGGTTCCTATATCTCCCTGGATAACGGGGCCGCTGTTTATCCCGACGCGGACGCCTATCGCGTCCTCGCTTTGCCGGAGCCGTCTCTCGTTAAGCTCGGGCAGGTACTGAAACAGGATTTTCGAGGCTGCGCGGACGGCGTCGTTCGCGTCCAGGAACATGGCCATCACCGCGTCGCCTATGAACTTGTCTATGTCGCCCTGGCAGTCCTTGATGACGCCGCTGCATACCTCGAAGAGCTCGTTCAACATACTAACGACCCGCTCAGGAGAATATTTTTCGGAATAATTGGTAAAGCCCACTACGTCCAGGAACATTATGGTCAGATCAACCTTGCGGGAGGTGTCCGCGGCTCCAACCTGAACCTTGGACATTATTTCTTCAAAGGTGGTGGTGGAAACGTACTTCTTGATAATGCCGCTGAACTTCTCCTGAAGAATACGATGCTCCTCTTCCTGGGAGATGTCCCTGAACACCTCTATCGCGGCGATTATCTCATTCTTGAGGTTCCTTATGGGATATATGTGCGTCTTTACCGGAAATCTCCTCCCCGATTTGTGCAAAGTATATATCTTCACCTTGACGTGCTCGCCCGTCGCGAGCGTCCTCTCCAAAGGGCACCCGTGAATACAGAGCAGGGTGCCCTCGTCGTCGATATGGTTCAAGATGTTATCCGAGCATTTTCTGCCAAAGACCTCGTCATTGGAATACCCGGTGATCTCGCGCGCGCCCGTGTTCCAGAAAACAATAGTTTTAGTCTTGTCGACAACATACACGCCGTCAAAGATGTTGTTGAGCAGCGACGATAAGATCGTGCTCCTGTCACCCAGCCGTTCAACGGTGATATCTTCGCGCATTTGGTTGGTTTCCGAGGAGGAATTGCGTGTTTTCTTGAGAACATCTCATCGTAATTCCCTCATGTGGCCTTGTCAAGCGGCCGGCGTGTTCCAGCCGCCCGTTACTCAAGTGCGGAAAGGCAAACGCGCTTACCGTACCTGCTGCACCTTCAGCACCTTCCGCACCCTTCGGAGGAGAAAGGCAAGAAGGAAAGGAGCGGATCTTGTCGGCGGGACGAAAGCCGGTCGAGGCCGGCTCAGTCGGACGCTTCCATTACTCCCTCCGCGGCGCGGTGCCTTTCCGCGCAGAACTACCGCAGCGCCGGATGCGCGTCGGACGGTTTTCCGTAGGCGCACCCGCAGCGCTCCTGCCGGTAGAGCCCCATCGCCTCACCCTCCTCGACGCTTCGTTTGAAGCCGTCCTTTTTCTTGAAGTCCGACGCGACATAAACAACGCCGCAGCGCGCGGCCATCTCCCGGCCTATGTGGTTGATGAGCGCCGCATTCTTGTGCGGGCTTACGGTGAGCACCGTGGCGAAGGCATCGAATTTACGCTCCCGGCAGAAGCGCGCCGTGCGCTCAAGGCGCATATCGAAGCACACGATGCAGCGCGCGCCGCCCTCGGGCTCTCTCTCCAGGCCCCTCGTGCGCCGGAAAAACTCCGATGCGTCGTACTCGCCCTCGTAAACGGACACGCCGAGGGCCTCGCCCACGCGCAAGGCCTCGTCGAGGCGCAGGTCGTACTCCTCCCTCGGGTGGATGTTCGGATCGTAGAAAAAGCCCGCGATGTCGCACGGCGCGCCCGCCCTGAGCGCCTTGAAGATGTAGGCGCTGTCCGGCGCGCAGCACATGTGCAGGACGAGCGTCTTCGCGCCGGGCGGCGGCTCCTCCATGACGAGGCCGCCGAGCTCGGTGAAGCGGAAAGGGGTGGCCGGGGAGGACATGGCGAGGATATGGTAGCAGAATACGGCAGTTGAGTTCTATCCAACCGTTAATTCACAGCAATTTCTGCGACACGGCACTATCCGCGCGCCGCACAACCCAGCGGGCGCATCCGACAATTCGTAAACCGCGCCCCTACCGCTCGTAGAACTCCGGCCTGCGGTCGCGCAGAATGTCGTTCTGGGGCGTCACGTGCTTGTCACGCGCAAGAGCGGGGTCAATCTCGACGACGCGGAAATTTTCCTCCTCGGCGTCCATCGCAATGAGGCGCTCCCCCTCGGGTGAGACCACCTGGCTCCGGCCCGTGAAAGAAATTTTTTCCTTCCCGCCGCGCTCCTCGGCGCCCGTGCGGTTCGCCGTGGCCGAGAATACGCGGTTCTCGAGCGAGCGGGTGACCATGGCGTCGGGGCAGTGCGGGTGGACAAGGTTGGCGGGATGGGCCAGGATGTCCGTCCCCCGTAGCGTGAGCGTCCGCGCCGCCTCGGGAAACCGCCAGTCGAAGCAGACCATAATGCCCACGCGCGTCCCGCGGGCCTCGAACACGGGCAGGGGACGATCTCCCGGGCGAAACCACACGGTTTCCTCTGCGAACAGGTGAATTTTCCGGTAAAGCGCAAGCACCCCATTTGAGCCCACCGAGACGGCGGCGTTGTAGACGGCCTCGCCGTCTTTCTCGGCAAGCCCCCCGACGACGACGCAGCAGCGTTCCTTTGCGAGGCGGAGAAGGAATTGCGTCGTCGGCCCCCCGGGCACGGGCTCGGCGAGTTTTCCTACCTCGGCATGAGAGACAAACTGGTAGCCCGTCGCGAAGAGCTCCGGCAGAACGACGAGGTCGGCGCGCTCGGACGCCTCGACCGCCTTCTCGACGCGGGCGAGATTCTTATCGACCTCGCCGAAGGCGGGAGCGAATTGGAAGACGCCTATGCGAAAAAACGCCACGCGCCACCCCTCACACCTCCAGCTTGACGCTCTCCTCCCCGAGGAGTTCCTTCACTTCCTGCAGAAACACCGACGTGGGGGCGACGCACTGCTCGGGTGAAAGTTGAATTTTCACGGCGAAGCGGCGCGGGTAGTGCAGGTGTAGATAGACGGGCTTGTCGCCCCGGTGCTTTCGAAGAAGTTGCTCGAGCTGAGCGAGCATCTCGTCCTCGAAGCCGATGGCGCTCGTCTCGATGAGCACGGCGCGCCCCGACGCGTCGGCGGGCCGGCGCAGACTCCGAAGGGGGCGAATCTCCTCCGCAAGGAGCTTCGCCTCCCGGCCCTCTGTGACCACGTCCGCGGCGCCCTTTACAAAAATGACGTTTTCTTCTTCCAAGAGATCGCGGCTGCGCCGGTAGGTTTCGGGAAAAACGATAACCTCGACGCTCCCGCGGCGGTCCTCGAGCTCGAGGCGCGCCATGAGGTCGCCCCGGCGCGTCGTCTTGGAAGAAACTTTTCTAACAATTCCCGCGAGCGCCTGTTCGCTTCGGTCGGGGCGCTCGGCGAGTGTTTTCGAATCCGCCGTGGCGAAGCGCTCGATCTCTTCCCGAAAATCATCCAGCGGGTTTCCCTCGATGTAAAATCCCAGGACCTCGCGCTCGCCCGCAAGGAGTTCCTCCTTGGAAACCTCCTCGATGTCCGGGATGCGGCGCTCGTCCTCGTTCTGCGAGTCGCCCTCGAACAGGGAGCCCATGCCGCGAAAGCCGTTCCGGGCGGCGGCCTGCGAGCGCGCGATGGCCTCGTCGAGCACGGCGAACAGCTGCGCGCGCTTGCGGCCGAGCGAATCGAACGCCCCGGCCTTGACGAGGCTTTCCCAGACCTTGCGGTTGCAGAGGCGCGAGTCGACCTCGGAGGCGAGGCCGAAGAACGAGTCGATGCGCCCGCTCTTGCGGCGCACATCGAGAATCCCCTCGATCGCCTTCTCGCCTACGTTCTTGACGGCCGAGAGGCCGAAGAGTATTTTCTTGCCGTCCACGGCGAAGTTGAGCTCCGAGCGGTTCACGTCGGGCGGCACCACCTCGATGCCGCGCTCGCGGCACTCGTAGACGGCCTCGACGATGTGCTTCGCGTCGCCCTTGTAGGACGTGAGCACCGAGGCCATGAAATGCACCGGATGCTGCGCCTTCAAATACCCCGTCCAGTAGGCGATGAGGGCGTAGGCGGCGCTGTGAGACTTGTTGAAGCCGTAGCCCGCGAATTTTTCCATAAGATCGAACAACTCCTGCGCCTTGCCCCTCTTGACGCCGCGCGACACGGCGCCATCGATGAAGCGCTTGCGCTCCTTGGCCATAACGTCCTTGCGCTTCTTGCCCATGGCGCGCCTGAGGATGTCCGCCGCCCCGGGCGTGTAGCCCGCCACGTCCACGGCGATGCGCATCACTTGCTCCTGGTAGACGATGATGCCGTAGGTGTCCTTCAAGATCGGCTCGAGTTGGGGGATCAGGTAGGATACCTCGGCGCGGCCGTGGCGGCGCTTGACGAAATCATCAATGACGCCGCCCTGTAGGGGGCCGGGGCGATAGAGGGCGTTGAGGGCGATGAGGTCGTCAAGGCGGTCGGGCTTGAGGCGGCGTAAAACTTCGCGCATCCCCGAGCTTTCAAACTGGAACACGCCGTACGTGTCGCCGCGCGCGAAAAGCTCGTACGTTTCCCGGTCGTCGAGCGGAAGGCCCTCCAGCGCGAGTTCTATTCCCTCCTTTTCCTTAAGGCTCCGGAGCGTGTCGTCGAGGGCGGTAAGGGTTCGGAGGCCGAGGAAATCCATCTTGAGGAGGCCCACGCGCTCGATGGCCTCCTTGGCGTACTGCGTCGTCACCTCGTCACGGTCGCTTTTGTAAAGCGGCGCATATTCCCACACGGGGCGGGGGGTGACGACCACGCCGGCGGCGTGAATCGAGGCGTGGCGCACGAGGCCCTCGAGCTTGAGCGAGTGCTCCCAAAGGCGCTTGACGTCGGAGCGCTCCTCGATCTCCTTGCGAAGCTCCGGCGACACCTTGGCGGCCGTGCGAAGCGTCATCCCAAGCTCGTAGGGAATCATCTTGGCAAGTCGGTCGGTTTCGCCGTACGGAAACCCGAGCACGCGGCCCACGTCGCGCACGACAGCGCGCGCCTTCATCGTGCCGAACGTGATGACTTGGGCCACGTTCTCGCGCCCGTACTTCTTGGTCACGTAGTCAATGACCTCGCTGCGGCGGCGCTCGCAGAAGTCGATGTCGATGTCGGGCGGGCTCTTGCGCTCGGGGTTGATGAAGCGCTCGAACACCAGGTCATGCTCGAGCGGGTCGAGGTCGGTGATGCCGAGCGCGTACGCCACGAGGCTTCCCCCGACGGAGCCGCGCCCCGGGCCCACGGGAATCTTGCGCTCCTTGGCGTAGCGGATGAAGTCCCAGACGATGAGGAAATATCCCGGAAATCCCATATTCACGAGCACGTTCATCTCGTGCTCGAGGCGCTCCTCGTAGGCCTCGAGCGGATGGCGCAACGCGCCCTTTTCCTGAAGCGTCCGCAGGCGCGACATGCGGCGCTCCATCCCCTCGCGGACGACGCGGCGGAAATAATCCTGCGGCGTCTCGCCCTCGGGAATGTCAAAGTGCGGAAGAAGAAGCTTTTCCTCCTCGAACCCGAAGTGGCAGCGGTCCGCGATCTGAAGCGTGTTCTCAAGCGCTTCGGGGACGTCGGAAAATTTTTCCCACATCTCGGCCGGCGGGCGGAAATAGTGCTCTTTCGAGTACTTCAGGGGCTGGTCCTCCTGCAGCGTCCGCCCCGTCTGGATGGCCAGAAGCACCTGGTGCGACTCGTAGTCCGAGGCCTCCGGAAAGTGGCAGTCGTTCGTGGCGACGAGGGGTATCCCGTGCTTTTTGGCGATGTGCTTCGCGACGTCGTTCAGGCGGCGCTGCTCGGGAATGCCCTGGTCCTGAATCTCGAGATAGAAATTTTCCTTTCCGAGAATTTCTTGAAACCCGAGTGCCGCGCTTTCGGCCCCCTGGACGTCGTTTCGAAGCGCGCATTCGGCTACTTCGCCCGACATGCAGCCGCTCAGGGCGATGAGACCCTTCGCGTGCTCCTTCAGCAGCTCCTTGTCCACGCGGGGGCGGTGGTAGAAGCCCTCGAGGTAGCCTTTCGAGACGAGGCGGACAAGGTTTCGGTACCCCGCCTCGTCCTCGGCGAGCACCGTCAGATGGTTGTAGTGGCGCTGGCCGGGCTTGGCCTCTTTTTTGAAGCGGCTCTCCTTGGCGATGTAGAGCTCGCATCCGAGGACGGGCTTGACGCCCTTCTCGCGCACGGCGCCGTAGAACTCGACGGCGCCGAACATGTTGCCGTGGTCGGTGAGGGCGACGGCGGGGCAGTCGTGCTTCGCCGCAAGCTCCGCCATGCGCTTCACCGATGTGGCGCCGTCGAGGAGGGAATAGTCGCTGTGGTTATGGAGGTGGACGAAAGGCTTCTTCTTGGAAGATTTGGGCATGGAAAAATCCTAGCCCGCCCAGTAAAGCACAGACCGGGGAAGGGTGCAAGGAATTTTCTCGACGTGGGGCGGCTCTCCGGTTTTCTCCCCGAAGACCTCGCCTATAGGTAGCCGAGGCTTCGGAGCATTTCCATGGCTTCCTCGTCGCGCTCCAGGGGCACCTCCGCCTTGGCGTCCTCGGCGTCCCACCGAAGAAGCTCCTGTCGAAGGCTTTCAAACACCTCGGGAAGCTGGTGTACTCGATTCGGGGCGCGAAACGAATCTTTCCAAACCTCCCGCACGTCGTAGAGCTCGTACTCGGTGAACTCCGGGCGCGGAATGGCCGTGAGGAAATAATTTTCCTTGCGAACGGATTTCCACTTACCGCGCACCCCGCGGACGTACAGCCGATGGTAGCGCGCCGGAATCGGATCGAGCTCGGGAACGTAGAGGCGATTTTCCGAAAACGCCGCAGCCTCGAGGGCTTCACCCCGAATGGCGGGAGCCAAATCGACCCCCTCCGCGGTGTCCGGAACGTCGATTCCAGCAAGCCGCAGCACCGTGGGAAAAATGTCGATGCTTCGCACCACTTGCGAAACACGCTGTCCGGCGGGCACCCTGCCCGGTGCGCGAACGAGGAGCGGCACATGGACCTGGGGGTCAGAAAGATGCATGCCGTGGGAAAAGTAAAGCCCATGCTCGCCGAGGCTTTCCCCGTGGTCTGAGGTTACGACAAGAACCGTACGGTTCCCCGCAAGTTTGAGTTTCTCCAGCGTTTGGATCAACTCCCCGACGTGAGAATCCGCATAGGCGATCTCGGCGTCGTACAGGCTCCGGTTGTAGGCGGCGTCCTCCTCGGTATAGCCGAGCTCCTCGTAGCGAAGCACCAATTCCATCCAGGACATCTGTTTGCGTGCGGTAAAATTGCGATAATCGGCCAGGAATTCCGACTGGTACCCGAACGGCTGAGCGAAGCGCCGCGCAAACGACTCGGGTGGAACATAAGGAAAGTGAGGAGCCAGCAGACAGACCCACAGGAAGAACGGCCCATTGGCGCCGTTTTCGGAAAGCCACTCCTTGGTTCCTTGCACCACGGCCGCATCGTTTTGTCCCGGAAAATATTTGTACACGTCAAATCCCTGATGGTAGTTCCATCGCTCATCCACCATGGAGTTCGTATGAAAACCCGCCGTTCGATACCCGGCTTCCTCAAAAACTTCAGCGAGCGTCACGTTGCGGTCCTCGAGCACCTGTGGGTGGTCGCGCACGCCATGCGTGTGTGGATAGGTGCCCGTGAAGATGGAAGCGTACGAGGGACCGGAAAAGGTCGCTTGGCTGTACGCATTCTCGAACAAGACGCCCTGCCCTGCAAGCTCGTCCATGTGGGGCGTGGTGGGGCGGTCATAGCCGTAGCACGAAACTCGGTCGGCCCGAATCGTATCCGCCACGATGAGAACCACGTTGGGCCCTGCCAAGCGGCTTCCTTTACGCAAAAGCGCTACCGCCGCAACAATCCCGAGCGCAAGGACGAGGAGAACACCGAGCAGCAGGAGGTTCCCGACAGGCCGCTGTTTGGCACCCTTGCTCGGCCGGGTTTTCGGCTCCCTACGCTCGTCTTGCTTTCCGGGTCGACGTTTCGACATAGAGCATCCCTTTGCATCAAGGATTTCGAACTTTCACAAGATACATGGCATGTGCTTCCTGTGCCGCCCTTCTCGAATAGGCGTACTTTCGCAAAACACGGGTTGAAGCTTCCGGCAGCACGGCCTGAAAATGCCGCAGGACGTCCTCGGGAACAAGAAGGTAATCGGGCCGCCATGCGAGAAAGTCTTCTTTCTCGCGAAGCTTCAGCGAAGCGTCAAAGGCTTCCTTCTTCCTATAGCCTAAAAAAAACCAAGGAGACGGCGGATCATGAAGAGCAAAATACCCGTTGCTGTGCAGAGGATAGATAAAGTCCGATGCGGCAAGGATTCGCGCAAGAGGCGGGACTCGACGCTTCAGGTCGGAAACCACAGCTTCTATTTCACTATCTACAGCAAGCCCCAGGCCAATCTTCTTGTATGGTGCTCTTGAACCGTGGAGCCATAAATGGCCCGTCCAATAGCCCACGGGCGTCAGGATCATCACCGATACGAGCACAGCCAGCGATATTCTGCGCACAAAGGGCCTCGTGACCCACCTGCCAATCAGGCGAACCAGAAACGAGCTTGCAAACAAGTGAACAACCAACATCGGCGCATGAAAAAATTTCGACATGTTGAATTCGTCAAGGCCATAACCCACCAAGCAAGGCACCCCCAGCGAGACACAAACCGCCAACATAAGAATCTGCTTGAATGAATCCCCACCCGGCTTCAGAAAATAAGGAAAAAGAAGAAACAAGGGCCCGAATTCCAGCAGCGCCACACGCCAGAACATCGGAGAAAATATGCCTGCATACCCGCTCCAAGTCGGAATTGCCGGGGGCCACATAAGGTAAAACTTATCCCCCACGTTCTTGTATTGCGGTTGTACCATGTATTCGCTTTCAAGATGGACGTTCTCGTCCCCAGACGAAAAGAAGCCGCTGGTCAAAAATCCTCCTTGCAAGAAGGAGACAACCAAGCTCAATGCAAGCACTCCCACCAGCACGGCTTTGCGCACCCCACCCTCCTTTCCTCTCCAAATATCCTTTAGAGCCACGACGACCATCGCAAGTCCCAGGACGGCCAACAGCTCCGGCGCCGTGAGCCCGAGCGACGCCATAAGGCACGCAACCAGAACAAACCATGGCAACAAGGAACTCCCCAATCGCCTCTTCCAGAACGCCTCTACCAACAACAAAAGCACCGGCAGCAAGGCATACCCCACCGATCTGCCCAGTCCATGCGAAAACTGAATGTAGGGGAGGGCGCCATACGCCTTCAATTCCCCAGGCGGCGCGTGGGCCAAGACAACCGCCACCCCCGTAATGCTGCTCCCGAAAAAATAAAACAGGACCCCCACTACGCTCACCGCAGGCCTCGCCGAAAAATAGGCCTTCTGGAACCCCACGACCGCCAGCGCCGCACCCAGAAAGACCCATACCCCCACCATCCCCGCGACGAATCCAATACCCCATCCCGCCGCTCGATAGGGAAGAGCCGCCAACAAGTCGAAGCCGTAGAAATAGGCGAGTGGCTCGTCCGGCGCGTAGGGATACATGACGGGAAAGTTTCCGTGGGCAATCGTCCCAATGAAGGCGTGGTGCGCCAGGAAATCGAACGTGAAAAGGAAGAATTTCGTGCATGCCACCAGCGCCAGCGTCAACACCACCGCCCACCATACGGGAGACTTCGGAAGCCCCGGTATCGTCGGCAAGAACCTTCTGAAGTGCGCGCACCCCAAGCGTGCCTCCTCCCGAAAGCCCTTCGACCCCCACCAGCAAAAAAGCACCGCCAAAAATCCCAAGGCGTGCCCCAGCACCACGCTCCATATGAACGGAATCGCGTAACTTATGAAGTTAACAATGAAAATCGTGAGCGAGCACCCCGCGGCGACGGCTCCGTAGTACATCGCCGCCGGGTTGGAAAAACCCCTGGAAAACGGCCGGCACGCCAGGCCGATCGCCGCGAGCCCTAATAACGTAGTCGAGAGGAAAAACAGAAAAAGAAAAAGCATCTTATTCCCCGGCCGCGAAAATATTCACTACGAACCAAAGGCCGGCCAAGCCAAAAAACCCTATGGGAAACACGCAAGGACGGATCACGACCACCGATGACCGCAGACGCGGCACGCAAGATGCCGTCTGAAAAAGGGAAGGAGGAGGATGGCTAGGGCTTGAAACAGGGCCAAGCAAGCTATGAGGAAATCAAACCAGCAGCTTAGAAAAATAAGCACTGCGAAAGCGGCAACAAACCAGATAGAATTGTCCCTGAGTTCCCGATTAACCTCGCGCACATCCTCAGAGTCACAATTTAGACAACCTTGCCGGTCGGCTGGTGCAGAAAGAATTTCGTATGCTTGCTTCGCGTCCGAGCGCCGCACTTGAAGCCTCGGCTTTCCAACAGCCTGCGTGTAGAGCCAATTCATGGATGTGATGTGTTCTTCCGCAACGAAGGCTGAAACGCCGTTGTCCTCAAGAAAGCTCCTCGCTATGTTCGCCTGGTAAGGGTGCTGAAACCGCGCCACCGTGACAAGCTCAGCTTCCGGTGACAAGTCAGGTTCAGGCCTCGCATGTGCTTTTCGGAATCCTTCCACTTGCTCCTGCGTGATCTTCCTGCGTTTTCGTTCTTCCTCAAGCACGGCGCGCCCCTCCGGGGTGAATCCATCCGCTTTAAGCGCTAGAGCTTCAAGGAGCTCTCGATCGGGGCGCTCCGTCCAATAGCGGCGCATGTAGAGCAAGTCGTTCATCAGTTTTTTTCAACACAAAAACGTTCTTGCGTGCTCTTCTTATCCAAAAAACCGCAGCAACGCCATGGCCAGCGCCGCGAGCACGAACACAAGCCACAAAAGGCCGAGGATTTTCTTCCAAAGCCAGGGATCTATGCGGCGGTCGTAAACCCCCGGGTCGGGCTCGACGGCACGCTCGGCGGTTTCGTAGAAGTGCTCGGCCTCGGGCGTATCCTCCTCCGGGACGTCTTCGTCCACCTCCTCCGCTTGCGAAAGAATTTCCCTCGCGCGCTCCTCGTCCTGGCGGCAAACCTGGAGGCGCGCCTCCGCAAAGCCGGCGCCGCCCTTGCGCACATCGCGCTCGCCGGAAAGGAAAACCGAAATTCCTTCGCTCTCCAAAAGTCCCTTGGCGAGATTCGCCACGTACGAGCGCTCGAATTGCGCGATCGTGACCAAGGAAGATTCCCCGGTGGCCTGGGGAGCGGGCCGCGCATGGGTTTTTCGAAAATTTTCGATGCGCTCCTGGGAAATCCCCCGGTTTCGGATTTCCTCTTCGAGGACGGCGCGGCCCTCGGGGGTAAAATCCCCCGGGCGAAGAATGTAGGCCTTAAGCAGCTCCTCGTCCTTGCGCTCGGCCCAATGGCGGCGCAGGCCATCAGGCATCGGCGCCCCCTACAGCCGCATGGGCATGATGACGCAGAGGCATTTAAGGGGCTTCCCGCCGTTGTCGGCAGGCTCCAAAAGCGCCTGGTCGGTTTCGCTTTTGAGCGACACGAGCACGTCGTCCGTGCCGATGATCGAGAGGAAATCAAGAAGGTGGCTTGCCTTGAAGCCGATTTTAAACCCCTCGCCCGTGTAGGAAATGGGAAGCTCGCTTTTCGCCTCGCCCGAATCGGGATTCTCGGAGGCGACACAAAGGGAGTTGTGCGAGAACTCGAAGCAGACCGGTCGCGCCGCGTCGGAAAGAACGACGGACGCGGACTTGACGGCGCGGATGAGGTGCTCGCGGCTGAAGCGAATCACCTTGTCGTTGTCTTTGGGAACAACGCGCTCGTAGTTTGGAAAGGAATCGTTCAGGACGCGCATGACGATGCAGCGGCTTCCAAGCGTGAAGAAAAGATGGTTTTCCTTGCGCGAGAACTCGACGGAAACGGCCTTCTTGCCCTTTTTGCTCTTGTCCTTATCCTTGCCCGACGAGACGTGGCTCAGAAGCTGCTGAAGCTCCCGGACACCCTTGTGGGGAAGAATGACCTCGAATTTGTCCTTCACCTTTTTGACGCACTTCTCTCTGTGCACGATGGCCAGCCGATACCCGTCGGTGGCCACGGTCTTCAGGGAATCGCCCTCAAATACAAGCAGGACGCCGTTAATGGCGTAGCGGCTCATCTCCCGGCTTGCGGCGTAGGCCGTCAGACGAAACATCTCATCCAGGGCTTCTCCGTCAATGGTGATTTTGTCCTGCGCACCCTCCATCTCAGGAAGGGAGGGAAAGTCGGCTACGTCCGCCCCGACGAACTTGTAGCCGGTGCCGCCTTCAAAAGAAACCTTCACACCGCTTTTTTCCGTTTTCTTGATGCGCGCCAGCCCCTCGCCGGCGAGTGACACGGCGTCGTAGAGGACGCGCGAGGGAATGAGCGCCTCGCCGTCCTTTCGAACCTCTCCCCCAAGCGTGCTCAGGTAGCCCACCTCAAGGTCCGTAGCGAAGAACATGACGCGGTCCTTCTTTGCGGAAACATAAAGGTTCGAGAGCACCGGCATGGCATGACGGCGCTCCACGACGCCTTGAATGAGCGAGAGGTCTTCAAGGAATTCTTTACAGTTAAGGGCAAACTCCATCGTCCTTTATCTCCATCTTAGGGTTTTTGTAGGAAAAATTCCTTCTCATTGCGATTTCAGGGTTGAGCGCGACTCCTATTAATGAGAAAAGGCTTCCTTTATCTTCATCACCGTCATCATAGAACCTTTGAAATCTGTGAGGAACGTGCTGCATGCCTCCAAGCATAGCACAAAAGGGTGTCAAAAACATTGGGAAAAAAAGCGCCTCGTTTTCAAGGCGCCTGGAAAAATTTCGTCCGCGGCTCTCCGGTGAAGTGGGAACACAAGAAGGGGTGTGAAAAAGTCTCGTTTCTCTTGTGCTGGCAAGGTGTTAGCACCTTCCAAGCCTGGGGGGAATCATGGGAAAAAGGCGCGCAGTCGGTCAAGAAGCTTTTTAAATTCCTTGTCGTGTGCGGCGCGGCGGCGGATTTTTTTACAGGCGTACACGACGCTCGCATGGTCGAAGCCGAACTGGCGGCCGATTTCGGGAAAGCTCTCCGACGTGAGCTCTCGGGCGAGGTACATCGCGATATGCCGCGGCGTGGAGACGGTGTGGGTGTTGCGGTGCTCCTTGAGTTTCTTGACGGTCAGGGAAAAGTGCTCGGCGACTTTCTTCTGGATGTCCCGCACGGTTACGGGGGGCTCTCCCTCCGAGCCGCCGCGTTCGGCCAGCGCGTCGCGGGCAAAGTCTTCGGAAATGGCGGCGCCGTCCATCGAGGCGCGCACAATGAGGTAGTTGAGGAGGCCTTCGAGCTCGCGGATGTTGGATTTGACGCGGCTGGCGAGCATCAGGGCGACCTCGTTGGGCAACTCGATCCTCTTGATGTAGGCCTTCTTTCGCAGGATGGCCACGCGGGTCTCGAGGTCCGGGGGCCGGATGTCGGCCTGAAGGCCCCAGGTGAATCGCGAGCGCAGCCGCTCCGTGATGCGGGATAGTTCCTTTGGCGAGCAGTCGCCCGTGAGGACGATCTGCCGCCCCGCGCCGTGAAGGTGGTTAAAGGTGTGAAAGAATTCTTCCTGGGTCTGCTCCTTGCCGGCAAAAAACTGCACGTCGTCGATGAGCAAAATATCAATGCTTCGATACTTGGCGCGGAACTCGTCGGTCTTCTGGTGGCGGATGGCCGCAATGAGTTCGTTGGTGAAGCGCTCGGCCGTGATGTAGCAGAGGCTGAAGTGGGATTTCTGCGCCGCAATCTGGTTTCCGATGGCATGAAGAAGGTGCGTTTTCCCGAGTCCCACTCCACCGTAGAGAAAAAGCGGATTATAGCTCTGGGTGGGATTGTCCGTGACGGCCTTGGCCGCGGCGTGCGCGAGGCGGTTGCCTTCGCCCACGACGAAGGTGTCGAACGTGTAGTAGGGATTGAGGGCGGAGGTGATGCGGGCGCCCACGGGCTCGAAGGGAAGCTCCGATGGGGTGGGCTTCGTTTCGGCCGAATCGGTGAACTCGATGTCCAGGTCGGGATAGCCGATGTGCGCCGCCTCCTCGCGCAGGATCGGCGTATAGGTTTCGGCGAGCCAGTCGCGGTAGGTGGGGTTGGGAACCAGAACGCGCAGCCGCGAGTCCTTGAACGAGAGCGCCCGCGCCGGCCGGAGCCATGTTTCGTAATCGGCCACCTCGACGCGCTCCCGCAGGCGCTCCACGAGAGTTTGCCAAAGAGATTCTGCTTTTGAGTCGTGTTCAGGCCCGGTTGTTCCCGACGAAGGCCGGGTACGGGCGGGCGAAAATGCTTGACTCCCTTGCCGGGAATCCATGCAAAAATCCTTTCTTAATAAAAAATGAAAGCGTTTCCCAGCCCCTTGAAGACCCGGACGTCGCAGGCAGCGGGAACTCCAAAGGGTTTCACCGTTCCCTTCCACTGCGCCTCGACGCAAAATGATTTACGCAAAAGCTTCGGTGGAAGAACTAAGCCTATCCCATCGCTTTGAGTCGAGTCAAGAGAAAAAAAAACAATTTATTAAAAAAAGAATTCAGTTGTTTTGAGTCAAGTCAAGGGAAAAAAAGTCATATTAAGAAATGGTCGATGCTTGCTTGGCGGCAGCCAAGGGTCGACAGTCAACTATCAATAGTCAGAGGACCAGCAGTCATTGACCGTCGACCGTTGACCCTTGACCGCGTGCTATAATGCCGTGATGTCCGAGCCCGCCGTCTGCGTTCGTTTCGCCCCAAGCCCCACGGGCTCGTTCCACGTTGGAGGCGCGCGTACGGCGCTCTACAACTGGCTTTTTGCGCGAAAGCATGGTGGTGTGTTCGTCCTGCGGATCGAGGACACGGACGCCGAGCGCTCCGCCCCGGAGATGATGGAGGCCGTCCTGCGCGACATGCGCTGGCTCGGGCTTGACTGGGACGAGGGGCCGCATTTTCAGTCCAAGCGCGGCGCGCTGCATCGGGACGCCGTCAAGCAGTTGCTTCACTCGGGATGCGCCTACCCGTGCTTCTGCCCGAAGGAACGGCTCGACTCGCTCAAGGAAAAAGCCTTGAGCGAAGACCGCGCCTATCGCTACGACAAGCGCTGCCGGAATTTATCCGAAGAAAAACGGCGGGAGAAGATCGGGGCGAAGGTTCCATGGACGGTGCGCTTCCGGACGCCCGAGGGCGAGAAAATTTCCTTTCGGGACACCGTTTACGGCGACATTTCCGTCGTCTCGGACGAGTGCGACGACTTCATCATCGCCCGCTCGGACGCAACGCCCGTCTACAACCTTTCGGCCGTCGTGGACGACGTCGAGATGCACATCACCCACGTCATCCGGGGAAACGAGCACGTCGCGAACACGCCCAAGCAGATTCTTCTCTACCGCGCGCTCGGGGCGCCGCCGCCGCGGTTCGCCCACCTGCCGCTCATCCTCGGAAAGGACAAGAAAAAACTCTCGAAGCGCCACGGCGCCGCTTCGGTTGGCGAGTTCCGCGACATGGGATACCTCCCCGAGGCCCTCGTCAATTATTTGGCGCTCCTCGGCTGGTCGCCCGGGGACGACCGGGAGTTTTTACGCCGCGGCGAATTAATTAAGGAATTCTCGCTCGAGCGCGTGGGGCAGGCGGGCGCCATTTTCGACGAGGACAAGCTTTTCTGGCTCAACGGCCAGTACATCTCGAACTGCGAGGCGGGCGAGCTCTGGCATCCCCTTCGGGAAGAGCTCGTCGGGCGCGGCCTCTGGCAGCCGGAATTCGACGGCGAAAAACACGCGTGGCTCGAGGCGAGAATCGATCTTCTCAAGTCGCGCGCGCGCACCCTGGTCGAGTTCGCCGCGAATTTGCGGCCCTACGTTTCGGACGGTTTTCCCTACGACGAGGAGGCCGTCAGGAAGCGCCTGAAGAACGCGAGGCCCGAACACATGAAGGCGCTCCAGAAGGCGTTCTCGCAAGCGCAGCCGTTCGAGCACGACGCCGTGGAGGCGGCGCTTCGCTCGACCGCGGAGCAGTTGGGCCTCAAGGCCGGCGACCTGATTCACCCGACGCGCATCGCGCTCACGGGGCAGAGCGTGGGCCCGTCGGTTTTCTCCGTCGTCGAGGCCGTCGGGCGCGAGAAGACCGTGGAGCGCCTCAAGCGTATGGAAGAGTTTTTAGGGAAGCAAGAAGCGGGGGATAAGCAGTAAGAAATAGAAAACACACCACAAACCTCAGCCCTTGCTACGTACTACTTGCCGCTTGCGGCTTTCTAAGCTATCCTGCTTTCCTATAACATAAGGGAGTCTTGTGGCGGGGGATGAACGCTCGCTCATCGAGCGCGCCCGGCGGAGAGACCGCGATGCGTTTTCGGAGCTTGTTCGCGGAAGATGCGAACGCTGGTTCTGGCTCTGCTATCGCATCCTAGGTGACGCCGAAGAGGCGCGCGACGCGGTGCAGGAGGCCCTCCTGCACATGTGGGACGGCTTGGCCTCGTATCGGCCCGCGCACGTAGACGACGCCGTCCGCGCCTTCGACGCCTGGTGTTACCGCATCGCCTATCACGCCGCCGTGGATCGCGTCCGCGAGAGGAAGCGCCGGGCGGCGCTTTCGCCTGGCGACGTCACGTGGGAAAAAACGGAAGGCATCACGCCCGAGGCGCTTGTCGAGTCCAAGGAAGAAATCGAAAAAATGCTTTCGGCGCTCGCACCCCGCGAGCGCGAGGCGTTCGTCCTGTGCGCCATGGAGGGTTTTTCCTCCGAGGAGGCGGCGCGCATCATGGACGCGGCGCCCTCGACGGTGCGCAACCTCGTGCGGCAGGCGCGAGGGCGGCTGAAGAAACAGTAGCCGGAGACCGGTAAAAAAAGAATTTCGGCTTGCTGACCGGCTGGTCGCCAGCTACTAGAGAAATTCCTTCCCCTCCACGTCCCGCAGCGGCTTGGGGGGACAAAGCCTCTGCGTGAGGAGCGAGACGGCGACCAGGAGAACGACGGAGGCGATTAATCCCCAGACGGAGCTGATGTAGAGCGAATCCCACATCGCGGCGTCCATGTTCACCGCGCCGTCGGGGGCGGTGTTCACGGCGATCGTGTAGGGCCGGTGGACGAAGTACATGGCGGCCCACGTGGCGAAGCCGCCGACGTACGAGGACACGGCCCCGGCGTTGTTCGCTTTCTTCCACCAATACGCCGCGGCGAGAGGCGCCAGCAAGGCCACGAGCGTGAGCACGACCGATAAAACCATGAGGTTGTAGATCGCCTCGAACACGAGCGCCAGTAAGAGGGCGGCCCCCGCGACGATGGGAACGGCGATTCGCGTCACGAGAAGGGTCTCGCGCCCCGACGCGGAAGGCCTGAGCATGCGGTAGGCGTTGTGGCCGAGCACCGACGAGGCCGCGAGCATGGCGCTGTCCGCCGAGCTCATGAGTGCCGCCACCAGGGCGCTTACGAAGATGACGGTCAGCCAGGGCGGGAGATGGTCCACCGCCATGAAGAGCAGGAGCTTGTTCATCGCATCCCCGTCGGCAAGTTCCGGCTTGAGCTGGAAATAGATCATCCCTAGGAGCACTGGAATCATTCCGACCGTGAGGTAGAGAGTGCCGCCCAGTACGCAGGAGACGGTCGCGGTCCGCCCGTCGCGGGCCGAGAACACGCGCTGCATGAGGTCTTGCCCCGCAATGCCTCCCAGCCCTACGGAAAACCAGGCCGCAAGCCAGTAGAACCAGCCCATGTAGCCCGTGTAGGCGAGAAAACCCGCGGGGTAGGAGCTGTCTTCGGACGTCGGGAAGAAGGCCCAGGGCTCGAGGCCGTTCTTGTTGAGCGGCCGCTCCGCGTCGCCCGCGGGAAAGATATTTTCCCATCCGCCCACGGCTTCCACGCCCGCTAGAAGGAGCACGACCATGCCCGCCGTAAGAATCAGAAGCTGCGCGGCGTCCGTAAGCGTCACGGACCACATGCCTCCGAGGAAGGTGTAGGTGACGATGAGCACCGTCGAGATGGCGATTCCCCATGCGAGGCTCACGCCGCCGAAGAAGTGAATGATGGCCCCGAACCCGACGAGCTGTGCGCCGAGCCAGCTGCACTGCATGGCGGCGGTGGTCAAGAGGCAGCAAACGCCCATGGTCCGGCTGTAGCGGCTCTCGAATAGGTCGACGAGCGTGAGGTAGCGGCCACGGCGAAGCCACCTGGCGAAGAAGAACCCTACGAGAATAAGGCACAGCGCGGCGCCCCACGGGTCGAAGATCACGCCCTGGTTGCCGTAGAGGTAGGCGTTCCCGGCGCCCCCCATGGCCGTGCCCGAGCCGAACCACGTGGCGAAGAGCGTCCCCGTCGCAAGCGGGATGCCCAGGCGGCGGCCCGCGACCAGGAAGTCCGAGGAAGTCTTGATGAGGCGCGACGAGTACCAGCCGATGCCGAGCATCGCCGCCATGTAAATCCCGAGTCCCACGAGGACCCAGTTCGCGTAAGGGTAGGTCGAACTGATGCTTTCCATGGTAAAAGCCGTATTCTAATTCCTTACGGCGCGATAGACAATTCCCCCCTTTCCCCCGTTAAAGGTTATATGGGAAGCTGTTCTGAGTGGGACGGGCTTTTTGAGCAATATGAGGCCGGGGGCGAGGCGGCGCCCCTCGTGCGGCACGTGCGCGGGTGCGCCGAATGCCTCGGGCGCGCCGGGGAGGAGGCTTCAGAAATTCGCCTCGCCGCGCTCGCCTCGCGCGCCCGCTTGAAGGAAGGCTATCTCGATTCCGTCCGCATGCCGTGGGATTTGCCCGCCGAAGCGGCGCCTGCGCCGCGTCGAAGCATTTGGCTGGATGGTCTCCGCAAGGCGGCGGCGATTGCGCTCGTCGTGGGCGCGGCGTGGGCGGGCTGGTGGTTCTACGAGCGCTCTCGAACTTTTAAAAGTACGGCAGGCATGGCCGCACCTTCTGCACCTTCTGTACTTGAGGAACTACGCACCCGCTACCCTCTGGTGCGCTCCGGGGCCGCGCAGATGCCCTACTACACGGCGGAGCTTCCGGACGGAACGCGCATGGTGTGCTTCTATGCGGCGGATTTTTAGCGTGAGAAACGTGGGGAGGAAAACGCTTGTGGTTCTGGCAAGCGCGGCTTTCGCATGGCCTGCGGCGGCCCAGGCGGCGGATCCTCCGCCCCTCGCGGAGGAGCAGGAGGTGGTGGAGTTTCGAGTGACGCACCGGCCGCTCGACCCGCTCGCCACGCTGGTGCGCGCCCGGCTGAGCGACACGGGCGAGATATTGCTTCAGCCCGCGAGGCGAGTGCTTCGCGTCCGGGACGCGTCCGAGCGCATTAAGGCCATCCGCCTTCTTGTCAGCCAGTACGACGTGCCCCTGCGCCGCCTGGAGGTCGTGGTGAAGCTCATCGAGGCGTCGGGCGCGCCGCAACCGGAGAGCGTCTCGGAGGAAATCCGGGAAATCGGCTCGCGCTTGAGGAACGTGCTTCGCTTCACGAGCTACGAGCTCGTGGACACGCTGGTGCTTGAGGGGCTCGAGGGCCGCGCCCTGAGCGGTCATTTGGGCGGCTCGTACCGCGTGAGCTTTTCTCTGGGCTACGTCGAGGAGGGCGGCAAGGTGATCCCTCTGGAGGTGTTTCGCTTCGACAAGGTGATTCCGGCCCAGGAGGAAGGGCAACCGCCTTTCTATCAAAACCTGGTGAGCACGGCGCTCAACCTTTTCGACGGCGAGGAAATTCTCTTCGGCGCCTCGCGCATGGATGACAGAAACGAGCGGGCGCTTGTGCTGGTAATTTCGGTTCAGACGCTGTCATGACGACCAAGAAGATGACCAAATTTCCGAATCTCCAAATGACCGGATGTAAGGCATTCGGTCATTTGGTCATCTGGTCATCTGGTCATTTGATTGACCGTCGACCGGGAGTTCTGCGACATGCCTGAGTTCTTGTGCCGGCTGGGCGCCCCCGGGGGCGACATTGTCCAGAAGGTCTACGCGGCGGAGAGCGAGGCCGCCCTCATGGAAAACCTTTCCTCCGAGGGCTATCACATCTTTCGCGTCGAGCGCCGCCAGCCGTTCCGCGAAGCTCTAGGAAACCTCTTCCGCCCGCGGCGCGCCAAAGTGCCGCAGAAGGATTTTATCCTTTTCAACCAGGAGTTCGCGGCGCTCGTGCGCGCGGGGCTTCCCATTCTCCAGGGGCTCGAAATTCTTTTGGAGCGCATGAAGGTGGGCGTCATGAAGCAGACGCTTGAGAAGGTGACGCGCGAGGTGCGCGAGGGAAAGACCCTCTCCGAGGCGTTTGAGGACTGCGGTGACCTCTTTCCGCCCATCTACTACGCCTCCCTGCGCGCTGGCGAGCGAAGCGGCAACATCCAGGAGGTGCTCGTGCGCTTCATCCGCTACTCGCAGCTTACCTTCGAGACGCGCCGGCGCATCCTCACCATGCTTCTCTATCCTTCGGTTCTGCTCGTGGTCGCGGTAGGTTTGATCTCCCTTTTTATTTTCTATGTGCTTCCCCGGTTCATGACGATTTACGAAGGCACAAAACAAGAGCTCCCCGCGCTCACCCGGGCAGTAACGGCCGTGGCAAGCTTCGGCATCGACAATGGGGGCATTTTGCTCCTCGGCGCCCTCGGCCTGTTCGTGGTTTACCAGGGCTACCGCTACACGCCCCGCGGAAGGCTCCAGGTCGACCGGTGGCAGCTCAACATGCCGGGCATCGGGCCGATTCTCTCCAAGTTCAACGCGGCCCAGTACACGCGCACGCTGGGGACGCTCCTTGCGGGCGGCATCCCCGCCGTGCAAGCGCTCGAGATTGCCGGGCAGAGCCTGAACAACGCGTATTTCGTCTCCCGCCAAGAGAGCATCGTAGAGCGCGTCCGGGAAGGTTCGACCATGCACGCCGCGATGGAGGACACCGGCCTCTTCGAGCACATTGTGATCGAGATGGTCAAGGTGGGCGAGTCGACCGGCGCCGTCGTGGACATGCTTCAAAACCTTTCGGACTTCTACGACCGGGACATCGACTCTTCCCTTTCGCGGATCATCGCCATGCTGCCGCCCGTCATTCTCCTGACCATTGCGTTCGTTGTGGGCATAATTCTGGTTTCGGTTTACATGGCCATTTTCGAGGCGGTTCGCACGATATGAGACGACAGGCAAAGCTGCGGGAGTTCCGCAGGAGATAAGCTATGGCATCGGACAAGGAAATATCTTCGAAAACACCGGGCAAGGGCGGGTCCCAGCCGCCAGCCGAGGATTCGTCCTCCGGTGGGCCGGCCATCCACGTCGAGGGCATTCAGTATCCCGAGAGCGTGCGCACCGAGATGGAGGCCCGCGCCCTCGCCGAGCGGCACGGCCTCTCCTACCTGGACCTCGAGAAGCACGAGCTAGACTTCGAGCTTTTCCGGACAATTCCGGTGGACCTCATGTACCGCTACAACTTCGTGCCGCTGCGGCGCGACGACGGCGTGCTGACCATCGCCATCGCCGACCCGTCGGACATCACCGTGTTCGACGACCTCGAGGTGCTCCTCGGGTTCGCCATCCGGAGCGTCGTCGCCTCGAACCGCGCCATCCAGGAGGTCCTCAAGCGCAGCGAAAGCTCGAAGCGCGTCCTCGACGAGGTCACGGAGAGTTTCAAACTGCAAATCGTTCAGGAGGACGGCGATTCAGAGGAGACGCTTTCCATCGACAAGCTCACCTCCGATGCGAGCCCCATCATCCGCCTCATCGACACGACGCTCTTCAACGCCCTGCAGCAGCGCGTGAGCGACATCCACATCGAGACGCGCGAGGACAGCGTCGTCATCAAGTACCGCATCGACGGCGTGCTCTACTTCGCCATGGACCCCATCGACAAGCGCTACCACTCGACCATCATCTCGCGCATCAAGGTCATGAGCGACCTCGACATCGCCGAGAACCGCATTCCCCAGGACGGGCGCTTCAAGGTGAAGTACAAGACGCGCTCCATCGACTTCCGTGTCTCCATCATGCCGAGCGTCCACGGCGAGGACTGCGTCATCCGCATCCTCGACAAGGAGAGCGCGAACGAGGAATTCTCCCAGCTTCGGCTCGACATTCTGGGATTCGAGGGCGATGGCCTGCGGAAAATTCGCCGCTACATCAAAATGCCCTACGGCATGTTCCTGGTTACGGGTCCCACGGGTTCGGGGAAAACGACGACGCTCTACGCGGCGCTTTCGGAAATCAAGAGCGACGAGGACAAGATTATCACCATCGAGGACCCCGTGGAGTACCAGCTCGTGGGCATCGCCCAAATCCCGGTGAACGAGAAGAAGGGCCTCACGTTCGCCCGGGGGCTGCGAAGCATCCTGCGGCATGACCCGGACAAGATCATGGTGGGCGAGATACGCGATGCCGAGACGGCCCAAATCGCCATCCAGTCGGCGCTTACGGGGCACCTCGTGTTCACCACCGTGCACGCGAACAACGTCATCGACGTGCTCGGGCGGTTCATCCACATGGGAATCGAGCCGTACAACTTCGTCTCCGCCCTCAACTGCATCATGGCCCAAAGGCTCGTGCGGCGCATCTGCACGGAGTGCAAGACCGAGGTGCAGCTCTCGAAAGGAGAGCTAGAGGAGTCGGGGCTGGACGCGAAAAAGTACGGCACGCACACGTTTTACGAGGGCAAGGGATGCTTCCAGTGCAACGGCACGGGGTTCCGCGGGCGGCAGGCGATTATGGAAATCATCGAGATGACGGACAAGATTCGCGAGATGATCGTGGGCCGGCGCCCGGGCTCCGAAATCCGGCGCGCCGCGCGCAAGCAGGGCATGACCAGCCTGCGCCATGACGCCGTCAAGAAGCTGGTTGCGGGTGCGACGACGCTTGCCGAGATCAACAAGGTGACGTTCGTGGAGGACGTTTTGTGAACGTGCGAAGCGCGGTTTCCACCTTTTCCCGATGTGCCGAGGCGCTCTTTCGGCGGGAGCACATCCCTACGTTTTCGGGTTGGGCCGGGGCCGCGGGCAGGCGTGTGCGCGAAGAGCTCCGGTTTCACTACCCGCGCGTGGCCGTCGAGATTTCCGCCGTCTCCGTCAAGGCGGTGCGCCTTGAGCCCGTCCTCCCGCCGCGTGCGCCGGAATTTCTGCTTCACCATGCCGAGCGGCCGCTGGAAGAAGGCGTTGTGGACGTGAATCTCCTCGACATGGAGGTGGCACGGCCGGCCGACGTCGCCCAGGGCGTTGCGCGGGCGCTGGAAGCGGTGGGGGGGCTCGAGGCGGAGGCGTCCGTTCTCTTTCCCTCGCTCGTCGCCCGGGCGGCGTTTCTGGAGATCGAATCGCTTCCCGCCTCGCCTGCGGAGCGTCTCGACATGGTGCGCTGGAAGATCGCGGGAAAACTCCCCTATTCAGCGCAGCTTGCACGCATTGTGTACGAAGTGCAACCGGCCGTGAACGGAAAACATCCCGTGTTCGCCGTGGCCGTCAAGGAGGCGATCGTCCTCGCCATGGAGGAAATTTTTCAGACTCTTGGAATCCACGCGGGGTTCCTTCAGCCCGCGGGGTTTGCGCTGCTCTACGCCGCGCCCCGCCCCGGCCGGGGCACGCTTCATCTCATAGCGGACGAGCACAGCCTTCTCCTTGCGGTCACCTGCGGAGACGAGGTGCGCTTCCTGCGCACGAAGAACATGCGCCACCTCTCCGCTCTCCGTCCGGACGCGGGCGTCGGGACTACGGAGGACGAGTTCACCCTCCCCATTTCCGCTGCGGAAGAAGGGTCTGCCCTTCCCAATTCCACCACGGAGGACGGGTCGCGCGAGGGCTACGCGGAGGGGCTGCGGCGGGAGCTTGAGGCGACGCTCGCGTATCTGAGGCAACAGGGTGAGCGCTTCGCGTTCGACGTCTGCCGGCTTTCTGCAGGCGGGATGGGGGAGGTTGTCGGTAAGGATGCCGTCGAGGAGGCGGTCGGCGTGCCGGTCGAGTCCTATCCGTGGCCCGAGAAGGTGCGAGGGGGCGAGGCCGTTGACTTGCCCGCTCAGCCGGGGGGGCCGCCTGTGCGCGACGCGCTTGCAGCGCTTGTCTGGACAGCCATGGGACGGGAGGCGTAAGCGATGATTCACGAAGCCTCAAATTTCGCCTCACAACCCTTTCGCCACTACGGCATCTACTCGCTGGGCTTTCGCATGGGCATTGTGGCGGTGCTTGCCCTGACCGCTCTCCACGGGCTTTGGTTCTACCGAAGCACCCTTGCGCGCGAAGACGCACGCGAGGTTTTGGGAGAATTCGAGACGCGGCGTGACGCCCTGCGCGAGGAGGTGCGCACGCGCGCGGCGCAGCTTGATGTCGACGCTATCAAGGCGCTTAACGAAAAAGTCATCGCTGCGAACGCGCTCATCGACTCGCGGCGCTTCTCGTGGACGCAATTCCTCACGGACCTTGAGCAGGTGCTTCCCATGCGCGTTTTCGTCCACAACATTTCTCCTTCGATTCAGAAAGAGGGCGTCAAGCTGCGACTTTCCACGATTTCCAAGGAGCCGGCTGATTTGGTGGATTTTCTAAACGAACTCGAGCTCTCACCTCACTTCTCGCACGCCTATCCTCAGAACGAACGGGAGGACACGCTTCAAACACTCGGACGCGGCATCGCCTCGGAGGTCGAAGTGCTGTATGTTCCGTTCGGCGAAGCTCAGGGTGAGCCCTTGGGTGAGGGGAAAGCCGAGGCCGTTGAGGAGAAAGCACCCGAAAAAATAGTGGCCCCGACATCGTCGAAGCCCCTGCCGAGAGAAGAACCCAAGGCAGAGATGAAGAAACCGGCGGTGATGAGGCCTCTTCCTCCTCCTGTAAAGGGGACGGGCGCCGCGCCCCCATCGAGCGAAAAACCCAAAGCAGGGGCGGAGGAACCGGCAGTGGTGGGGCCTCTTCCTCCTCCTGTAGAGGGGACGGGCGCCGCGCCCCCGCGGAGCACAAAACCCCAAACAGAGCGAGGGCAGAAAGAAGAGGCGCAGCCATGAAGCGAATCCTGCTTCTTCCGAAAACCTTCGCCTATGACAATCGCCGCCCGCTTCTTATCGTGGCGGCGGCGGCGTTGGTGGCCCACGGGCTTGTTGCGGGGCTGGCCACGGTTCCGCTTTCGCGTTCTGCGACTTCGCTTGACAAGGAGCGCCGGGCGCTTGAAAAAGAGGTGCGCTCACTCGAAGCCGAGCGTGACGGGCTCGTCGCGCTCGAGGGGCAGATCGAAAAAAACCGCGACGGCCTTGAGTACTTCCACAGAGAAGTGCTTTCCACGAAGCGGGAGCGCATGACGTTCTTTCAGCGGGAAATCCGCCGCATGGCGCAGCAGGCGGGCGTGCGGCTCGAAACCATCGGGTACAGCGCTGAAGAAGTTCGGGAAAACCGCGGGTTGCCGGGCGCCGTCAATCTGGGCCCGGCCTGGACAGACGCGGGGGAGGGCGCACTGGTCCGGTTTTCCACGACCCTTCCTCTCGAGGGAACCTATAGAGCCATCCGGAAATTCCTGAGCGCCGTGGAAAACAACCCGGGCCTCTTTTTGGTCATCAAGCGGCTGACGCTTCGGAGCAACGCGGCGGATCGCGTCAACCAAATCAGCCTCAACGTGGAATTTTCGACCTATTTTTTTGAGTTCGAGGGCGTTGAGCCGAAGACCGGGAAGTCCCCGGCGATGGCGGCGGCAATCGGGGGTTCGGAAGGTGCAGAAAGTACGGAAGGTGCGGACATGGCTCTCCTGTACTTTCCGCATCCCTGGCTACCCTCGGGCAAGCTTCTGCACTTTCGGCACTTGGATTTGACGGGAGGCATCGCATGAGCACGCGTGAGAAGGCACTCGGCGTCGCGGCCTTGATCGTGCTCCTGATGGCGCTTTGGAATTATGCGCCACTGCTTTTCCGGGGCGGCGATGACGCGCCGTTGGCGGTGGCTCGGCTCGGGGAGTCCCGCGGGGCCATCTCCGTGGAGTCTCTCCGAATCGACGAACTCGAAGCGCCGCGCCCCCAATACGAGGGCGCGGAGCGCAATCTCTTCAGCTTTGGCCACATCCCCACACCGCAAGCGGTGCGTGATGAGCAGCAGGAGAAACTTCAACAAATGCGCGAACAGGCCGCGCGGGAGCGTGAGCGGAAGGAGAAAGAAATCAAGAAGCGTATTGAGGAAGATAGGGCTGCCTCTGGGGGGAGCGTGAACTTTGTGATGCCTTTTATAGGCTACATCGGCCCGCCCGACGACGAAATCGCCATCTTCCGCGACGGGAAGACGTTCATTTACGCCAAGCGGGGCGAGGTTCTGAAGGAACAATTTGTCGTTGTGGACATCGGATATGAGTCCGTGGAAATTCGGGTCGCGGGCACACAGCAAACGAAACGGTATCCCTTGGCCACGAAGGTAAAATCCATTTTCAGCAAGTAGGAGAGCTATGAAACAGCCGGCAGTCAACAGTCAACAGTCAATGGTCAAAAAACTATCGACCATCAACCATCGGCCATCGACCGTTCAAAAACATTCTTTCGCTGGGGCGTTCATCTTGGTTCTCTTCGTTGCGGTGTCGTTCGTCGGATGCGCGGGGCGGCAGGACGTACGAAAGGCGGAAAAGTATTCGATGACGGAGGACTGGGACCAGGCCGTGCTCCATTACGCCCGCGCAGTCGCCCAGAACCCCGGCAACCTCGAGTACCGCATGAAGCTCATGCGGGCGCGCATCAAGGCCGCGCAGGTGCACATCGAGCGCGCGAAGAAATACCATGTGGCGGGACTCTACCCCCAGGCCGCCGAGGAATACCAGCAAACACTGGCCCTCGACCCGACGAGCCAGTTCGCCGCCGACGAGCTTCAGAAAGTCATAGCGATCATGGAGGAGGAGGCCGAGGCGCAGAAGCTCGGCATGAGCTTGGAGGAAATGAAGGAGGCGGCGGCGAAGATTACACCGACGCCGCGCCTTGATCCCCAGGCCAACATTCCCATAAAACTCAAGTTCGCCGACCAGGACCTGAAGGATGTTTTCACCGCTCTCTGCAAGGCGGCGGGCGTCAACGTGCTTTTCGACGCGGCCATCGCAGACAAAAAGATTTCCGTTGATTTGCAGGATGTGACGTTCCTCGAAGCTCTCGACATCCTGAATATCCAGACCAAAACGTTCTACAAAATCATCAACTCCTACACGATCATCATAGCGCCCGACAACCGTCAAAAGCGCCAGGAGTACGACGACCAGGTCATCAAGACGTTTTACCTCTCGAACGCCGAGGCGAAGGGCGTGTTCGGGCTGTTGAGGGGTCTTATTGACGCGCGCAACGTGGCGCAAAACGATGAGCTTAACGCCATCACGATCAAGGACACCCCGGACAAAATCGCCGTCGCCGAGCGCATCATCGGCGCGAACGACAAGGCGAAGGGCGAGGTCGTGATTGACGTGGAGCTTATGGAGGTGAAACGCATGCGCCGGCGGGACATCGGCGTCGAGCTTCCGCAGTCGCTGAATGAAACGTTCGATGCCGTGGACTCGCTTGACGGTGGCGGCTCCAATATCCGGCTCCATGAGCTGGATCTCCTTAAAAAGCAGTACAACTGGGTTGTGGGGATCCCCTCCCTCACCTACAACTTTTTCAAGTCCGTCACGGAAGCCAACACCATCGCCCGTCCCCAGCTCCGGGTCACCGAAGGGGAGAAGGCGAGCATCAACATCGGCGACCAGGTTCCCATTCCCACGACCACCTACAACGTGGCCTCCACGGTGGGTGGAATCGGCGGCGCGCCGATTACGAACTTCACGTACCAGAACGTCGGCGTCCAGATTAGCGTTGAACCCCGCGTTCACCACAATCAGGAGATCACGCTCAAGGTGCAAATCGAGGTTTCTTCCATCACAGGGGAAGTGCAGGCGACCGTGGGCGCCCAGCCCATCATCGGCACCCGCAGCATCGACACCATCATCCGGCTCAAGGACGGGCAGGTGAACATTCTTGCCGGCCTCATCCGCGACGACGAGCGCGATTCCCTCTCAGGTGTGCCGGGCCTCGGCGACACGCCCATTCTGCGGCGGCTGTTTGGAAACACCAGCCGCTCAAAAGAGGAGACCGACATCGTGCTGTCTCTTACGCCGCACATCGTCCGCATGCCGAACATCACGTCGGAGGATCTCGAGGCGCTGTGGATCGGCTCGGGTGACCGCATTCGGCTCATGGAAAAGCCGCCTCCCAGCGTGCTTTTGGGCAAGGGCGAGGGCGGGACGCCTTCCCCGCCCAAGCGGCCGAAGCCCACCGGGGAAGCCGAAGAAAAGGTCGGGCGAGAAGCACCGCAGGCACCGCCGGACGAGGCTCCGGAGGAGCCGCCCGCACCCAAGGAGCCGCCGAGGCCTCCGAGGCCGGCCGTCCTGCGCATCGTGCCCCAAAACGAGGCCATGAAAAAGGGCGAGGAACTTCAAATTAGTATCGTTATCGGAAACGGCGTGGACGTGGCCCATGCGCCCCTGGTGCTTGGCTACAACGCGGAGATTCTCCACGTGCTCGACGTGGTCGAACTCGGGTATCTGCGGCAGGGCGGCGCGCCGATTACGTTCGTGCGCGACATTGATAACGACAAAGGCTCCGCGGTCGTCGGCTATTCACGCCAGGCTCCGCAGGGTGTGAGCGGCGACGGCATGCTCGTGCGCGTGACCCTCAAGAGTGTGGGCGTGGGCGCGTCGCCTCTCTTTCTCACTAGGAGTGAGCTTCGCGATTCACAGAATCAGAGAATTCCGGTTTCGCTCGTGCATGGGCGCATTAGGGTGAGTGAAGGAGAGTAGAATCCGATGGCCAATGACCAAATGACCAAATTCCCAAATGCCTGTCCTGAGCGGAGCCGAAGGGACCGAATGCAACGTATTTGGTCATCCGGTCATCGGGTCATTAGGTCATTTAACTCACGGGGGCTGACACTGGTGGAGCTTGCGGCGACGGTGGCGATCATTCTTATCCTCGCGGCCATTGCCCTTCCGCTTACGCGGGTGGCGCTCCAGCGCAGCAGAGAGGTCGAGCTCCGCCGGGCGCTGCGCACCATCCGCACGGCCATTGACCAGTTCCACGAAGCCGCCATGGGGGGGCTGATCAATCCGCGCGAGATCGGCGACGTCGGCCAGATGAACTATCCCAAGGACTTCGACCAGCTCGTCGAGGGCGTCGACGCCACCGTGGGAGTGGGCAGCAAGCTGAAGTTTTTGCGGCGCGTCCCCATCGACCCGATGATGAAGACGGACGAATGGGGCAAGCGCTCCTATCAGGACGACTTCGATTCGACCCTCTGGGGAAGGGAAAATCTTTACGATGTCTTTACGGAAAGCGACGGCGTGGCGCTCGATGAAACGGAATACAAGGAGTGGTGAGAAAAATGACCGATTTCCGATTACCGGTTACCGATAAGAAAACGACGTTGGATTTAAAAAATCGGCCATTGGCGCGCGGCTTCACGATTCTTGAGCTTCTGGCGGTGGTGTTCATTATCTCGCTGATTGCGGCCATCGCCATTCCGAGATATCAGCGCGCCATCCTCAAGGCGCGCGAGGCGGCGCTCAAGCAAGACCTCCATGTCATGCGGTCCGTAATCGACCAGTACTTCGCCGACAAGAAGAAATACCCCGAAAGCCTCGAAGAGCTGGTGAGGGCGGGCTACCTGCGCTCCGTGCCCGTGGATCCGTTCACGGAGTCGAGCAACACGTGGCAGACGATTCCGGCCGAGTCGAATCCCTTCGGCCCTCCCGAGGAATCTGGAGGAATCTTCGACGTCAAAAGCGGCGCCTCGGGCGTCGGAACGAACAACATTTCCTATGGTGAGTGGTGAGGAAAGGATGATAGTATGATGAAACGCGGAAAGAAAGGACGCAGGACGATAAAGCAAAGGAATTCTACATCCTACCGTCCTACGTCCTACGTCCTGTTTTTGGCCGTAGGGGCTTTCGTGTTTCTCCTTGCCGCGTGTGAGGGCGGTGACCCGACGACCGTCGGGGGTTGCGTCGGGGCGGATCTCGACGCGCCGGTCCTCTCGCAGCCCTCGGACGGGGGCACGGTGGCCTGGGATCCCGGCTTTCAGTGGACTGCCGCCAAGTCGGACAACGAACCGGACATAGACGTTGAAAAACACGTCGTCGAGATCTTCTGGGGGACGGCTTGCTCCGGAACGGTTGAACGCACGAGCGGTGATCTCGGGGCGGAGGCGACCTCGTACAAGCTTGGCGATTTCTTGGATCCGAGCACGACGTACGCTTGGCACGTCGAGGCGACGTTTACGAGCACGACGGACCAAACGACGTGCATTAAGAAGAGCGGATGCCGCATCTTCACGACGACGGCGACGCAATGATTCTCCGGGGCCGGATGAGCCATCGCGGCTTTACCCTCGTGGGGCTTCTCATCCTAATGGCGGTGATGTCCATCGGGCTTCTGGCGGCTGAGCAGGCGTGGAGCACCGTGCGCATGCGCGAGCGCGAGGAGGAGCTCATCTTCCGGGGCGAACAGTACGTGTTGGCCCTCTACTACTACAGCAAAAAGGTAGGCACCTATCCCGTGGAAATGGAGCAACTTACGAAGAAGCCGCACCGGTTCATCCGCCAGCTCTACCCCGACCCAATGGTGGAGGACGGCGAGTGGCACGTCGTCCGCGTGGGGGACCCGAAGTATATGGAGTTCAAGCAGCAGCTCATGGGAAAGGGCCAGGGGAATAAACAGCCGGATCTGCCTAAGGGAAGGACGTTGACGCCGGGCGGCATCGGGAAAGGGTCGTCCGAGCGCACGACGGGCCCCATCTGGGGCGTCGTGTCCCGAAGCGAGGCGGAAGGGTTCCGGAGCTATTACGGCCGACAGAAATACAGCGAGTGGTTCTTTGTGATGGAGAACGTCGCGGTAGAGGAACAAAAGAGGCAGCTTCGGAAGATGAGGCTTCGCAACATGCTGGCGAACGCCCCCCAGCCGCCGCCCCGCGTGCCTTTGGAGCAGCCGCTGGGCCTGGACTCTCTACAGGGGTTCATGTCTGGGGGGCAGACCGGGGGGCAGACGGGGGGGCAGACCGGGGGGCAGTCTAGGGGGCAGTCCGGGGGGTGGCGGTAGCTATAGCGTTGCGCGGCGCTTTCTTAAAGCTCGCAGCGCGGGGGAGGCGCGACCACAAAGAAATCTTCCTTGATTTTAGGCAGGGCGCTCGCTACACTTGGCTCTAACGTTTCGGGCTCGACCTTCGGAGGAAAGAAAGCAATCCATGAGCGAAAACCTAAAGAAGAAAGTCCTGGAGCAGGTAAAGCGCGACAAGGTGCGCCTCGTAGCGCTCCAGTTCGTGGACATAAACGGCATCGTAAAGAGCGTGACGATTCCCATCCACCAGCTCGAAAGCTCCCTGAACCAGGGATCATGGTTCGACGGCTCGTCCATAGAGGGCTTCACTCGCATCTACGAGAGCGACATGTTCCTGATGCCCGACCCCGCGACCTACGCCGTAGTGCCGTGGCTCGGGACCGACGAGGAAAAGGTGGCGCGGCTAATCTGCGACGTTCACAGGCCTAACGGCGACCCGTTCCCCGGAGACCCCCGCTACGTCCTCAAGCGCGCCATGCGGGAAGCCGAGAAGGAGGGGTTCGTCTTCAACACCGGCCCGGAGCTTGAGTTCTTCCTGTTCAAGCAGGAGGGGATAAAGCCCCTTCCGCAGGACCGCGCCGGCTACTTCGACCTCATCACGGACGACGCCTACCACATACGACACAAGATGGTCACCTCGCTCGAGAAATTGGGGCTCACCGTCGAGGCGAGCCACCACGAGGTGGCGCCCGGCCAGCACGAGATCGACTTCGAGTACGCCGACGCCCTCACGACGGCCGACCGCACCGTCACCTTCCGCTACGCCCTCAAGAGCATCGCCCAGGACCACGGCGTCTACTGCACCTTCATGCCGAAGCCCATAACCGGCGTGAACGGGAGCGGCATGCACGTCCACCAGAGCCTTTTCCACAAAAAGAACGGCAAGTCGGCCTTCTTCGACAAAAAGCACGACTACAAGCTGTCCAAGGCGGCGATGCAGTTCATCGCGGGGCAGCTGAAGCACATCCGCGGGATCTGCATCTTCCTCTCGCCGTGCGTCAACTCCTACAAGCGCCTCGTGCCGGGCTACGAGGCGCCCGTCTACATCTGCTGGGGGCAGGTTAACCGCTCGGCGCTCATCCGCATTCCGCGCTACACGCCGGGGCGCGAGCAGGCGACGCGCTGCGAGCTGCGGAGCCCCGACCCCTCGTGCAACCCGTATCTCGCGTTCGCCGCGATGCTCCGCGCCGGGCTCGATGGCATCCGCCGGAAGCTGAAGCTGCCCGCTCCGGTGGAGGAGAACGTCTATGACTTCGACGACAAGAAGCTCGAGGAGATGAGCATCGGAATGCTTCCCCAGACCCTGAACGAGGCGCTGCGCGAGATGCTAAAGAGCGACCTCGCGCGCGACACGATAGGCGAGCACGCGTTCAAGGAGATCGCCCGCTCGGCCCGGGCGCAGTGGAACGACTTCCGCCACCAGGTCACCCCGTGGGAGATCGAGACGTACCTGCCCATTTACTGAACCGCTTCGCACGAAGCGCGCGCATCCTCCTCCATATCCCGCCTCCGCTCCTCGCGGGACGGGAATCCGAGGGCCTTCCCGGGGGAGGAGACGATTGCCCGTTCGTTCGTTTCCTGCTATGCTCTCGCGCGGCGTCTCTTTAAGCTCTTGGATGAACTCGTAGGTGGCTCAAAAAGTGAGGTGAGTTATGAAAGACACTCAGGTAGCAATGAATCCCAACAAAATAGTTCAGTATTTGGGAAAACCGCCGGAAGAATTTACCAAAGAAGACCTGATCAAGTTCGTAGAGGAGAATGAGATTAAGATGGTCAACTTCCGGTATGTAGGAGGAGACGGCAGGTTAAAGACCCTCAATTTTGTAATTACCAGCAAAGCTCAACTGGATCGATTGCTCTCAGCGGGAGAAAGGGTAGACGGCTCCAGTCTATTCTCTTATATCGATGCGGCCTCAAGCGATCTGTACGTTGTCCCCCGCTATAAAACCGCCTATGTTAACCCGTTCGCTGCTATTCCTACGGTAGATATACTTTGCTCTTACTATACAAATGAAGGGGTTCCGCTGCCGAGTTCTCCGGAAAATATTGTTAGAAAGGCTCATGAGGTATTGAAGAATAGCACCGGGTTAAGTTTCGAGGCTATGGGCGAGTTAGAGTATTATGTTTTTTACGACAGACAGCATCTTTATCCGGGCATAGCTCAGAAGGGTTACCAGGAGTCTTCCCCATTTTTTAAATGGGAGAGCTTAAGATGCGAGGCTTTGCAAGCTATCGCACAGGCGGGAGGAAAGATAAAGTACGGTCACTCTGAGGTGGGCTATGTTTGTGGAGGAGACCATGATATGGAGCAGCATGAGATTGAGTTCCTTCCCGTGCCTGTGGAAGATGCGGCTGATCAAATTGTTATCGCCAAATGGATGTTAAGGATGATCGGGTATAAACACGGGGTTACAATCAGCGCTGCTCCCAAGATTTTGGTTGGACATGCCGGCAGCGGCCTTCATGTTCATACGAAATTGGTCAAGGACGGGAAGAATGTGACGATTGAGGGAAGCCGCTTAAGCGACATGGCCAAAAAGACTATTGCAGGCTATTTAAGTCTGTCATCTTCCTTGACCGCCTTTGGTAATACCGTCCCTACTTCTTACTTGAGATTAGTTCCTCATCAGGAAGCGCCAACGAATGTATGCTGGGGTGATAGACACCGGTCTGTATTAGTAAGGGTCCCCTTGGGGTGGTTGGGTGTTAAGAATATGGTGAGAGATGCCAATCCGCAGGAAAAGGGAGAATTTTCGGAGCTCATCGATAGCCAGACGGTGGAATTTCGCTGTCCTGATGGTTCAGCTGACATTTATCTTTTACTATCCGGGCTGGCCGTAGCTGCTCGATACGGATTAGAGATGAAAGGCGCGTTAGAATTGGCTAAGAAACTCTATGTGGACGTGAATATCTTTTCCCCTGAATATAAGGAGGTTCAGGAGAAGCTGCCGCAGTTGCCCACCTCATGTTGGGAATCAGCCGAAAGTCTTCTGAAAGATCGTGAAATATACCAGAGGGACGGGGTCTTTCCTTCGATGGTAGTTGATGGGATAGCGAAGAAGCTTAAGAGTTACGATGATAGGAACTTGAGTGAGAGATTATATGGTAAGGGAGGTGAGATTAAAAAGTTGGTTGATGAACATCTCCACTGTTTGTAATAGATAGAGATCGTTGCCATGCAACCCGATGCTTAATGTTTAATGCCTAATACTATTAAACGTCAAACATTAAGCATTAAACATTTCTTTTGGTGCTTCGCCGTCTGCTGCCTCCTGGGCTGCGGGGGAGGGAAGGAGCAGCCGAGGCCCGCCGACCTCGTTCTTCTCAACGCTACGGTTTACACCCTCTCGGAGAGTTCTCCATGGGCCGAGGCGGTGGCGGTCGCAGGCGGCCGGATCGTGTTCGTCGGAAGCGGACGCGACGCCTCCGCCTGGACGGGCCCCGCCACTCGAACGGTCGACCTCGAGGGCCGGATGGTACTTCCGGCGTTCCACGACTCCCACCTGCATCCCGTGACGAGCGGGATCGAGCTTGCGGAGTGCAGCCTGACCGACCTTGCCTCGCAGGAAGAAGCGCTCGAGGCGATTCGCCGGTACGCGGAAGAAAATCCCGGCCGGCCATGGATAAGAGGAGGGGGCTGGGAAATGACCCTTTTCCCCGGCGGGAACCCGAGCAAGGAGCCCCTGGACGAGGTCGTTCCCGACCGCCCGGTCTGCCTCATGTCGTCCGACGGGCACTCGCTCTGGGTGAACTCGCGCGCCCTGGGGGCGGCCAGCATCGACCGCGACACGCCCGACCCTCCGGCGGGCCGCATCGAGCGTGACCCTTCCTCCGGGGAGCCGACCGGCGCGCTTCACGAAACCGCGATGGAGCTCATGGAAGAGCATCTGCCCGAGTACACGATGGACGACTACCTCGGGGGGCTGCGCCGCGCGTTGGATATGGCCGCCCGCTTTGGGATCACGTCGCTCCAGGAGGCGTCGGCGGACGAAGAAATTCTAGAGGCCTACGCCGAGCTCGACCGCCGCGGGGAGCTGAGCGCGCGCGTCGTCGTGTCGATGACCATAGACCCAGAGGAGTGGCAATCGCAGATTCCTAGGTTCATCGAGTGGCAAGACAAGTACCGCGGGCGGCGGCTTCGCGCCGACGCGGTCAAAATTTTCGTGGACGGCGTGGTCGAGAATTACACGGCCGCCGTCCTCGAGCCCTACGTTGACCGGCCGGGCGACCTCGGAAAACCCACCATGTCGCCCGAGGCCCTCGACCGTATGGTGGCGGCGCTCGACAAGGAAAAATTTCAGATTCACGTCCATGCCATCGGGGACCGCGGCGTCCGGATGACCCTGGACGCCTTCGAGAAGGCGCGCGCCGCGAACGGGAGCCGCGACTCCCGCCACCACATCGTCCACCTCGAGCTTATCCACCCCGACGACGTCCCGCGCTTCAAGCAGCTGGGCGTCGTGGCGAATTTTCAGCCCCTCTGGGCGTACGCCGACGAGTACATTACGGTTCTCACTGAGCCGCTGCTCGGGCCGGAGCGCTCGCAACGTCTCTACCAGATAGGAAGCCTCGTACGGAGCGGTGCAGGCGTGGCCTTCGGGAGCGACTGGTCGGTCTCTTCCATGAACCCGCTTGAGGGGATCGAGGTCGCCGTGACGCGCCGCGACCCGGAGACGGGGCCGGGGTCCGCGTGGCTTCCGGAGGAAATCATCGATCTTCCGACCGCCCTCGCGGCGTACACCATCGAGGGAGCCCGCCTCGGCTTCCAGGAAGAGGAGACCGGCTCCATTGAGGTGGGCAAGGCGGCCGACCTCATCGTCCTCGACCGCAATCTTTTCGAGATCGAACCGCACGAGATCAACGAAACCAGGGTCGTCCTCACGCTCCTCGAAGGCGAGGAGGTTTTTCGCGACCCCGCCTTTACGGAGCTGTGAAAAATACCGCTCTCCCTCGTGAAGGCACGTTTCCCGGCCGCCGTTTCCATGGCATCATAACGACGTGAGCCAGGCTCAGGTTGGCGGAACCGACGGAAAATCCAGGCCGCAGCGCCGGTTCCTGGCGCTGTTTTTCGGCTTCGTGCTTGCGGCCCTGCTCCTGGGGCTGTTTTTCTGGCGGACCGACTGGGAGGGGTTCCGGTCGGCGTTCCTGAAGGCGCGGGTGGGGTACCTCGCGGCGGCGTTTTCAGTGGTGTTCATGTCCTTCTGGCTGCGCGCGGTGCGCTGGGGCTATCTTCTGGTGCCCCTCGGGCGCACCGCCCTTTGGAGCCGCCTTCGCACCTTCATGGAGGGCTACACCGTGACCAACCTTCTGCCCGGCCGCGTGGGCGAGGTGGTGCGTCCTTGGCTTTTGAGCCGCGACGAGCCGCACGTGCCCTTTTCCTCGGCGCTTGCGACCGTCGTCATCGAGCGGATCCTCGACATGCTCACGGTGACGGCGTTTCTGGGGGTTTATCTTGCGCTCTACGCCAAAGGGGTCGAGGATGAAGCGTTTCGATACACTCTGCGGACGGGGGCCATAGCGGCCTTGGCCAGCGTCGTCGCGGGCCTGGGGGTGCTTGGCTACGCTTTCTTTCGGCGCGAGGCCGCCGCACGGGCCATGGAAAAGCTTTTCCGTTTTTTTCCCGAGCGCGTGCGCACGCGCCTCGACGCGCCGCTTCACCGCTTCCTCGACGGCCTCGCCGTGTTCGGGCGACGCAAGCTTTTTGCGCCGCTCCTTTTCGGCTCGGCCGCCATGTGGCTCGTGATCGCCCTCTACACATGGCTCGCGCTCCTATCGGTGGGCGTGAATACCGGCTTTTCGAGCATGCTTCTTCTCATCCCCGTAAGCGCCATCGGTATTATGCTTCCCACGCCCGGGGGCGTCGGCGGCTACCACGCCGCCGCCCAGGTGGTTCTCGTGGACGTCTGCGGCGTCGCGTCGGGCGAGGCGGCCGCCGGTATCCTTCTTGCCCACGGCATAAGCTACTTGCCGCTCAGCGTATGGGGAGTGATCCTTCTCTCGAAGCGCGGCATGGGCTGGCGCGTGCTTTCGCCGGAAGTGGAAGCGTAGGGGCCGACGGGAGCTTTTCCTTACGCCTACGCCCGCGGCGCGGTGGCAAAGACCGGAAAGCGCCGCTCGGCGAGAGCCAGGGCACCGAACATGACGGCCGTGTAGAAGAGGTCGCCCGCGAGCGTGGGGCCGAAGAAGGGGATCGCCGCCGCGTAGCAGGCCGCAAGCCCCGCGGGCGTCGCCGCGTACATGCCGCTCGTCAGCCACACGGAAAAGTTCGTGGTGAGGTAGAAGAGCGTCGAGGACGCAAGCGCCGCGCCCACCACGGGAAGCGGTGCCGTCTTCCTCTTCCGGAGGAGGAGTCCGAGGCAGACGACCAGGGCAAAGGTTCCGTACACGGCGGGCATGCCGGAGTGAAATCCCCACCCGAACAGAAGCTCTAGCGCGGCGTCGCTCAGGAGCATAGCCGCGAGCGGCACGGCGAACGCCCACCGCTTGCGGTCGAAATAAGCTCCCCCGAAAAGCGCCATCGCCGCCACCGGCGCGAAATTGGGCGGGTGCGGCACGATGCGAAGCACCGCCGCGGCGGCCACCATGCCCAGCATCAGCCAGAAGCGGGGTTTTCCGTTCTCAGCCATGGTGTTCGCCATTATAACAAATGCGGCGCGCGCGGGCGTTGAGAAAAAAGCTACGAAGCATCTTTTTTGTGCCACTCCGCTCGAACACCGAGTGAGATGCGGCGCGGCAACGCCGGCGTGAAGAACGCCTGGCCGCCGGCCGTGATGCCGCGCGTGGCGTAGGTGCGGTCGAGCGCGTTGTGGACGTCCGCGAAGACGCTCCACGGGCCGCGCCCGAACCGGAGCCCCGCGCTCAGGAGGTTGTAGGAGGAAAGTTTTGGCCCCGCGTTTTGGTGGTCGCTCGTCGCGAACTGCCCGCTCACGTACACGTTGCGCGCGTAGAGGCTCCAGTGCTCGGAGACGGTCACGTCCAGGCCGGCGAGGATCTTGTGTTCGGGAATTTGCGGCAGGCGCTTTCCGGGCTCCACGCCCCCGCCTCCGAAGGACGTCTGGAAGGCCGAATCGAACTCGGCGTCGACGAAGGCGTAGGCGAGTTGCGCCCGGACGCGCTTCCACGCCCCATGCACGCCGGCCTCCACCCCGCGCCGGCGGGTTCTCGCGGCGTTCTCGTTTTGCCCTTTGAACATGGCGGGGTCGGTGACGACGAAGAAAATCTCGTTCTGGACCACGACGGAGAAAAGGTTGAGCGAGGTCTCTACGTGCGTGCCCCAACGCTCGCTCCATCCCGCTTCCATGCCGCGGGAGCGCGCGGGCGCGAGGTTCTCGTTCGAGCCGAACGAGGGGAACGCGAACATCTGCTGCACCGAGGGCACGCGGAAGGCCCTGGAATAATTTACGAAGAGGCTGCGCCGAGGCTTCGGGTGCCAGCGCACGCCGAAGTGGGGCGAAAGGCGGTCGAAGCTTTTCCGCTTGGAGAACGAGCGGGGTGCACCTCCGGAAACCTCGTCGCGCCGGAAGTCGAATCCGACGTAATCCCCCCGCAGCCCCGAGCGCAGCGTCCACGCGTCGCGCCAGGTAATTACCTGTTCGGCGAAGAACCCCAGGGCCTCCTGCGTCGTGCGGGTTTCCGAGTCGAAGGCCAGCGCGTCGTCGGCGCAAAAATTTCCGAAGTTGGAAAACGCCGTGTCCTTGAAGCGGTCGCTCGCGGCGTCTGCGCCCGCGATCCACGCTGCGCGGGCGCGCCGGAATTTTTTCGAGAATGTGGCCTGGGAGACCAGGGACACGAGGTCCGCCGACTCGACGGGCCGGAACCGGCAGGGGCTTCGCCCCGTCGTGAGGGAGTCCGAGTCGAGCCGCCGCCAGGACAGCACCGAGATCGAGGAATGTTCTGCCCCTTCCCACCGGTGGGTGAGATCCGTGCGGTGCTCCAGGCGCTCGGTGAAGTCGAGCCGGTTGAAGGGACTCTGGGTCGGGTCCGCGTCCCACTCGCTTCGAAGAAGCGCGCCCGGCTGGCGGTAGTGGCCGTCGCCGCGGCGGTGGCCGAGCGTGAGCGTGTGGCCTCCCCGCCGGTAGCCCGCGCGGGCGAGGGCGCGCGTGGCGCGGTGGCCGCTGTTTTGCCGCCAGCCGTCCGAGAGCGAGCGGCTCGCCGAAGCGTTCGCAAACCAGCGCTCGCCACCCCACGCGGAGTGGGCGCGGTAGCGGTCCGTGTCGAACGCCCCTTGAGAAAACTCCACAGAGCCGCGCTTTTCTCCGGGGGCCCCCGTCCTGGTGAGGATGAACACGGCGCCGCCCAGGGCGCCGCTTCCGTACAGGCCCGAGGCGGGGCCCCGGATTATCTCGATGCGCTCGACGAAGGCGGGATCGAGCAATTCCCAGTTCATGGCGCCTAGGCGCGGCTCGTTGAAGCGCACGCCGTCCACGTACACGCTCATTCCGGGGGTGCCGCCCTCGGAGTTGAACCCCCGGATGTCCACGGTGGACTGCACGCCGTTTCCGACCTCGTCGAACACGGTGAGCTCTGGGAGAAAGGTGAAGAATTCGGCGAGCGTGCGCGCACCCGAGTTGCGGATGTCCTCCTCCGTATAGACGGTCACGTGCGCGGCGAGCCGCTCCTTGCGGACGCCCCGGTCGCGTACGCGCTCTCCGGTCACGACGACGACCTCGGGCTCGCCCGGGGCGGCGGGCGATTCGCCTTCTCCCGCGAGGGCGGGCCACGCCGCGAGCGCGGCCAGCCCCGATGCGAGCGGAATAAACCTGCCGCGGCGGGTAAACGTTTTCGTAAGGCGTGCGGACGTCTTCATGCTCGTGCTCCTTTGTGCCCCGACCAAAGTCGGGACGGTTTTTCGAAAGGAGCCCCGTTCCGTGGGGCGAAGCTTTTCCGCCGCAGGGCGGGCCCCGCCGGGGCGCGCCCTCCAAAAAAAACCCCCGATGACCTTCAGAGCCGTCATCGGGGTTGAAATGTCCTATCGGTGCGACGCTGTGACGGCAGCCGGGCTGCGTCGCCTGTTCTCGCAGGCCCCCCCGACACGGTGGCGCATCGGGGCGCGTCGCGCCGCAGGCAGGTTTCCTGGCTTGCGCATCAACCTCCGCCCGGGCCTTCCCATTCCCGGCACGATGGGTGTCCGGGACCAGTGGCCGCCCCGGCTCCGTCCCGTCTGAAGGACGCAGTCAGGGCTTCCGGGCTTCGTCCGCGCTCACAGTGGCGGAACCGCCCCCGAATTGGAGCCTGCGCGGCGTCCGGAGGACGCGTCGAGGCCCCGCACGGGGTTCCCTTTTCAACCCCGGCTTTTCTCAGTCGGGGTCACCTACGTAACGGGAGACACTATCACGGGGATTTCGAAGATGCAAGCCAGCTTCCCCGTGTTGGCGGGGTGCGCTAATCCAGTCCCCTGTGCAGGCCGAAGGAGCGGGCGCACTCAACGGCCTCCCGCCACTCCGAGGAGCGGATGGGGCGCGCGAGCTCCCGGTAGCTGTGCGCCTTGTTGGCGGGGCGGTACTGCGCCATCACGTTGACGTACGTGTGGGGGGAGATTTCCTCGGCCAGAAACCGCATCACCGCTTCCGTCCCGGTCAGCCCACCGGGCAGGACCAGGTGGCGCACGAGGAGGCCCTTCGCGGCGAGCCCGTTTTCGTCCGTCACCAGGTCGCCGACCTGGCGGTGCATTTCCCTGACCGCCTCCCTGGCCCGGTCCGCGTAGTCCGGCGCGGAGGAGAACTTTTCCGCCGGGGCGTTCTCGGCGTACTTGAAGTCAGGCATGTAAACGTCCACGTAGCCCTCGAGAGCTTTGAGGGTGTCCACGTGGTCGTACCCGCCGGAGTTGTAGACGACCGGGACGCTCAGCCCCCCCCGGCGCGCCAGCACCAGGGCCTCGAGGGCCTGGGGCGCGACGTGGCTCGGGCTCACCCAGTTGATGTTGTGGCAGCCGAGAGCCTCCAGGCGAAGCATCACCGAGGCCAGCTCCTGCGGGCGGAGAATTTCTCCCGCATCGCGCTGGCTGATGTCGAAGTTCTGGCAGAACACGCACGCGAGGTTGCAGCGGGAGAAGAAGATGGTTCCCGACCCGCGCCAGCCGGTCAGGGGGGGCTCTTCGCCGAAGTGGCAGAACGCGCTCGCCACCCGCGCGTAGCGCCCCGTGCGGCAGAATTTCTCCTCGTCCTTCAGGCGGTCCACCCCGCACGCCCTCGGGCACACGCTGCACGCCCGGAGGCGCTCCAGGGCGGCCCGGACCCGCTCGGCGTCGCGGGCGGGGATTTCATCGGAAGGGCTTCTTTCTTCGTCCAATGCTCCTTCTCCAGTTTCATCCCCATGATAGCGCCCGGCGGGGGCGTGCGGAAGAGGGGGGAATCTTTCCCCCCGCAAGAGCGCGGTGTGCCTACTTCCCGCCGCCTGCCTGGTGGGCCATCCTGTAAGCCTCGCGGCGCGGAATTCCGAAAAAATCTGACACCACGCGCGCCGCGTCCCGGCCCGACATCCCGGCCTGAAGGAGGCGCTCCATCAGGGCGGCCGGCGCTTCCTCTGACGCGGTCCGCGCGCCCTTCGGCGCCCCTTCAATGACGAGGGTTATCTCGCCGAGAATTTTTTCCCGGCCCTCAAGAATATCGCGGATGCTCGAGACGGAGCCGCGCAGGATTTCCTCGTGCACCTTCGTGAGTTCGCGCGCCAGGGCCGCCCGCCGGTCCCCCAAAACGGCTTCCACGTCCGATAAAGCCTCTAGAATGCGATGTGGAGATTCGAAACACACGAGTGTTTCCGCCTTCTGTTGAAAACCTGTTAGAAATTTTTTTCGTGCGGCGGCCTTGGAAGGCAGGAAACCCAGGAAAACGAAAGGCTCGGTGGGAAGCCCCGAGGCCTGCAGGGCGCACAGGATGGCGCTTGCTCCGGGAAGGGGCACGACGGGCACGCCCGCCTCGACGGCCTCCTGAACCAGCCGGTAGCCGGGATCGGAGATGCAGGGGGTGCCGGCGTCCGAAACGAGCACGACGCTCTGCCCGCTGCGCAAAAGTTTGAGGAGCTCCCGCGAGCGCCGCTTTTCGGTGTGCTCGTGGTAGGACACAAGGCGCTTGGGATGAATATCGTAGCGGCTCAGGAGCTTGCGCGTGCGCCGCGTGTCCTCGCAGGCCACGACGTCGGCGCTTTTTAGCGCCTCGATCGCGCGAAGCGTCATGTCACCGAGATTTCCGATGGGTGTTGGGACGAGAAAAAGCAAAACTCTGAAGTTTTTTCTAATGGGTGTTGACGTTTATTGCCATGTAAGCTCTTGTCCTATGTAAGAGTACATCGAGATAATTTGAATCTTCCGTGTTTTTAGCACCTCGATCGCGCGAAGCGTCATGTCACCGAGATTTCTGATAGGTGTCGGGACGAGAAAAAGCAAAACTCTGAAGTTTATCCTATATGGGTGTTGACGTTTATTGCCGTATACGTTCTTGCCCTGCATAAGGGAGCATCGAGACAATTTGATTTTTCCATTTTATAGCTTGAGTATTTTTAGACATGGGCTTTTTTGGCGTTTTCTGAAAACTTGGTATGAAAAAGGGCAGTTTAAACGGCAATTTTTGCCATAAATTTCTGTCAAAAATTGCGCACATTTCACAATGCCGTAAAACCTTAAGTTAATTTGCCTGTTTTTCAAGGAATTTCACGCCAAAAAGCGCCCTCTGCTCCTAAAAAATATCCCCATTAATTTTTATATAAACCTGCAGTAGATTTTATGTAACTGCGCTTGATGAAAGTATAAATTCAATGCATTTTTTTATTTTGAGTACTTCCATTTTAAGCATCAGAAAAGATTTGCTTTAGATTTTAGTGTCATTTGCGCGTTTTCAACAAGCAAAATTCCATATTTTTTGGGGCTTTTAGTGACCCAAGCCGTTTCCTTGCGTATGATGGGTGTATTTCATACGGATTTGACCCTCGGAACAGCCAGAATATAAAGTATTTCGCATATTTCACGGTCATAAATTGTAACATGAGCTATGCTTCATCCAGTATATAGCCTAAGAAAAAATTCAACGTTGCACAGCTCCATCCTGACAGGCCGAAAGAAGCTCACCGAGAGGCTTAAACGGGCATGTCAGGGAGAAAACAGATCGCTTTACCCCACAAATTTGCCTGCCTTGGTGTGCCAAAGGTGAAGCATCGGCGGCTACGGCGTGCTCGGCAGGCACGTTTTCCCGACTGGCTTTTCCTAAATTGTGAACGCGATGACGAGCGCGTAAATGACCAGCGATTCGATGAGCGCGAGTCCAAGAATTAAGCTCAACCGGATGTCGGCGCTCGCGACCGGATTTCGCGCGATGCTCTCCACGGCCCTTGACGTTGCCATGCCCTGGCCGAAGGCTCCACCGAACACGGCGACGGCGATGGCCAGGGCTTTCGCAAGGTCGCTTAGGGGATTGCGTGGTGCTTTTTCTTCCTCGTGGGCTTCGGCGTCCTCCTCGGCGGATCCGGCGCCTTCCTCGGCCGCAGCAGCGCTTTCCTCGGCCGCAGTGCCTTCCTCGGCCGCGGCGCCTTCCTCGGCCGCGGCGCCTTCCTCAGCCGCGGCGCCTTCCTCGGCGACGAGCACCGTCGTGGGGAGCATGACCATGAACAGCGCGAAAAGCAGGATTCCGCTTCCGGCCAATACGAGAGTTAATTTTTTCATAGTGTTACCTCCTGAAACAGTTGGGTAATGTTTCTCTCACCCTCCTTCCTTGCCCGGGGCGGGACTGTGGAGTGCGGGTGCCTAGTGTTCATGCGAGACAAAAAGCCCGATGTAAATCGAGGTCAAGAAGAAGAAGATGAAGGCCTGCAGAACCGAACCGAAGGCCCCGAGGGCCGACATGAGCAGGGGGGCGCCGAAGGGGGCGAGCGTGAGGAATTTCAGCGAGGCGACGTGCTCGGCGTGGATGTTGCCGAAGAGCCGGACCGAGAGCGTGAGGGCGCGCGAGAGGTGGGAAAGAATCTCGATGAACGGGAACAGGAGTCCCAGAAAGAGGTTCAGCGGGATGCTCATGGGCAGGGGGAATCCCCTCAGCGGCACGGGGCCGAAGTAGTGCTGGACGTAGGCCCGGGGGCCCGCGGCGAGGAAGCCCTGGGTCTGGTAATAGAAGAAGGCGAAAAACGAGAGGCCGAACGTGACGCCCGGACTCGTGCCCGTGGGGGTCCCGAGGCCCGGGACCATGCCGCAGAGATTGCAGAGCAGGATGAAGACGAAGAACGTCCCCGGGAGGCCGATGTACCTTCTCCCGTGGGGCCCGGCCACCTGCCGGAGGAGGTCTCTCATGAAGACGACGATCCCCTCGAGAACCTGCTGGCCCGCGCCCGGCTCCGAGACGCTGAAGCGGCGCCGCATCAACGGCAGGGCGACGGCGCTTCCCAGGACGACGAGCGAGGCCATGACGAGCGTATCGGGGACCGGGTGCCCCGTCGCCTTCTCAATGAGCTGGGTCGGAAGGGAAAGTTCTTCGGACATCTCGCTTAGCGCCGTTTCCTCGCGGAGCGCACCGCTTGAAGCAGGAGCGCCGCCGCGGTCACGGTGAACCCCGCGGCAAACGCGGTCGCACCAAGGCGTGCCCCGATCGAAAGCCGGGGCAAACAGAGGGCGAGCATAACATAGATTCCCGCGACCAGCAACCCCAGGCGCAGGGGCACGAAAAGAAGTAAAAGCGTCTTCTCCATCGCGCCCCGGTCGCGCGGGGGATGCAGTAGGAGCGCGGTGCTTTTCTCGATGCCCCAGACCATCCACAGGCCGAGGGCCGCGCCTCCCGCGGCCATCGCGGCCGCCGGCCAGCCGAGCCACACCCCGGACGCCAGGGCCGTCGCCGCGCCGAGCACCGCGCTCAAGCAAACCGTGTGCCAGGAGAGAATCGCCATGGAGTGCTGTGCGCCGCCCGGGCGGTCACTCGTGATCCGTCCTCGAGGAGACCATGCGAACGAGGCGCACCATGTTGACGTAGGCGGCCGCGGCGCCGAGCACCACTCCCGCGGCCGCGCCCCAGGGCCTCGTGCCGAGCCACGCGTCCGCCGCGTAGCCCAGCCCGTAGCCGGCGAGGAGGCAAGCGGGGAACATGAAGCCGAGCGCGAGGAGCGCCGCGGCGGATAGGCGTTTTTCCCCGGGCTCCGTGGGGCGGTCTTCCCGCGTCACCATGGCCCGCCGAGCCCTGCCGAAGTGTCCAGGGCAAGCATCAGGCGCCTCAGGAACGCCTGGATCAGAATCAAGATCAGCATCAGGATGAGCGGCCCCACGTCCAGAAACATCCCGCCGCGCCCGAGGGGCAGGAATTTCCGGAAGGGCTTTACCACGGGGTCCACCAGCCGGAAGAGCGTCCTCAGGACGTGGACGAACGGGGGGCGGTAGGCCTTGCGCACCAGGGGATTGTGGGGAAAATGGTCCGTCCACGACCAGAGCACGCGCACCAGGACGATGACGATGTAGAGCGAGACGAGGCGATCGAGGACGTAAAGAATCCAGAGCACGCCCCCATGTTACCCGCAGCGCCCCAAGGGCGGCAAGCCCCGACAGCGTCGGGGCAAGCCCTTGTTTTGCCCTCGGGGCTCTCCTATCCTATGGCGGTATGGCACCGCGAAGCGTTCCGCTTACCTCCCTGAGCCGGGCCGCGGGTTGAGCGTCTAAGCTCCCGCCGGAGGCTCTGGCCGAGTTGTTGAAGAAGCTGCCGAAGGCCCGCGACAGGCGGGTCATGGTAGGGGTGTCTCTGCCGGACGACGCCGCCGTCTACCGCATCTCGAGGGACACGGCGCTCGTGGCGTCGCTCGACTTCTTCACGCCCATCGTGGACGACCCCTACGCATACGGCGCCATCGCCGCCGCGAACGCCCTGAGCGACGTGTACGCCATGGGCGCCGAGCCTCTCTTCGCGCTGAATATTCTGACGTTCCCGTGCGACGCGCTCCCGGAGCGCACGCTCACCGAGGTGCTGCGCGGCGGGGCCGAGAAGGCGCGCGAGGCGGGTGTCGCCGTCGTGGGGGGCCACAGCGTCCGCGACGCGGAGCCGAAGTACGGCCTCTGCGTCGTGGGCCGCGTGCATCCGGGGAAGCTGGTCACGGCGCGTGGCGCACGGCCGGGCGACGCGCTCGTCCTGACGAAGCCGCTCGGAACCGGCGTTCTCACGACGGCCATCAAGCAGGGCAGGGCGACGCGGGCGATGGTCCGGGACGTGACGCGCACGATGGTGGAGCTCAACCGCGGCGCCGCGCGCGCGATGGTGCGCGCCGGGGCCCGCGCTGCGACCGACGTGACGGGCTTCGGCTTCCTCAACCACCTGCATACGATCCTGCTCTGCAGCAAGGCGGGCGCCGAGGTGTGGAGCGAGGAAATTCCGCTCCTTCGCGGCGCGCTTGAGCTCGCGCGCCGGGGCTGCGCCCCGGGCGGAAGCCTCAAAAACCTGCACCACGCCGCGAAGTTCACGCGCTTTGAGAAAGGGATTTCGAAGGAGGAGCGCCTCGTGCTCGCGGACGCCCAGACCTCGGGTGGTCTCCTTATCGCGGTATCGCAGCGCCGCAAGGCGCAGTTGCTGCGGGCGCTCCGGCGCGCGAAGACGCCCGCCGCGGCCGAGGTCGGGAAAATCGTCCGCTCGAAGAGGCCGCGCATCGAGGTGGTGCGGGCGGCGCCATGAGGAATACTTTCCCCCGCCCGCGCGTTTAAAGGACTTATGACGATGAAACGCCGTATCTCGATAATCCTTCTGATGGTGCTGGCGCTCGGCGCGGCGGTGCAGGCGCAGCCCGTTGGAGGAAGACCCGCCGGAGGAAGGTTCCTCGACGAGGTGCCGATGGAGATGGAGCCCCTGTCGTTCGAGCTCGCGCCTGGCGGCGAGGCGCTTCTTTCCATCCGCTTCCTGCTTCCGCCCGGCGTGCACCTCAACTCCGTGCCCTTGCCGGAGGTCGGGTTTCCCGAAGCCGGGTGGCTCGAAGCGCCCAAGGCGGCCCTCGAGGGCCACAAGAGGTGGAGCAAGACGCTCGAGTCGGACGTCTACGGGGGCGACGTCGACATGGCGCAGCGGCTCATAGTCGCGGCGGACGCCCCAGAGGGCGCGCATGCGGTGAAAGTCGTTTTGGCCTACTTCCCCTGCGACGAGAAGGCCGGCGTCTGCTACCGCCTCGCGAAGGAATTTTCCCTTTCCGTCGAGGTGGCGGCGGGCGCGGCCCCGGCTCCGCCGGAGGGCGGCGGGGGCTTGGCGGCCCGCGTGGCGGCGGTGCTCGAGGGACGTGAAGAGATCCCGCTGCTTGCGCTTTTCGGCCTGGTGTTCCTGGGAGGGGTGCTCGCGAGCTTCACGCCGTGCGTCTACCCGATGATCCCCATCACGGTCGGCTTCTTCGGCGCGCGCGCGGGGCAGAGGCGCGCGAAGATTCTCCTGAGCATCGCCCTCTACATCCTGGGCATAGCGCTCGTCTACGCGGCGTTCGGCCTCGCGGCGGCGCTCGGCGGCAAGGCCTTCGGGTCGCTCACCCAGAACGCGCCGGTCCTCTTCGGCGTCGCGACGCTCCTGTTCGTGATGGGGCTAAGCCTGGTGGGGTTCTTCGACCTCGACTTCGCTTTCATGCGGGGCGTGCAGGCGAAGCCGCGCGAGGGCGTCCTCGGCGCGTTCGCCATGGGCGCCGTGGCGGGCCTCGTGGCGTCGCCGTGCGTGACGCCGATCCTGGTGGCGCTGCTGGCCTACGTGGCCACGCAGGCGAGTCCCGTGCTCGGCTTCTCGCTCCTCTTCGTTTTCGCCGTGGGCCTCGGGACTCTCCTGGGCGTGCTCGCGCTGTTTTCCTCGCTCACGGGCGCCATCCCGCGGAGCGGGGCCTGGATGGTGGGCGTCAAGGCGTTTCTCGGGGTAGTTCTGATGGGTGTTGCAGTGTATTACTACGGTAAAACAACCGAGATTCTGGGCCTGGAATTCTGGCCGGGCGGGGTGCTCGCCGCGGGCGTGGGGCTCGTCTTCCTGGGCTACGCGCTCGGGGGCCTCGTCTTCACGGCCGCCGGGACGCAGGGGGAAAGGTTCCGCCGCGCCGCGGGCCTCGTCCTCGTCGTCCTGGGCATTTCGCTCACATTTCGGGGCGTCGGGGGCCTCGGCCCCTGGGCGGGCGCGGCTTCTTTCCGGGCGCCGGGCGAGGAAGAGGAGGCGCCGGGCGTCGCGTGGGAGAAGGAAGACCTCGACGCCGCCCTCGCGCTGGCCCGGGCGAGCGGGAAGCCCCTCGTCGTTGATTTCTGGGCCCCCTGGTGCGTCTACTGCCTCAAGATGGACAGGACGACGTTCCGCGACGAGGACGTGGTGAATCTCGTCCACACGGCCTTCGTGCCCGTCAAGATCAACTACGACGAGATGCCCCGGGAGCTCGCCGCGGAGCTCGGGATCGCCGGCCTTCCCACGATTCTTTTCCTATCGCCCGACGGCGGGGAGCTCGAGCGCCTCACGGCCTACGTGGACGCCGAGGGATTTCTTCGCATACTGCGCGGCGTCCTCACGCGCTACGAGCCCCCTCAGAAAGAGGGCTTCGACTGGAGTGAGCCTTCCGGGGAGGAAGCCTCCCCGGGAGGAGAAATCGCCGACGCCGAGTGGGTGACGGAGTAGGCGGCAACCCCGACGCACGCATCGGGGCCGGCAATCCCGGCGAGTCGGAGCGGGGTTTACCCCGCCAAAAAACAGGGCCGGGAACCTCGCACGAGCGAGGGCTTTTTACAAAGTGGTATAATGATTTTTTCAGGGATTCGTCTCCCGTGTGTGCTATACTTAGCTGACATGAGCTTCTGTAGAAGGATCCTTCCACTCGTCTTTCTGGCAGCCATCGCCGCCTGGGCGGCCCTGGCCGTCGCCCATCAGGCCTTCGGCGCGCAGCCCTCGGCGCAGTCGGGCAAGCTGAAGGTGAGCATCCACACCCCTTCCGAGGGGCTGCTCCTTACCAAGAGGGAAACCTCCATCGAGGTGGAGGGCATGGCGTCGGTCTTCGGCGGCGTCAAGTACCTCGACCTTTTCCTGGTGCTCGACACGTCGGGGAGCCTGGCACGCCGGGATCCTGAAAACTACCGCACCCAGGGCGCCGTCGCCCTCGTCGAGAATCTTTCCAAAAAGAGCGACATTCAAATCGGCGTCGTGGACTTCGACGACCGGTCCGACCTGGTGATGCAATTGACGGACGACCGGGAGGCGGTGGTCGAGGCGCTCCGCGGGTGCGACCAGAAGGGAGGGACCGATCTCGCCGCGGGAATCCGCACGGCGCTCGAGGGATTCAAGCAGGGCGCGCGGCCCGACTCCTCGCGCGTGGTGCTCCTGTTCACGGATGGAATCTCCGAGGCCGAGCCCGCCCGCGACGCGGCCCGCGAGGCGCGTGAGCAGGGCGTAGCCGTCCAGACGCTTCTTCTCGGAAGCCGCGAGAAGGGCGAGGAGCTTCTTCAGGAAATCGCCGAGGCGACTGGCGGCTCCTCCCTCTACGTGACGGAGCCGGAAAGACTTCCCAAGGCGTTCCTGAACCTCCGCACGACGGGCGTGGATTTCGTGAAGCTCAGCGTGAACAGCTCCGCGCCGATCGACACGGAGCTTACCGGCGGGTCGTTCCGCGGGAGCGTGCCGCTCAAGATGGGCGAGAACCGCATCGTGGCCGCCGCGACGAGCCTCGACGGCCAGACGGAGAAGGACGCCGTCACGGTCATCGTTTCGAGCCCGGTTACCGTGGCCATCGAGCACCCCGCCGACGGGATGCTCTTTACGAGGCGGGAATCCGACACGGACGTGAAAGGCTCGGCGAGCATCTTTCTTGAGAAGGATGTGTCGGAAAGTCTCCTTGCGTCCTACCCGACGCTCGGCGTGGAGAGCGTCACGTTGAGAGTCAACAACTCGCCGCCCTACACGACGCACCTCACAGAGGGAAAGTTCGTCGGGCGCGTCCCGCTTCAGATTGGGGGGAACATCATCGTGGCCACGGCGACGAGCATCGACGGCAAGACGGCGGAAGCCCGGACGCGCGTGACCGTCCGGCCGCCGGGCTGCGGCGCGCTGCTTATCGCGGCGGAGCGGGACGGGCACCCCGCGCTCTCCATCTCGGACCGCTCCGTCGAGATCGTCTTCGACGCCTCCGGAAGCATGTGGGGCCAGATCGGCGGCACGGCCAAGATTACCATCGCCAAGGAAATTCTCAGCGATGCCCTGGACTGGCTGCCGCGCGACCTCAGTCTCGCGCTCCGCGTGTACGGCCACCAGTCCCCCCGCGAGCGCAAGGACTGCCGGGACTCGCAGCTTCTCGTTCCCTTCGGGGAGGGGAACCGGGAAAGAATCCGGGCGGCCATCGCGCGCTTTCAGCCGAAGGGGCAGACGCCCCTCGCCTATTCGCTCAGGCAGGTGGTCGATGATTTCGGAGGTTTCGAGGGCGAGCGCGCCGTGGTGCTTCTCACCGACGGCATCGAAAGCTGCAACGGCGACCCGGCGCAGGCCGCCCGCGAGCTTCAACGCGAAGACAGGGGCCTGCCCGTCCACGTCATCGGCTTCGGGCTTTCGGACCGGGAAAACAGGGAAGCCCTCGCGAGCCTCAGGGCCATCGCCGATGCCTCGGACGGGCAGTTTCTCACGGCGGGAAGCGCCGAGGCGCTCCGCGAGGCGCTTACGGTTACCGTGGGAACGCCGTTCGAGATACTGCGGGAGGAAGTAAGGATCGGGACGGGCACGCTCGGAGTGAACGAAGTGTTTCAGCTTCCCGCGGGCGAGTACGTCGTCCGGCTCTACAGCACGCCTCCGAAGCAGGCGCGGCTCACCTTGAAGGGCGAGGAGAAGTTCACGCTGATCTGGAAGCGCGACGGCGACGCGGTCTCGCTGAGAGAGATGCACGAACCGCTGCCCTACACGCCCTGCGAGTGAGGGCGGGGGCGCCCCCCTGCTGGATTTTTTTATGAAGATACGCTGTTCGCCGTGTCTCGTGGTCTGGGGTCTCGCCGGGGGGCTTCTCGTCCTGTCGCTCTTTGTTTCCTTGATGCGCGCCCCGGATTCCGCGCCGGAGGGCAAGGAGGAGCAAGCGTCGCCAAGAGGAAACTCCGCGCCGCTCGCACCCATTCTGCGCCGGGCGTTCGGCTTCACCGAGGCGACGCCGCACCTCGTTCCGTGGGATGAGATTCACGAGGGCTGCCCCCGGCGCGACTGCATCCCCGCGCTCGACGAGCCCCGGTTCGTCCCCGCCGACGAGGCCGGTTTTCTCGGCGACGGGGACGCGGTGCTCGCGCTCGCGCTGGGCGGCGAGGCCAAGGCGTATCCCCTAAAAATTCTCAACTGGCACGAGCTCGTGAACGACACGGTCGGGAAAAAACCGGTCCTTATCTCCTACTGCCCGCTTTGCGGCTCGGGCGTCGCCTTCGAGCGGCGCGTCGAGGGGAAGACGGCGGAGTTCGGCGTCTCGGGCCTGCTCTACCGGAGCGACCTCGTCATGTACGACCGCGCCACGAACACGCTCTGGAGCCAGATCGAGGGCAGGGCCATCGCGGGCCCGCTTTCGGGAAAATTTCTCCGCACCCTGCCGCTCGCCCACACCTCGTGGGGCGAGTGGAAAAAGCACCATCCCGGCACGCTCGTCCTGTCCACGGACACCGGCTCCGCGAGCGACTACGACCGCTACCCCTACGGCGACTACGAGACGAATCAGGAAATTTTCTTTCCCGTCGCGGCCCGGGACGACAGGCTTCCGCCGAAAACGGCCGTCTACGGCGTGATGGTGGAGAATACGCCCATCGCCTACGAGGCGGCCTGGCTTAGAGAGAAGGGAAAGCTCACCGACAACGTGGCAGGCCGCGAGCTCGCGGTGGAAGTGGAAGAAGACGGGAGCGTCACCGTCCGCGACGCCGGGACGGGCGAGGCGTTCACGGCGATGCGCCTTTTCTGGTTCGCCTGGTACGCTTTCCACCCCTCGACGGAGCTGCGGCCGGAGGCACGTCCGACGGCCCCGGCCGCCCCGGGGCCGTAGGCGACGTTCGGAAGCGCCCCTTACCACCAAACGTTCAACGTGGCGAAGGCGCGGCGCTCCGGACGGGGCAGCCTCTTCCCGAGGCCGACGTCGCCTCCCTTGACGCGGTTATATCCTCCCAGATGATCGTAATGTTTCTTGTCCGCGACGTTCTCGACGCCCGCGGTGAGGGTCATCACGTCGGAGACCCTGAATCGCCCCCGGAGGTTGAGCAGGCCGTAGCCGCTGGTTTCCACCTCTCCGTTCGTCGCGGACACCTTGCACTGGCGCGCGTAGAACTCGCCCTCGGCCATGGCGAGCCACTTGCCCTTCTCCCAGCGCACGGCCGCCGAGCCGTTGAGGGGAGCGATGCGGTAGAGGTCGTCGTCCACGTCGCGCCGCTCGCCGCGCACATAGCTCACGACGCCCCCCACGCTCCAATTCCCGTAGAGGGCGACGTTCCAGTCGGCGTCGACGCCGTAGAGCTCGGCCTCGACGTTTCGGAACCTCAGCGGCGTGGGATCGCCCATCATGGTGCTGACCATCACGACGCTCGCGTCGGAGGCGGGCGTTCCCTGGATGTAGTCGTCCACCCGGCGGTAGAAAACGTGGGGGTGGACGTACGCCCTCTTCCCGCCCCACTCGAGGCCGACATTTGCCTCGTGCGAGACTTCCGGGTCGAGCTCCACGTCGCCGACGTAGGTGTTGCCGTCCGCGAGGCCGCCGGTGGATTGGAGCGGCAGCCACAGGTAGCGCTCCTGGTGGCTCGGAGAGCGGGTTTTTCGCGCCGCCTCGGCGGACCAAACCAGCCTCTTCGTGACGAAGCGCCAAAGCGAAAATACCCAGTCCACGTTGTGATCGGTCCTGCTACGGTCCGCGCCGTTGAAGCCGTCCGCGAGGACCTGCGCCATCCCCATCGACGTGGACACCGGCCCGCTGTGCGTTCTCACGAGGTTGTAGCGTAGCCCGGCCTGCACGCCCCACTTCCGCTCCGTCAGCGTTCTCCACTCCCCGTAGAGCCCGTAGCGCTCCCGGGTGGAGTCGCGGAAGTTCACCACCAGGAACATGGCGTTGTCCGGGTCCCGGATAACGGCGTCGTGCCTCGTGCGGTTCCCGTCGGCGCCCAGCTCCAGCCATCCTCTCCATGACGCGAGCCCAACCGAGAGTCTGTAGCCGACCAGGCGGTTGTCGGCGGCCGAAATGCGCTTCTTGGCCGGATCCATCGGCGGGCGCAGGCTGAAGTTGTCCATCTCGTGCTCCCCGGTGCTGTGATACAGCGCCGCCTCCAATTTCTTGCCGCTCCATACCCCGTCGTACTCGGCGTTCAGGATGCTCACATCGTGAAAGAGAGTGTCCATCGGAAGGGACGGCGAGCCGGTTTTCCCGACCTGGTCGCGGCGAAAAGCAAAGTTCAACCGATGGTCCTCGAGCTTGAACCCGTATCCGGCGCCGTAGTGCGTGCGCTTGTAGCGGCTGGGAACGACGGTTCCGCCCGGAAAATCCGCGTCGCCGCCTTCCTCCCCGGCGCCGGTTGCGTGGAAGAGATGCCGGGCGTTCGCGAGCGACGCCGCCAGACCGGCGGAGCGCCCGTCGTTCACGCTCCCGTAGAAAGCGGCAAGGGTGCCGCGAAATTCCCATTCTTCGCCCGCCCCGAAGTCGAGACTCCTCGACCGGGCGATGATCGTGCCCCCGAGCGTTTCCAGGCCCGAGCTGACCGGGGCGATCCCTCGATGTACTTCGATCGACTCGAGTTGCAAGAGAGGGATGTAACCCAGCGGCGGGTCCATGTGGTTCGGGCATACGGGGGCCATGGGAACGCCGTCCACGACGACGTTCAGCCGGTCGCCGAAAAGCCCGCGATACTGGGCGATGCCGGCCAGCGGGCCGTTTCGATTCACGTTCGCGCCCGGAACGCGCTTCAGGAATTCGGCGCTGTCGGCCAGCGCACCCAGGGCCAGCTCGTCCAGGCGCAGACGAAAACGCTCCTCCTCCCCGGTAACAACGACCTCCTCCCGGAAGGCCGGGTCCTGTGTTTTGTCTTGGGGCGCTTCCTGCGCCCCGGAAGCTGCGGCAACGGTGCCGAGCAGCGCGCATGCAGCTACGAGATATCGAGCATCGCGTATCATTCCTTCTCCAAAAATTGGCCCGGCGAGCCCTTCAGCCTGCAGGGCCGTTGGTTTTTGTAACTATGACACGGCCGGAATTTTTCCGGCTCTCGGTCAGGTGTTAATCGCTTGGTTTCGGGAGAAGGGGCGGGGCACCTTGTCGATGGGGTCCGCAAAAACGTAAGGCAAGGTGTTTTCTTCAGGGAAAATCAGTTTCTCTGTGTCCGGGAGGAAAACAAGGAAAGAAACCGCCGCCAAGGTGTGCGAGTAATTCTTTTTTCCGGACGCCGCGCCGTCAAGCTGGCCGCTGCACGCCGCCGCCGAAAGGTAGCTTGCCTTCGAGACGCCCGGCTCGCTCCGCTGCTTGCCGGTTCCGTCCGAAGGTGCGGGATCGGAGGGCTTGGAGAGCTCGGGAAAGCAGCAACACTGCACGGCGCACTGCTCCGCGTCGCACCCGCACCCCAGATTCGCGCAGAGAGAACCGGCCTCGGCCGTCGGCTTTGCGGGCGGCGCGATCCAGTCAAAGGCGAGGAACACCGCGTTGGTGGAGAAGAGGAGATACCAGAGGCCCAGGGCGACGGCCGTGCTCCATCGCCGCGGGCACCGCTGTTTACGGTTCTCCATGGTAGCCATTGTAGCGCGCATAACCATGGTAACCGGCTTTCCAAGAACTTGCAAAGCGGGCCGCCGTTTGCGCGAAGGCGAAGCGGCCCGGCTCCCCTTTTTTTCTTTTCTTTCCGAGATATTTGCAATCGGGACGCAAATCGCGTATGATGACACGTTAAGTATCTGTAAGTATCTGTTAACCTCAAAAATAAGCACCTGAAAATTTTTTGGGCCTTGACATGGACCCGGGGGCTTCTCGCCCCACGGGGACTTGTCTTTCGCTTTGGCATGAAAGGAGGTTGAGTTTTGAAGACAACTCCGGACGGACGGAAGCTTGGCAAAGAGGAGAAATTCTCCCTTGAACTCCCCCAGGTCCACGCGGACAACATTTCCCAGGACGAGGAGTGGTGCGTCGTCGAATTCAATGGGGAGCACAGGAAGATTCGGTTTCATGACTATCATGAGATTTACTCCATCCCCGGACTCTATGAGCATCTCTTCTACGACACGCTCCGGTGCACCTCTCCCCGGACCGTTTGCTCTCTTTTGGAGCAGGAAATTGAGAAATCTTCCTTTGACTTCTCCGACTTGAAGGTTCTCGACCTCGGCGCCGGAAACGGCATGGTGGGCGAGCGGCTCGCCAGGCTCGACGTGGAGTCCCTCGTCGGCGTGGACATTATCAGGGAGGCCGCCGAAGCCGCGAAGCGGGACCGCCCCGACGTGTACGACGACTACCATGTGGCCGACTTCACGGAGCTTTCGGAATCGTTGCGGGGGGAACTCGAAGGCGAAGAGTTCAACTGCCTTACGTCGGTCGCGGCCCTGGGGTTTGGAGACATTCCCCCGCTGGCCTTCGCGGAAGCCTACAATATCATCTCCACGCCCGGATGGGTTGCGTTCAACATCAAAGAGACGTTTTTGGGCGAAAGGGACACGACGGGTTTTTCCCGCCTCATACGACGCATGCTTCGCGACGGCATCATGCGCGCCCGGACCAGGGAGCGTTACCGCCACCGGCTCTCCATCACGGGGGACCCGTTGCACTACATCGCGATCATCGCCAGGAAGGAAGCCGACATTCCCCCATCGCTCGTCACGGAGTGCGCGTCTTAGCCGGTTCGCGCCGTGGGGACCTTTCGGAGGACAAGTCCCAACGTGAGCGTCGGAATGAGCCCGAACGCCGCGTCTCGGGATAGGCCGTAGCGATGCTGCGCCTCGTGGACGTTTCAAAGTCGTTCGACGGCGGGCGCACCTACGCAGTGCATCGGATCTCCCTCGAGATTGCCCCGGGCGAAACGCTGGTTCTCCTGGGCTCTTCGGGTTGCGGCAAGACCACCACCCTCAAGATGATCAACCGCCTGGTGGAGCCGAGCGGCGGCCGCGTCGAGATGAACGGCCGGAGCATTCAGGAGATCGACGCGGTCCAACTGCGGCGCTCCATCGGCTACGTGTTCCAGGGCATCGGCTTGTTTCCGCACATGACGGTGGAGGAAAACGTCTCGGTCGTGCTTCGCCTCCTTGGAGCGCCGCGCACGGAGCGCCGCGAGCGGGCGCGGGAGCTCCTCGCCCTGGTCGAGCTCGACGCCGAGCGCTATGCCCCGCGCTTCCCGAGGGAACTTTCGGGTGGCGAGCAGCAACGCGTGGGCGTGGCGCGGGCGCTCGCGGCGGATCCCGCCACGCTGCTCATGGACGAACCCTTCGGCGCCCTCGACGCCCTGACGCGCGACATGCTCCAGCAGGAGATGCTGCGGCTCAAGGAGAAGCTGCGCAAGACCATCATCTTCGTCACCCACGACATCTTCGAGGCACTGACGCTCGCCGACCGCATCGCCGTGATGCACCGGGGGCGGCTGGAGCAGGTGGGGACGAAGGAGGAAATTCTGGGGGCACCGGTGACCGCTTTTGTGCGGGAGCTTTTTGAAAAGCCGGCCAGGCAGCTTGCGGCCTTCCGGAAAGAATTGTCATGACCGGCCAGCCGCTCGCGGAGTTCCTCGTCCAGAAGGCCCCGGAGCTGTGGGCCAAGACCCTGGAGCATCTTGCCCTCACGGGCGTTTCCACCGCCGCGGCGGTTCTCATCGGAATACCGCTGGGGGTTTGGATCGCGAGAAATTCGCTGGTGCGCGGCCCCGTGCTCGGCGCGGCCGGCGTCCTTCAGACCGTGCCGAGCCTCGCCCTCCTCGCGTTCCTTCTGCCGTTCCTTGGAATCGGTGCCAAGCCCGCCATCGCCGCGCTCACGCTCTACGCCCTTCTGCCCATCGTGCGCAACACGTTCACGGGCTTGAGCGGCGTCTCGGCAGACGTCATCGAGGCGGCGCAGGGGCTGGGATTCACCGACCGGCAGCGGCTCTGGATGGTCGAGATGCCGCTCGCGCTTCCCGTCATCGTGGCTGGCGTTCGAACGGCGGCGGTAATCGGCGTGGGCATTGCGACCCTCTCCGCGTTCATCGGGGCGGGAGGGCTGGGGGATTTCATCAACCGCGGCCTCGCCCTCAACAACACGCGCCTCATCCTGCTCGGCGCCGTCCCCGCGGCGACGCTCGCGCTGCTACTTGATTTTCTGATAGGCCTCGCCGAAAGGGCGCTCGGCCGCGGATCTCGCTGAGAAAAGCCGTGAAAGCCCGTCGGGTCCTCCTCTGTTTCGTCTTTTCCTTCCTCGCTGCGGGGCTTCTCTGCTGCACCCGTCCCGGGGGGGGCGGGGCGCGCGACGCGGCGGAAAAAAGCGTCGTGCGCGTCGGCACGAAGAACTTCACCGAGCAGTTCATCCTAGGCGAGCTCATGGCACAGATGATCGAGGACCGGACCGATCTCGCGGTCGAGCGGCTGTTCAACCTAGGCGGAACGATGATTTGCCACGGCGCGCTCGTCAAAGGGGAGATTGACCTTTACGCCGAGTACACGGGAACGGGCCTGACGGCGGTGCTTCATCGCGAGGCTCTCGCCTCCCCGGAGGCCGCGTACGAGGCGGTAGCGGCGGCGTACCGGAAAAATTTCGACTGCGAGTGGCTCCGGCCGTTCGGCTTCAACAACACGTACACGATCACGGTTCGAAGGGCCGACGCCGAGGCGAACGGGTGGAAAACGATCGGCGACCTGCGCGAGGTTGCCTCGTCGCTCCAGGCGGGCTTTACCGCTGAGTTTTTCGAGCGTCCCGACGGCTACCCCGGCCTTCGGGCGGCCTACGGCTTCGGGTTCGGCTCGGCGCGCGACCTGGATCCCGGCCTCACCTATCGGGCCGTTGCCGGGCGCGAGGTGGACCTCATCAACGGGTTCGCCACGGACGGCCGCATCCCCGCCTACGACCTGGTTCCGCTGGAGGACGATCGGAAATTTTTCCCACCCTACCATGCTGCGCCGGTCGTCCGCCAGCCAGCCCTCGAGGCCCACCCCGGACTCCGCGGGGCCCTCGACGCGCTTGCCGGCATAGCCGACGCCGCCGCGATGCAGCGCCTCAACTACGAGGTGGACGAGAAGAAGCGCGCGCCCGCCGACGTCGCGCGTGAATTTCTTGAAGCGAAGGGCCTTCTGGGAGGAGTGAAAGAAGAATGAAGGGGGAGGTTGCTGATAAAGCGGTTTATTTGCTGCTGTTTTCCTGTTACAATACGTTCTGCCGTGCGTAACGGCTGAAGATTGGACACACCGTGAAATCGACGCAGTTCAAAATCGTCTACATACTTCCCTCGCGCTACGACGACGAGGGGTATATATACCGCTACTGGCGGGGCGTGATGCCTTCCAACACGCTGTGCTGCTTGAAAAGTCTGACCTGCGACCTTGCGAACGCCGGCGAGCTCGGGGAAGACGTCGGCGTCTCGGTGGAGATCTACGACGACTCCGTCCAGCGCATTCCCGTGCGGCGCATCATCCGCCGGAGCCGCCGGAGGGGCGAGCGGCTCCTCGTCGGCCTCGTGGGCGTCCAGAGCAACCAGTTCCCCCGCGCCGCCGACCTGGCCCTTCAATTCCGCGCCGAGGGCGTGCCGGTCATGATCGGGGGGTTCCACGTGAGCGGCGTGCTTGCCTTGTCGGACGGCCCCTCCCCCGAGCTCCAGCACCTCCTGGACAACGGCGTGACCCTCGTGCGCGGCGAGGTCGAGGGCCCCGGCGTGCTCGCGGGCATCCTCCGCGACGCGCTCAACGGCATGATGAAGCCCGTCTACAACATCGTCCATGCGCCCGACATCACCGAGGCGGCCGTTCCCCAGCCCGACGAGGAGTATCTGAGCCGGTTTGTTTACAAGGACACCGGCACGATCGACACGAGCCGCGGCTGCCCGTTCGACTGTTCCTTCTGCACCATCATCAACGTTCAGGGCCGCAAGATGCGGCACCGGTCCACGGCCCGCATGCTCAAGAGCATCGAGGAAGGTTACGCCCGGGGCATCACTTTTTACTTCTTTACCGACGACAACATCGCCCGCAGCCCCGTGTGGGAGGAGTTGTTCGACGGCCTCGCCCGGCTCCGGGAGCGCGGCATGGACATCCAGTTCATGATGCAGGTGGATACGCAGGCCTGGCGCATACCGCGCTTCGTCGAGAAGGCCGCGGCCGCCGGCTGCTACCTCGTCTTCATCGGCATGGAGACCATCAACCCCGAGAACGTTCTCGCCACCGGCAAGCGGCAGAACAAGGCGCATCAATTCGTCGAGATGGTGGAGACGTGGCACCGGGAGAAAATTCTCGTCTACGGCGCCTACATCATCGGCCTGCCCCACGATACGCCCGAATCGGTCCGGCACGAGCTTGCCACCCTGAGGGATCGCATAAAGGTGGACGAGGCCGCGTTTTTCATGCTCACGCCCCTGCCGGGCTCGCGCGATCACCTCGAAATGGTGCGCAAGCGCGTCCCGCTCGACGCGGACCTGAACAACTACGACAGCTTCCACGAAACGTTCCGTCATCCGAACATCGCCCCCGGCGAGTGGCGGGGCCTCTACAACGAGGCATGGGACATGTTCTACCTCAAGGAGCACATGGTCGACGTGTTGCTGCGGACCCCGCCCGAGCGCTACTGGAGGATGTTCTGGCTTTTCCTGTGGAATCGATATTCCACGCTCCTGCGGACCCACCCCATGATTACGGGTTTCATCCGGCTCAAGGACCGCAAGGGCCGCCGCCACACCTTTCCCCGCGAAAGCGTTCCGCGCTACGCCTGGCGCCGCGCCAAAGACATGCTCGAGCAGGCGCGCGTCATCGCGCACCTGTTCTTCGAGTTCCAGGAGATCTGGATGTTGACGAGAGAGCGCGAGGACCCGCGCTGGGCCGTGCTGGCGGACTTGCGCGCCAAGTGGGTCGAGGTACGGCAGCGCCTCCTCGAAAGCGGCAGCGCTGGCCGCTGCGGCGACGCGGCGCGTGAGCTTCGCGCCATGCTGCGCACCGCCTCGAAGCGCATGTACCAGCTCGCTTGCGCGGGCAAGCTCAGCGTCTCCGGCAGCGTCTTGAACCCGTCCAGTCTCAGGGGCGGGATCGAGAAAAACCGCGCCTTGCGCCGCGAGTTGCGCCGCAAGGCGCGGGAAATCGAAAAATACCTGCGCACGTTCGAGCGGCAGATTCCGAACTGGAAGCACATCGTTCACGCCGAGCGCTTCGTCAAGGAGAACCTCCTCGCGGGCTACGAGGAGCTCGCCATCCGCTACGTCGCCAAGCGCCGCTGGCTCAACGCGTACCGGCGGGACGTCTTCCACCGCTTCCGGACCGGCCGCATCCTTACGCTGAACGTCTCGGCCATGCCCCGCACCGTATTTTTTGAGTTCTTGCTCGCTTTGCGGTTCGGCTTTGAGTGCCTGTGGCACTTCTAGGGGGCAAAAGGGATTGCTTGCGCCCATAGCTCAGCCCGGATAGAGCACAGGCCTCCGGAGCCTGGTGTCGGGGGTTCAAATCCCTCTGGGCGCGCCACGGCTTTTTCCGCTATCGTTTAGGACATGACCGGATTTATCTCACGACCCCGCATCGGATGGGTGTTTGGGCCGGTGCTTTTTCTGGCGCTGCTCCTGCTTCCCGAGGGGGCGGCCGGCCTCTCCCCGGCCCAGCGCACGATGCTCGCCGTCGTGGCCCTGATGGTCGTGTGGTGGGTTACCGAGGCGCTTCCGCTTGCGGCAACGGCCATGCTTCCCATCGCGCTTTATCCGCTCCTGGGAATTCTTCCCGCGAAGGAGGCCACACGGTCGTACGCGCATCCCGTGCTCTTTTTGTTCATGGGCGGCTTCCTCATCGCGCTTGCGATGCAGAAGTGGCGCCTGCACGAGCGGCTCGCCATGGCCTTCATGCTTCGCGTGGGCACCGAGCCGCGGCGCATCCTCCTGGGCTTCATAGTGGTGACGGCCTTTCTTTCGATGTGGATCTCCAACACCGCGACCACGATGATGATGCTTCCCATCGTGCTCAGCGTTCTCGCCTGCTTCCCGGGCGAGGCGAAAGAGTTCGCGCTCGCGCTTTCGCTGTCCATCGCCTACGCGGCCAACGTGGGCGGGCTCGCAACGCCCATCGGCACGGCCCCGAACGCGGTGATGCTCGGCATGGTGGGCGAAATCTTTCCCGAGGCGCCGCGCATCTCGTTCGTCGGGTGGATGACGGCGGGGCTGCCCGTAAGCATCACCATGGCCCTTCTCATCTGGGGCTACTTCGCGTGGCGGATACGCCGCGTCGCCAAAGAGGCTGTTTCACCGCGCGAGGTGTTCGAGGAGCGGCTGCGCGCCCTGGGCCCCATGCGCACGGGCGAGCGCATCGTGGCCGTTGTGGGGGGGGCCACCGTGCTTTTGTGGATCTCTCGCGCCGACATCCGCTTCGGAGAGACGCTGACCTTTCGCGGCTGGGCGAACCTGCTTCCCTGGCCGGACATGGTGGGCGACGGCACGGTCGCCATGGCCATGGCGCTTCTCTTGTTCGCGCTGCCCGCCGGCGGCGGCGAGCGCGTGCTCGACTGGACGTGGGCGGCGCGTCTTCCGTGGCACGTGATTCTCCTTCTGGGCGGCGGGTTCGCGCTCGCGCGGGGGTTTGCAGCCTCGACCCTGGACGAGTGGGTCGGGGAGCGGCTGCATGCCCTCGGCGCTCTGCCTCCGTGGGCACTGTTGCTCGGCGTGTGCTTTGCGCTCATTTTCATCACCGAGGTCACGTCGAATACGGCTATCGCAACCACGACGCTTCCCGTGCTTGCCGCTCTTGCAAAGGCGATCTCCATACACCCGATTGCGCTCATGCTTCCCGCCACGTTCTCCTGCGAGTGCGCCTTCATGCTCCCCACGGCCACGCCGCCCAACGCCATCGTGTTCAGCTCCGGCCGCGTAAGCATTCCCCAGATGGCGCGCACGGGCTTCATCCTGAACCTGCTGGCGACGCTCGTGCTCACGCTCATGGCGTTCTTCGTCATCTATCCGATGTGGGGAATCTCCCTTTCCGAGGCGCCTGCATGGCTTTCCCATTAGGCGGCGCGAGGGAACTTGTCCGCTTGCGAAAGCTTACGAGAAGTTGCTATATTTTAAGAAGGCTATACCCATGAAAGCTCAAGAGCCGTTTTCTGGTACTTCCACCTCTCCCGCTTCCCCTCCATCTGAAGGCGGCGGGAAGAAGGGAGGGGCGGGGAAAATAATCCTGTGGGCGGTGGTCGTCGTATTGATCGTTGCGGCGGCGTGGTGGGGGTGGAAGAAATACGGCGGCGGCCTGGGTCCCGCGGACGCGGGGCGCGAGTCCGCGCAGCTTGAAGGAGCACGGGATGGAGTAAAATTCACCATCGTGGTGGCGCCGTTTTGGGGCGCGGACAAAGAAGCCATGCGGGAGGGACGAGCCATGCAGGACTTGGTGGCGGAGACGTTTCATCGGGAATTGCCGGGGAAGGACGTCGTGATTTTGGCGGAAGGTATTTCCGAAGCGCCCGGCACCGACGAGGAAGCGGAAGCCCTGTGTATCAAGCTGCGTGCGGACATCGTGCTCTGGGGAGAGGTGAGCGTGTTTCCGGACTACGTGGAAATTCGGCCCCGCCTTGCCACGGTGACGCCGATCGAGTGGTTTCGGCAGAAGGAGAAATCCGTCAAGGAGGTCTATCTCCTGCACGGGGCGTCGAGGGAGGACAAGGTGGCCGAGCTGCGGAAGGCGGTGCTCCTCGTGGCGGCCGCGTACTACCAGGCCGAACCCGAGCGGGCGCTCGGCTTCCTTGAGAAGATCACGCCCCCCACATCGGAGAGCCTGCGGTGGCAGGGCAACATTTATTACCGCGGGCAGCAGTTGGAGGAGGCGGAGCGGCTGTACCTCAAAGCCATCGCGCTGGCCAAGATAGAGGCCCTGGAGCGCGGCGGGCATGAGGTGCAGAGCGGCGACCTCGGGGAGGCGCTTTCGCTGTTTCATCAGGACAAGCCGAAGGAAGCGCTTGCGAAGTTTCAGGAAACCGTCAAGCTCAGCCCGAGCGACGCCATGCTCTATGCCGACTTGGCATGGGTTTACTATTGGGAGGACGAGACCGAAAAGGCGTTTGCGGAGTTTCAAAAAGCCATCGAGCTCAATCCCCGGGACGTCGAACTGCGCGACGAACTGGCCTGGCTCTACTTCGAGGACGGCCAATACGAGGAAGCGCATGCGGAGTATCGCAAGGCGTTCGAGATCGCGCCGAACAATGTTTTTTTGCACAGCAACTTCGGATGGCTTTACCTCTTCGGGGGGGAATACGAGAAGGCGCTCGCGCAATTTCAAAAAACCCTCAAGCTCGACCCGAACTACGTGGAGGCCCAAAACGGCCTCGGCGACGTATACGATATTCTCGGCCGGCACGAGGAGGCCGTTTCGGTGTACCGGACAATGCTCGACCTCGACCCGGACGATCTCTATTTTCAGCTATACCATATCGTTGCGCTCGAGAGGGCGGGCCGGTCCGATGAAGCCGCCCAGTATCGAAGCGAGCTGGCGCGCGTGGCCGAGAACCAGGTGTGGCCTGCGGCCGTTGCGCTCTTCTACGCGGGCGAGGCGTCCGAAAGAGACGTCCTTGAGGCTGTAAAGGAAGGCCCGGAGGGGGAGGAATACCGGCGGGAATGCGAGGCCTACTACCACCTCGCCATGCGCCGCCTTGTCGACGGCGAGCGGGGAAAAGCTAAGGAGTATTTCAAAAAGAGCCTCGCGACGGAGTCCACTCAGAGCGACCAGTATTGCCTATCCCAAGCGGAGCTCGAGCGGCTGGAGTAGCCGTCAGGGGCCAGGTACCAGCAACCAGCTACTGGCTACTGGAAGCCAGCGGCTGATTTTCCCAGCGGTAGTGGCCCAGGATGGGCCACTTCGAGAGGCAGTCTTCCTCCGCCGGGTAGTCGGTGCCGCCGTGGCGCTTGCAGTTGTGGTGAATCACCAGGGGAACGCCGTCATCGCTGAGGCGGTCGGAGACGATGCCGGTGTGGTTCGGCGTGCCGGGGCTCGCCGCGGGCGTGAGATTCCAGACGACCACGTCGCCTGGCTGCCACGCGGGAAGCGTCTCCTTAGAAATTTCTTCGGGGAGAGCCAGGGCGTGACGCTCGAAGAGATTTTTCAGATTGCGCGTGCGGCGATGGTCGATGTTCGCGTCGGGGGAGGAAATGCCGTAGATTTCGGGGGCGCGCGAGATGTCCTCGTGCACGAGGCGCTGCAAATCCACTCCAGCGTGCCGGAAGGCGCGGACGACGAGGTCGGTGCATGCGCCGCGCTCCCAGCCCGGGTCGCCGCCCGGGTAGGCGAGCCGCACGTAGCTCCGGTCGTAGCGCGGCGCGCGCTCGAGGGAGAGGCGCGCACCTTCCACGAGGCGCTCCGCGAACGAGGGCGCGCCGGGCGACGGTTCGCTTTGGGCGATTGCGGGCAGGAAAGAGAAGCACGAGAGCGAAACGCCGAGGAAACAAAAAGGAAGCCGCAGGTTCATTTGACCTTTCACACGGGGCGCCGCGCAGTTGTCGCTCAGCCCTCCCCCTTCACAATCACGCTCATCATGCGCCCCGCGTACTCCCCGTCGCGGCGGTAGGAAAAGAAAAGCGACGCGTCGCACGACGTGCACCGGTCAACGACCTCGATGTTTCGGGGTGGAAGCCCCGCCGCGAGGAGCTGTAAAACATTGGCCTCGACGAGGTCGAGGCGCCACGAGGGTGCTTTGGCGTCACTTGCGGGGGGCGGGGCCTCGTCTGGATTCCCGTTTTCCTCGAACACGTCGAGGGGGAGCCCCGCGCCCTGGAACGCCTCGCGCACGTCCGAGCGCACGGGATAGCAACATTTATGGATGCACGGGCCCAGGCCCGCGAAGATGTCGCCGGCCTTCGTCCCATAGTGGGCGCACGCGTCTTTCACGGCCTTTTCGGCGATGCGCGCCGCCGTGCCGCGCCAGCCCGCGTGGACGGCGCTCACGAAGCGGTCATCCCGGTGGGCGAGTAGAATCGGCAGGCAGTCCGAGGTCGCCACGCCCAGGACGAGGCCTTCGCGGTCGGTGAACACGCCGTCGCCCATAAGCGTCGCGGCGGGAAGGCGCTCGATGAAGTGCACCGTGTCGCCGTGCATCTGCCGGAGCGGCACCGTTGGAATTGCCGATAGATTGAGCGCGTCGAAGAAACGGCGGCGGTTTTCCTCGACGTTTTCCAAAGAGTCGTGGGAGGTGGAGCCCAGACTCAGCGCACGCTGAGCGAGAGGGCTCACACCTCCCACTTTGGTACTGAAGGCGTGGGTTACGCTTTTGCATTGAAGGAGGGTTGTTGTGTGGAGGGTGGTGATGGTTCCTTCAGCACCGTGGCCTTCAAAACTGTCGTTGGCATGCGGTTCAGCCGCCGTGTTGTCTTTCTCTTCCGGCTCCTCGGGAGAGGTTACCGCCTCGCTCCACGGCCACTGGCGCAGAACGCCCGGACTCCGGAGCACCGAGGCTTTCGGTTTTTTCCGTCTCGTCCGAGTCTTGGGGCGGGCCGACGTTTTCTTGCGCATGCCGAGGTTGTCGCTGCTTTATTTCATGTCATGGATTACGGTAAACATCGCTTTTCGAATGCGAAGCGGCAGTGGTTTCCTTCGATGTTTTCCAAAGAGTCGTGGGAGGTGGAGCCCAGACTCAGCGCACGCTGAGCGAGAGGGCTCACACCTCCCACTTTGGTACTGAAGGCGTGGGTTACGCTTTTGCGTTGAAGGAGGGTTGTTGTGTGGAGGGTGGTGATGGTTCCTTCAGCACCGTGGCCTTCAAAACTGTTGTCGTTGGCATGCAACTCGGCCGCCGTGTTGTTTTTCTCTTCCGGCTCCTCGGGAGAGGTCACCGCCTTGCTCCACGGCCACTGGCGCAGAACGCCCGGACTCCGGAGCACCGAGGCTTTCGGTTTTTTCCGTCTCGTCCGGGTCCTGGGGTGGGTCGACGTTTTCTTGTGCATGCCGAGGTTATCGCTGCTTTATTTCATGTCATGGCTTGCGGTAAGCACCGCTTTTCGAATGCGAAAGAGCGGCGGAAGAAGCCGCCGGATTCTTGCCGAGAGCGAACGTCGGACTGCGTTTCGGGGACACTGCGGAAGCCGCCGCGGCCTCGGAAGATCCCTTGACGCTCTTGGGGGTGGGAATCTCGTGCTCGGCGAGCGGGCGCCCGCCCATGGCGTAGATTCGCGGCCCCGCGAGGCGCGCCGCTCCGGCCTCCTCCGAGAAGCCCGCGGCAATCACCGTGGCACGGAATTTTCCGTTAAACTCGGGAATATGAGCGCATCCCCAGTTCACGAACGTCTGCTCGTTTTTGATGGCGTCGTGAATAGTCTCGATGGCCTTGCTCATTTCCTGGAACGTGCCGTCCTCTCCCGTGGTGATGTTGACCAGGAGGGCGCTTGCTCCTTCGATGCTCTGCTCGCCGAGGAGCGGGTTGTGGAGCGCCGCTTCGACGGCTTGGGAGGCGCGGTCTTCGCCCTCCGCCTCGCCCGTTCCGATGAAAGCCTTGCCGCGGTCTTTGAGGGTTCGGCGGACATCGGCGAAGTCGAGGTTCACCTCGCCGGGGACGGTGATGAGGTCCGAGACGCTTCGGACGGCTTGGCAGAGCACCTCGTCGGCACGTGCAAAGGCCGCGGGAATGGTCATCTCCTGGGGAATGATTCCGGGAAGCCTTTCGTTGGGTATGACGATGACGGTGTCCACGTTTGTGCGAAGCTCGGCGAGGCCCGCTTCGGCCTGTTGCATCTTGAACGTGCCTTCGAACTTGAAGGGCGTGCAGACGACGGCCACGACGAGGCAGTCAAGCTCGGCGGCGAGCGCCGCGATGTAGGGCGAAGCCCCCGTGCCGGTACCTTTGCCAAGTCCGGCGGTAATAAAGACCATGTCCGAACCCTGCAGGGGATCGAGGAGCTGGTCGTAGGCCTCTTCGGCGGCCTTGCGGCCCAGTTCGGGATTCGAGCCGGCGCCCAGACCCTTCGTGCACTTTTTGCCAAGCTGAATTTTGGTGTTCGCGCGCGCGCTGCGCAGGCTCTGTAAATCGGTGTTCGCGGCGACAAACTCGACGCCATGCACGCCCGCTGCGACCATGCGATTGATGGCGTTGCAACCTGCGCCGCCCACGCCGACCACACGAAGCTTGGCCAGCGGCGCCGATTCCTCTTCCACCATCGAAATGGCCAAAGATGTGTTATGAGGGCGTGGTGATTTGGGTTTCGCCGCGGCCGCTTGCGCTTCCGCGCGAGGAGGCGCAAGAGTTTCTTTTGCGCCTGCCCTGGTGCCCGCGTCGGGGTCTTGCGGAGCGGACGGCTCTTCCGGAGAAGCGCCTTCGGAATCCGCAGAGCCTGCGCCGGTCGGTGGACTCGGAGCAGCTTGCGCCTCATCGTCCGTCGATAAGATAAGCCCGCTCAGGTCGCTGCCTGTCAGGTCGTTGTCGTGCTTCATGGGTGATGACCTCCTAAAGTGGTTTTTCGGTTAAAAGAGCGTTTTGAGCCATCCCGCGACCCGCTCCCCGAGCTGGGAAAGAGACGGCCGGGACAGCTTCTTTTGTTCCTCGGCATGGCCATGGAGCACAAGCCCCACGCCCACGCCGTACTCCGGATTCTTTACGACGTCCACGAGCCCGCCGATGCCCGTGGGGACGGCCCGGCGAACGGGCGCACCGAGGATGGATTCTCCGATTTCGGTCAGGCCTTCGAGGGCCGAGCCGCCGCCGCTCAGGACGAAGCCCGCGTTGAGAGCACGGTCGAACCCCGCCGTGTGGGTTTCCTCGAGGATAAGACGGAAAATCTCGTCCACGCGGTGCTGGATGATGTCGGCAAGGAGCCGCCGCGTTGCCACCCGCGGCTTGGTGCGCCCGAGGCCCGTGACCTCGAACGTCTCATCCTCGCTGACGAGGCTTGTCATTGCGCAGCCGTAGCGCTTTTTAATCTTTTCGGCCTCCTCGATGGAAGCGCGCAGGCCGATGGAGACGTCGCTCGTGATGTTGTCGCTTCCCACGGCAAGCACCGCGGTGTAGATGGGGCTGCCGCGCTCGAAAATGGCGACGCCGGTCGTGCCCCCGCCGAGCTCTAGGAGGCCAACTCCCAGTTCCTTTTCGTCGTACGTGAGGACGGCCTCGCTCGCCGCAAGGGGGCTTACGACCAGTTGCGCCACCGCGTGGCCAGCGCGGTTTATGCACGTTTCGATGTTCTGCACCGCCGTGCGCGAGCCGGTGACGATGTGCACACTAGCCTCGAGGCGGCTTCCCGTCATGCCGAGCGGGTCGCCGATACCGTCCTGGTCGTCCACGACGAACTCCTGCGGAATGACGTGGATGATTTCACGGTCGGGAGGAATTGGGATGGCGCGTGCACCCTCGATGACGCGGCGGATGTCCTGCTCGCCCACGCCCTTGGCCCGGTTCGAGACGGCGATGACACCGCGGCTGTTGACGCCTTTCATGTGCTGGCCGCTTGCGGAGGCGTACACGCGATCCACCGTAATGCCCGCCATGAGCTCCGCCTCCTCGATTGCGCGGCGGATGCCTTCCGTAGTGCGCTCCAGGTTGACGATGGCGCCTTTGCGAACGCCCTCCGAGTGCGCGCTGCCCAGGCCGATGACGTCGAGGCCGCCGTCGTCACGGGCTTCGGAAATAAGCACGTTGATTTTGGAGGTTCCGATGTCTAAGCCTGTAATGTGTTTTCCCTTTTTGGCCATTTCGGTATCCCTTTACATTATCTTGAGGCGTGGCGAGGCCGCGTTCTTGGTTTGGGCCTCCCAAGGCTTGTCCGGTCTCTGACCGGGCTTGTCCGCCGCGGTGGGCATGACGACAATCTGGTTGCGCCACCTCAGGTCCACGTACGCCGGGGCAGGGTGGCGCCTGGAGAGCACCCCCCACACGGCTTCGAGATTCGCCACGTTCCGGAGTACGTCCTCGGAGTGGAACCAGAAGGGGCCGCCGTAGTCTTTAAGATGAACAACGAGGTATGTTCCGTGCGACACGTCAAGCGAAGCAAGGCGCTGGTAAAAAGCGGGAAAATTTCGGCGTAGCTCATCAAGCGCCGACGCACCGCGCCGCAAGCGGCCTTTTTGCGTTTCCCCCGAGCCGCATCCCACGAGAAGGGGGACGTCCACGCCGTGCACGAGCTCGTTCGCCGCGACAGCCTCGATGAAATTTCCTTCGGCGTCCACCCAGACCATCGTGCCGTCCTGCTCCACGAGAGCCGTCGGCACGGGCTCCTCAATCGCGATGCGCAACCGGTTGGGAAGCGCACGGTAGATGACAACCTCGCGCGCCCAAGGATGCTTCAGCGCTTCGGCCCGCAGCTCTTCAAGCGGGAGCAAAAAGAGATTCTTTCCAAGCGCTTGAGACGCGATGCTCTTGAAGTCCGAGGCCGGCGTACGCTCGCCGCTTGCGAACTCGACGCGCTCGATGAAAAAGAACTCCAACGTCGTGAGGCCCCGCCAGGCGGCCGCGGCCGCGGTGCCGAAGAGGAAAAGCACCGCCAGCGCTCCCATGCTTCGGCGCAAGATGCGCCACGCCTTGCGCATCCAGCGTTCCTTCGTGGCCGAGACGAGCCGGTGCTGTCGCGTGAACGAATCGTGGCGGGCTACCATACGACAATTTCCTCTTGGAGTGTGACGCCCTGCTTCTCGCGCACGGTGCGTTTAATGGCGTCCACGAGCGAGAGGACGTCCTGCGCCGTGGCCCCGTCGCTTACGATGTAGTTTGCGTGAAGCGTCGAAACAGACGCGCCGCCCGCGCGCATGCCCTTGAACCCCAGCGCGTCGATGATGCGCCCCGCCGAATCGCCGGGCGGGTTTTGGAAAATGCATCCCGCGCACTGCGAGGCCACCGGCTGGGTGCGGTTTCGGCTCTCCTGATGCTCGCGCATGGCGGCGAAGATGGCCTCGCGCTCGCCCCGCTCGAGCGAGAACCTCGCGCGCAGCACGACCTCTCCGCTTTGCCTAAAGCGCGACGTTCGGTAGCCGAATTCGCATTCCCCGCGCTCGAGCCAGTACGGGTTTCCTTCCCGCCCGAGCGCGTAGACGCCTTCCACCACGTCCTTCGTTTCACGGCCGAACGCCCCCGCGTTCATGCACACGGCACCTCCGAGCGAGCCTGGAATGCCCACGGCGAACTCGAAACCCGTCAAGTTCTTCTCGGCGAACGCGTGCGCCAGCTTGGACATCCGCCAGCCGGCGCTCGCCTCGGGGCGCGTGTCCTTGGTGCAAAGGGTCTCTTCGAGTTCGCGGACGTTGAGAACGACGTCCTCGGTGCCCTCGTCGTGCACGAGCAGGTTCGTCCCGCCCCCGAGGACGCGCCATGGGACGCGGCGCTCCCGGAGGAACGCCGCCGCACGCGCGAGCGCCTCTTCGTCCTTGGGGAAGATCATGTAAGGGCAGGGGCCGCCGATGCGGAGCGTTGTGTAGGGCGCGAGCCGCTCGTCCTCGGCCACGCGATACGAGAGACCCTGCATGGCTTGGTCGAGCTCCGCGCGCGTGAACGGTTTTTTCATGCCGCTTTGCCCTCGAGGTGCTTCAAAAAAACCTCGCCGACGCGCCACACGTCACCCGCCCCAAGCGTGATGACCATGTCGCCTTCCCGGGTCAGGGTTTCGAGCGCGCGGGCGGCTTCGTCGCGACCGGGGGTGAAGTGGACCGACGGGTGTCCGGCTTCTTTCATTTCGCCGGATAACTTTTCCGCGCTTACGCCTTCCATCGGCGCCTCGCCCGCCGGGTAGATAGGCATCACGACCACGACCGCCGTATCGTCAAAGGCGTGCGCGAATTCCTTGTGCAGGTCCCGCACGCGCGTGTAACGGTGGGGCTGGAACACGGCGACGAGGCGCCGCTCGGGCCAGCCTTCGCGCGCGGCGCGTAGCGTCGCGCGGATCTCCGTCGGGTGGTGGCCGTAATCGTCCACCACCATGATCCCGCCCTTTTCGGACGGGGCTTCGCCCTTGAGCTCGAAGCGGCGGTCGGCGCTCGGGCAGCCCTCGAGCGCCCCGCGTATCGTCTTGAAAGAGATTCCCAGGTCGAGTCCCACGGTGACGGCGGCGAGCGAATTCTGGATGCTGTGGCGGCCGGGCATCTGGAGCGCAATCCGTCCGAGCGGCTTTCCGCGCCACGAGGCGGCGTAGGAGCTTCGAAACGCCTCGAACTTGGCGTCTCCCGCGCGTGCGTCCGCGTCTTCCGAGAATCCATAAGTGAGGACGCGGCGCGTGGCCTTCGGGCGGAGCGCCCGCACCACGTCGTCGTCGAAACACAAGACGCTCGCGCCGTAGAAAGGCACCGTGTTAAGAAAATCGAGAAAGGCCTGCCGTAGCGCGTCCATCGAGCCGTAGTAATCCATGTGCTCGCGGTCGATGTTCGTGACGACCGCGAGCGTGGGCGTAAGGAGCAGGAACGAGCCGTCGCTCTCGTCGGCCTCGGCCACGAGGAAATCGCCCTTCCCGAGGCGAGCGTGGCTTCCAAGCGTTCGGAGGCGCCCGCCGATAACCACCGTCGGATCCAGGCCGCCCGCCTGAAGCACCGAGGCGACCATCGAGGTCGTGTTCGTCTTGCCGTGGGTGCCCGCCACGGCGACGCTGTACTTCATGCGCATGAGCTCGGCGAGCATCTCGGCCCGCGGTATGACGGGAACGTTGGCCCGACGCGCGGCGCGTGCTTCGGAATTATCCGCCGGGACGGCGCTTGAAAGCACCACGACGTCGGCGTCTTCCACGTGGCGGGCGTCGTGGCCGAGGTTCACCGTGCAACCGATTTGCTGCAGGTGCTCGGTCGCCGGCGAGGCCTTCAAGTCGCAGCCGCTCACCCGGTAGCCCAAATTCCGGAGCACCTCGGCGATGCCGCTCATCCCTGCGCCTCCGACGCCCACGAAGTGAACGTGCTCGGTGCGTTTAAACACGACCTTTTGCCCCCGCAAGTTTTTCGAGAATCTCCACCACTCGCTCCGCGGCGCCGGGCTGCCCGAGCGAGCGGCTCCGACTCTGCATGAGTCGGAGCCGCTCCGGGTTCTCGAGCATGGAGACAATCGCTTCGGCGAGGCTTGCCCCCGCTTCCTCGAGGCTTTGGCCTCCCGCGTCGGGGTCGAGCATATGGGCTGCCCCCGCCCTCTCGAACGCCAAAGCGTTGTCTCGCTGGTGGTGTCCCGCGGCATGTGGAAAAGGAATCAGAACGGCCGGCTTGCCAAGGAACGCGAGCTCCGCGAGCGTCGTGGCTCCGGCGCGCGCGACGACCAAGTCGGCCTGCGCGTAGGCCCAGGCCATGTCCTTGATGTATTCCACGACGCGCGCTTCGAGTCCCGCCGACTCGTAAGCCGATTCGAGCTCCTCGCCTTTGCCGCGGCCGCGCATATGGATGACGAAAAGCCGCGACGCGTGGGGAGCGAGAAGCGGCGCGGCGTGCTGCATCATTCGGTTGAGGCTTTCCGCTCCCTGGCTTCCTCCTACGATGAGGAGGCCGAATTTCTCGTGCTCGCGCGCCGGCTCGCCGAGCGCCCGCACGGGCGTTCCCGTCCAGTGGGCGCGCGGGCCCGCATCCTGAAGGGTTTCCTCGAACGAGACCGTCGTCGCGTCCGCGAATTTTTTCAGGATGCGGTTCGCAAGGCCCAGCGTGCGGTTCACCTCGAGCACCAGTGTGGGAATGCCGAGCGTGCAGGCCGCGAGCGTCGGCGCGAACGACGCGTACCCGCCCGCGCCCAGCACGGCCACCGGCCGGATTTCTCCAAGCAGCGTACGGGATTTCTTGAAGCTCATGGCGGCGCTCCAGAGCCCCCGAAGAGCGGCGAGCGGGTTTTTTCCCACAACGCCGCGTGCGGGGAGCGGGCGAAGCTCGAATCCTTCGCGCGGCACCGCCGTGCGCTCCAGTCCGCGCTCCGTGCCCAGAAAGACGATGCGGTCGCCCGGATGGCGGGCAAGCCAGGCCCGCGCCACGGCCACAGCCGGATAGACGTGGCCGCCCGTTCCGCCCGCGGCCATAACGAGCGCGCGCATCCCTTGTTCCATGGGCTACGACTCCGTATGCGATGAAACATTTAAAAGCACTCCTATGCCGGCGCAGTTCATCACGAGCGATGAGCCGCCGTAGGAAAGGAACGGGAGCGGAAGGCCCTTTGTGGGAAGAAGATTGAGCGTGACGCCCATGTGGAGAAGCGCCTGTGCCACGACGGACACGGTGAACCCGGCCGCCAAAAGCATGCCGAGCGAATCGGGCGCCTTCCAGGCGGTGCGCAGCCCGCGCCACAGGATGAGCAGGAACGCCCCGAGGACGGCCAGGCCCCCCCAGAGGCCGAGCTCCTCGCAGATGATGGCATACATGAAATCAGTGTGCGGCTCGGGCAGGAAGAAAAGTTTTTGCTCGCTTCCTCCCAGTCCCTTGCCGAAGATGCCGCCCGAGCCAATGGCCAGGAGGGACTGTCGAATCTGGAACCCCTCGCCCAGAGGATCGGAGTTTGGATCCAGGAACGTCAAGATTCTCTTGATGCGATAGGGGGCCGCAAAGAGGAACACCACAAGGGCAGCCGCACTCATGGCGCCCAGGGAAAAAACGTATCGCCACGGCATGCCACCCAGGAAAAACATCGCTCCGGCGACGAGCGTAAGAAGCGCCACCATGCCGAAGTCCGGCTGGAGGCCGATGAGAACGAGCAGCATGCTCAGGACGGCGAGGCTTACCAGATAGCCTCGAAGGGATTGAAGATCCTCGCCGCGGCTGGAAACGGAATAGGCGAGAAAGCCGATGAAGGCCCACTTGGCAAATTCCGAGGGCTGGAAGCTGAAGCCGTGGAAAAAAATCCAGCGCTGGGCCCCGTGCACGTCGCGGCTCAGGAGCGCCACAACGAGGAGCACCACAGACACAAGGATGAGCATGTAGGCCACGAGGGGCGAGGAAAGTACGCGGTAGGGCACGAGGCTCGAAGCGAGCATGACGGCGATGCCGAGCAGAAACCACACACCCTGCCTTGCGAGAAAATAGGTGGGCGACTCGAACGCGTGCGCCGCGAGCGCGCCCGACGTTGAGAACACCATCAGGAGGCCGAAGACGATCAGCCCCGCCACCGTGAAGAGCAGTATGCGATCGGAGCCGTGGTGAATCATGCGCGAACCCCCGAGCGGAGTTTTTTCACGGCCTCGGAAAAAACCCGGCCGCGCTCGCGGTAGTCTTGAAACATGTCGAAGCTGGCCGCCGCAGGCGCAAGGAGCACGGTGTTGCCCGCTTCGAGTCCCGCCGCGCCGCGCACGACGGCCTCTTCAAGCGAGTCGCAGACGACCAGTTCCGCACCCGTACCGTTTAGAATTTTTCGGAGCGCCTCCCGGTTCTCGCCCATCAGGACCAGACGCTTTACGGTGCGCGGAATCACCTCGAGGAGGGGGGCGTAGTCGCCTCCCTTGTCACGCCCGCCCAAAAGAAGCACGACGCGGCGCTCGCCCGCCTCGGCGGGCGGGGTTTCGAGGGCCTCGAGCGACTTGACGGCCGCCGCGACGTTCGTGGCCTTCGAGTTGTCGTAGAAGGCAACGCCTCCGACGTCGGCCACGAACTCCATAACATGGGGAAGCCCATGAAAGGAGCGGATCTCCTTGCGGATGCTTTGAAGGGGAACGCCACGATCCTGCGCCATCAAGGCCGCCGCCATGATGTTTTGAAGGTTGTGCCGCCCCAGAAGCTTAGTCTCAGAAAGCGAAATAAGCTCCTCGACGTGCCGGCCCTCATTCGTCGTCACGAAAACGGTGTCGTTCCGGACGACGGCGCCCTGGCCTTTGACAACGTCGCCCATGGCGAACCACCACACCCTGGCCGTAGCCTTTTCTGCCAGGGCGCGCTGCCACGGCTCGTCGGCGTTCAGGAGGGCCAGGTCGCCTGCCTCCTGATTCAGGAAGACGTGCGCCTTCATCTCCCGATACGCTTCAAACGAGGCATAACGCTCCAGATGGTCGGGCGTGACATTCAGGATGACGGCGGAGCGAGCGTGGAATTGCTCGATCGTCTCGAGCTGGAAACTGGACACCTCCACGACGAACACCTCGGCGTCCGGCTGCTCCTCGACGGCGCGCAGGAGCGGGCGCCCGACGTTTCCCGCGAGGACGCTCTTGACTCCGTTTCGCGCGAGGATGTGGTGCAGAAGGGACACCGTGGTGCCCTTGCCGTTTGTGCCGGTCACGGCGAGAAGCGGCGCCTTGGCCTCGCGCGCCCCGAGCTCCAGCTCCCCGGTGACGGAAATACCCTTTCGGCGGGCTACCTCGAGGGAGGGAATCGTCGGGGGAACACCGGGGCTCAGGACGATTCGGTCGGCCGAGACGAACGTCTCCTCGCGGTGCCCGCCGCATTCGAGCGCGGCGCCGCGCTCGCGCAATGCCTGCGCGCACGCGATTTCGGATTCGGCGCGAAGGTCGGTGGCCGTGACCCGGGCGCCGCGCTTGAGAAAATGTTCGCAGGCCGCCGCGCCGCTTTCCCCGAGGCCCACCACCAGAATTTTTTCGCCCTGCATTTCGTTCATCGCGCTACCTCACCTTGAGCGTGCTCAGGCTTGCGAGCGAGAAGATGATGCAAAGAATCCAGAAGCGAATCACAATCTTCGACTCCGGCCATCCGGAAAGCTCGAAATGGTGGTGCAGGGGCGCCATCTTGAAAAGGCGTTTTCCCTGGAAGCGGAACGACACCACCTGGAGAATCACGGAAAGCGCCTCCACCACGAAGAGGCCGCCCACGAGGATGAGAAGAAATTCCTGCTTGATGATGAGCGCCACCACGCCTACTGCCCCGCCCAGGGCGAGCGCGCCCGTGTCGCCCATGAAGATTTCGGCCGGATGCGCGTTGTACCACAAAAACCCCAGGCACGCTCCCACCAGGGACGCGCAGAACACCGTTACTTCGCCCGCGCCCTTGATGTTAACGACGTGCAGGTAGTCGGCGACGATGGCATGGCCCGCGACGTAGGCGAGCACCGTGTAGGTGGCCGAGACGATGAGCATCGAGCCCACGGCTAGGCCGTCGAGGCCGTCGGTCAGGTTCACGGCGTTCGAGGAGCTCGCCAGCACCAGCACGGCAAACGGCACGTAGAACCAGCCGAGCTTCAGAGCGACTTCTTTGAAGAACGGCATCTGGAGGCTCGTGGAATACGTTCCGTGGGCCGCGAGCATCACCAAGGCGACACCTACGGTGACCGCCGCAAGAATCTGCAGTGAGAATTTCGCGCGCGCCGAAAGGCCCTGAGAGCGCCGCCGCACCGTTTTGCGGTAGTCGTCGAGAAAGCCGATGACGCCGAAGGCGAGCATCGTCAGCAAGGCGAACCATGCGTATGGGTTTCTCAGGTCGGCCCAAAGGAGCGTGGCGAGCGCGACGGCGGCGAGAATTAAAAGACCGCCCATGGTGGGCGTCCCCGTTTTGGCGTGATGCGCCTTCGGGCCTTCCTCGCGGATGTGCTGGCCGATCTGGAGGTCGCGCAGTTTTCGGATGACGAACGGTCCCAGAACGAACGCGCACAGCATGGCCGTCAGGATGGCTCCCGCCGAGCGGAACGTGATGTAGCGGAAGATGTTGAACGGTCCCCAGACTTCGTGCAGCGGATAGAGGAGGTGGTAGAGCATCAGCAACGCTCCTCCGCACCGAGGCGCTCGCGCAGCGCCGCGAGAGCTTCTTCCATCCGCATGCCCCGCGAGCCTTTGACGAGCACGAGGTCGCCCTCGCGCAGAAACGAGGCGAGCGCTTCGCCCGCCTCTTCCGCAGTGGTGAATTCCCGTACGTTCGGGACGCCGCCCTTCCGCGCGACCGCGGCCATGCGGCGCGACCGTTCGCCCACGGCGAAAAGCGCGTCCACCTCGCACGAGGCCGCCAAGGCCCCGACATCCTCGTGAAAGGCGTGCTCCCCGGGACCGAGCTCCAGCATGTCACCCGCCGCGAGGACGTTGCGGCCCCGCCCCGTGGACGGGGGCGTCTCCTTGAGCGCCTCGAGCGCCGCGCGAAATGATTCAGGGTTGGCGTTGTAGGAATCGTCCACGACGCGGATGTTTCCCGGAAGATGCAGCATCCGCCCCCGTCCTTCGAGGGGAGCAAGCGACACCGCTTTCTCCGCCATTGCCTCGGCGCTCACGCCCAGGCTCCACGCCGCGGCCGCCGCTCCTAGGGCGTTCCGGGCGTTCGCACGCCCCGGGAGCATCAGGCGAAGCGACGCGCCTTGTCCGTCCGGGAAGGAAACCTTGAAAGACGATCCCTCGAATCCCCTGGATTCCACGTCGGAGGCCCGCACGTCGCAGGACTGCGAAAGCCCGTACGCGATGACGCGGCCCTGGAACGCGCTTGCACCGGCAAGCTCATCGCAGACACGGACCAGAAAGGCATCGTCGCCGTTTACCACAGCCGTGCCATTCGCGCCCATGCGCTTGAGGACGGAGGTCTTTTCGCGGTAGATGGCCTCAACGGAATCGAAGGATTCCAAGTGCGCGGGTGCGATGCACGTGAAAAGCATGACATCGGGCGTGTAAATTTCCACGAGGCGCTCCATCTCCCCGGGCGTGCTGATGCCCATCTCGCAGACGAGCGCGTCGTGGCGTGGCTCTCGGCGGGTGAGCGAAAGCGGCAGCCCGTAGAGGTTGTTCAGGTTGCCCTCGGAGGCGAACACTTCGTACCAGGCGGAGAGAAACGCCTTCAGAATTTCTTTCGCCCCCGTCTTGCCGGCGCTTCCCGTGACGCCGACCGAGACGCAGGGCCAACGGTCCTTGAAGGCGCGGCCCAGGCGCCCGAGCGCCCGCGTCGTGTCGTCCACGCCCACGAGGGGCCATTGCGGAAATTCCGCGGACACGGGAGGCGCGGTTTTCCCTGAGACGACGGCGCCGGCGGCACCCTTCGAGGCCGCTTCGCCCAAGAAGGCGTGGCCGTCGAAGCGCGGGCCCTCGACGGCGAAGAAAAGCTCGCCCCGGCGAATCGTGCGCGAATCAATCGAGACGCCCTGCACCTCCGCCTTCGCGGAGCCCTGGAGAAGCGTTCCTTCCATGGCTTGGATCATCTCTTCGAGTCTCATCAAAGAGTCTTTAAAATTTCTTCCACCACCTGTTGGTCGTCGAAAGCCACGGTGCGGTCGGCCAGGATTTGGTGCGTCTCGTGCCCTTTGCCCGCCACGACGACCAGGTCGCCCGGCCGTGCGGCGCGGAGCGCGAGCTTGATGGCGCGGCGCCGGTCCGCCTCCATCACGTATTCTCCGGGAGCGCGGAATTCCCGTACGCCGGGCTCCACGTCCTCGAGAATTTTTTGGGGGCCTTCGCCGCGGGGATTATCGGAAGTCAGAAATACAAGGTCGCTCCACTCGCCGGCGGCGCGCCCCATGGGAATGCGTTTACCCTTGTCGCGGTCACCGCCGCACCCGAACACCGTGAGCACCCGCTTGGGCCGAAGCGAGCGCGCCGAGCGCAGAAGGTTTCGAAGCGCATCGTCTGTGTGGGCGTAGTCCACGAGGACGTCGAACCCCTGCTGCGCGCGTATGTGCTCGAAGCGCCCGCGCACGGGCGGCGCCTGGGCGAGCGCGTTGAGGGCGTCCCGGAACGGAAGCTCGAGCATCTCCGCGGCGGCGGACGCGGCGAGAAGGTTCGAGACGTTCGGCATGCCGATGAGCGGCGAGTGAATTCGCCTGCGCCCCCGCGGCGAGACGACGTCGAAGCGCAGCCCGTCGAGCGCGAGAGAGACCGACTCGGCGCGCACCTGCGCCCCGGCGTCCAGGCCGTAGGTCAGGGTGCGTCCGCGGCAGGCTTTTTGCATCGGCTCGGCGTGCTCGTTGTCGGCGTTGAGCACGGCCCAGGCGTCCTCCGGAAGCGCCTCGAACAGCCGGCGCTTCGCCTCGAAATACGCTTTCATCGAGCCGTGGAAGTCGAGGTGGTCGCGGGTGAGGCCGGTAAATACGGCGCCCGCGAAGCGCGTGCCCTCCACGCGTCCCAAGCTGAGCGCGTGGGACGAGACCTCCATGGCCGCGTAGGGTACGCTCCGGCTGGCCAACTGGAAAAGCATTTCCTGCAGATCCGGGGCCTGGGGCGTCGTGTTTTCGGCCGGGAGGGCTTCGCCGTCGAGGTCGTATCCGAGCGTCCCCAGGACACCGCAGGGGCTGCCCAGGGCGCGCAGCATGTGGCCCAGGAGATGGACGACGGTTGTCTTTCCGTTCGTTCCCGTGACTCCCAGCACCTTGAGGCGGCGGGAAGGATGCTCGTAGACAAGGCAGGCCGCTCGGGCCATGGCGCGCCGCGCATCGGACGCCGTAATCCATGGAAGGTCCCGCTGCGGCGCCTCTTCGCTCAGGACGGCCTTCGCGCCGCGCTTGAGGGCCTCGTCGAGAAACGCGTGGCCGTCGAGGTGTTCACCGCGAATCGCGCAAAAGAGCGCCCCCGCCCTTACTCGGCGTGAATCGCATGCCACGGAGCGCACCTTGACGCGCGTCCGGCCGTGCGCCCGGGCTCCCTCGATTTCTTTCGCTATCGCCTGCACCGTTCGACCTCGCGGTTCCTCACTGGTCATATAGCGGCGCTGCCCCCGCCGTTCGTCCCGCTGAGCGCACCGTGATTTCCGCCGTGCGGCTCACGGTGTTCTCGGCGCTGGTGTAGGCCGCCGTGAGCACGCGGTTTCCGAACGAAGGCGGCACCCCCAGCTGGAGCATGATTTCTTTTCCCAGGCGGCTGAAGGCCGGCGCCGCCACGTCGCTTGCGTAGTAGAAGCCGCGCGACGGCTCGTCCACGAGCACGACGATCACGGCTCGCGGCTCTTCCACCGGCAGGAATCCGGCAAACGACGCCACGTAGCGTCCCTCGGCGTAGCGTCCCGTGGCCGGGTCCACTTTCTGGGCCGTGCCGGTCTTTCCGGCCACCGTGTAGCCCTCGACGCGCGCCAGCTCGCCCGTGCCGTACTCGACCACTTCCTCCATCATGTGCCGAATGGCGGAGAGCGCGCGGGTGCCGAGAATTTTTACCACTGGTCCCGGCTGCGCCTCGCGGTGCTCCACCTCACCGTCCGGGCTCGTGCTTTCCTGGACGACGTAGGGCATGACGAGGTGGCCTCCGTTTGCGAGCACGGCCGTCGCGCGCGCGAGTTGGAGCGCGGAGGCGCTCATCTCCTGGCCGATCGAGAGCGCCGCCCGGGAGAGCGCCGACCACCGGCGCGGCTTGCGCAGGATGCCCGCGCTCTCGCCCGAAAGCTCTATACCCGAAGGTGCACCGAAGCCGAACGCCCTCAGGCGGCGGTACAGGGTTTCACGGTGCTTGAACCGTCTGCCGATCTTAATGGCGCCCACGTTGCTCGAATGCGCTATGATCTCCGAGACGGAGAGTGTGGCGAAGGGCTTGTGGTCACGGATGCGAAAGCCGGCTACCTGGGTGGAGCCGTTTTCGCAGAAAATTAACTCGCGCGAGCCGACGAGCTTTTCGTCGAGCGCCGAAGCCGCGATAAAAATTTTCATAACCGACCCGGGCTCGTAAGCGTTTTCAATCGCCGCGTTGTGCCAGGCGGCTTCGGGGTACTCGGCGTGGGAGCGGTTGGGATTCGCAGCGGGGCGGCTGGCCATCGCGAGCACGGCGCCGGTGTCAGGGACTAATACAACGATGGAGGCGCTGCGCGGGTTGTGCTCCGAGACGATGCGGTCGAGCTCCCGCTCCGCGTAGTGCTGCACCACATGGTCGAGCGTGAGCGTGACGTGTCCCCCGGTGGACGGCTCTTCAAAAAACTGGGGAGGCAGGAGCGCCACGCGACCGCTCGGGCGCTTGGCCACGACGAGGCGGACGGGCGTTCCGCTCAGGTGCTCATTGAAGGCGTACTCCACGCCCCCGAGGCCGACATCGTCCACGCTCACGTAGCCCACGACATGGGAGGCGAGGGTCTCTTTCGGGTAACGGCGGCGGTACTCGCTCAGGACGCCGAAACCGGTTTCTTCCGAGAATCCCCGCGCCTCAAGGGTTTTCCATGTCTCCTTTGAAATCTTGCGTGCGATCCATACGAAGGATGCCTTCTTGCGCAGGCGTGCCTCCATCTCACGAACCGGGCGCTCAAGTACTTTCGCGAGCGTTCGCGCGCGGCCCTTGGGGTCATCCACGTGCGCCGGGATGGCGTAGAGCGATACGGCGTCCACGCTCAGGGCCAGCTCTTCGCCGTGGCGGTCGTAGATGGTGCCGCGCCGGGAAGGAATCTTCAAGATGCCTTGGCGCTGCTCCCGGACGCGCTCGGCGTAGTCCTCGTGTGCAAAGACCTGCACCTCGACCAAGCGCCAGCCTATGGTGCTCACTGCGGCAAGAAATCCCACCGCCACCATGGCAAGCCGCACGCGCGAAACACGGGTTTTTGCGGCCCCGGCTGACTGACGGTTTTTTCGTGCCTTCATGGCTGCGTCTTTTCCTCGGGAAGAACGCGTGCGCCGTGTCCGGCAAGCTCGGCGCGCCGCAGCTCATTTTCGGAAAACACGAGCGTCACGTTCTGCGCCGTCGAGTCCACCATGTGGAGCTCCGCATGCGCCGTGGCCTCGACACGATTCAGGGATTCGAGGCGGGCCTTTTCCACCCGAAGCATCCGGTTTTTCTCCCGGAGCGTGAGGGTCTCCCGCTGGATCTTGTCGATCGCGGTGAGGAGCCGCATGCGCTCGACACGGAAGCCGATGTAAAGAAGGAGCGGCACGGCCACGAGTACCGCAAGGACGAAAAACACAAGCACCTCGCGGCCGCGCTTGCGGTTGAGCTGCATCCAAAGGGTGCGGTTTCTAGTCGTGTGGTGCTGGACGTAGCGGCGGTGACGCATGGGGCTAGATTCGCTCGCAGGCGCGAAGCTTGGCGCTCCGGGCGCGAGGGTTGCGGGCGATTTCGGCCTCCCGGGGCTCCACGGGCCGCTTCGTAAGGATCTTGGCGGCGCGCACTTTCCCGCACTCACACTGGGGCTGGCGCGGGGGGCAAACGCACGTTCGCTCAAGGTACTGGAAAGCGTGTTTTACGAGGCGGTCTTCGAGGGAGTGGAACGACAGGATGACCATTCGGGCCCCGGGGCTCAGGCGCTCGGCCGTTTTGTCGATCCAGGCGGCGAGGCCGTCTAGCTCGCGGTTCACGGCGATGCGGAGCGCCTGGAAAGTCTTCGTGGCCGGATGGATGGCTCCACCTTGAGGGGGCTTCGCGCGCTCCACGATTTGCCGAAGCTCCAAGGTACGCTTGATGGGCTTTTTCGCGCGTTCCTCGACCAAGGTCCGCGCTATGCGGCGTGCGAAGGGCTCTTCACTGAACTCAAAAATTAAATCCGAAAGCGCCCGCTCGTGAAGCGTGTTTACCAAATCCGCGGCGGTCGTGCCGAGCGCTTGATTCATCCGCATGTCGAGAGGGCCGTCCCGCATAAAAGAAAATCCACGCTTTTGATCCTCAAGCTGGAGCGACGAAACACCCAGATCGGCAAGAACGCCCGAGACACGCTCGATTTTAAGCTCATCCAGGGCCTCGGGCAGTTCCTTGAAGTTGCGCTGGAGAAACGTCACGCGCCCCGCTTTCTCCTCCTTCTTGAGGGCCTTTCGGGCGGCCTTGATAGCGGCCTTGTCCACGTCGATGCCGAGGAGCTTCGCCGAGGCACCCGCGCGGCGCAGGATTTCCGCGGCGTGTCCACCGCCACCCACGGTGCAGTCCACGAAGACGCCGTCCCGCTCGCCGGGGGCAAGGTAATGCATCGCCTCCTCCAAGAGCACGGGTTCGTGTGTCGTGGTCATGGGCTTACGTTTTCTGTTCGCCCCCGTCGTCCCAGACGGGATACTGGCTTAAGCGGTGCAGGGTTTTGTTCGTCGAGGGGGTCCTTCTGAGGCGCTGCTTGAAGGCCGCGAGCCTCCAGACTTCGAGAAAATTACCCTTGCCGAGGACGCATACCTCCTGGCCTTCCACCTGGGACGTCTGGCGCAGGATCTGCGAAACGAGTACGCGCCCCTGGGGGTCCATCTTGCTCTCGAGGCCGTAGTAGCTTACGGCGTCCTCGAACGGCTGGCGCGCGGGCTCGGTGAGCGGAATGCGGGATAAGCTTTGCTCGATGCGCTGCCACACCGAAAGCGGATAGACGCGCAGATACTCACCCTTCGTCGAGAAGCAGGTTACGTAGACCTCGTCGCCGTACTGCTTGCGCAGGATGTCGCGAAAACGGGTCGGGATTTTAAGCCGCCCTTTCTCGTCTACCTTCGCCTGAAAATTTCCGCGAAACATTTACCTTCTCCCCCGCCGCTTGAGCGGGACAGAACAAACAGGCGCCGCGCCCCGTTGAAGCGCCCGCCATGTTTTCTCGTTTTTCGAGGAGTTCCGAGGGGCGCATAGGCTGTGCGCCACCGGGGGAGGCAATATCATGCATCTAAAAAAGCGTTGCCCGCCTTAAGCAAACTTGCCCTCAGGGCACGCTCCGCCGCCGCCCGTCCCGATGCACCTACCGGGACAACTCCCGCTTTCCCCGTCCCTACCCGTCCACCTTACTGCGGCGGACGAGCGCCGGGACGGAAAAGCCACCTCTTGCGGAAGGCTCCGAAACGAGGCTTGCCAATCGCGTCCCATACCGCTGAAGCGGAACGGCTCGCCCTAGCTTCGGCCTGCCTCTCTCGGGGGGCACTCGGCCTTCCCAAAAGGGGAATGGGGTCAAGGTCCACTCGAAGCGGGTGTGTTTTAGTCCACTTTTGACCACATTCGACCCCAAGGATATATGGTCAATTCCGGTTTGTCAAGAAAAAAAGCAAAAAAATCCTGAATGCCGGCGGGGGGGTGCAACAGGCAAGCCCCCTCGTTCTCGCTTGCACCCCCCCTTTCCTCAAGCTTCCTTCGCCCGGTGCTGGAGCCCGCGTTTGCGGAAAAAGCCAGTCTCTGATAAACTTTCCCTACCATGCATGGCCGGACGCTCGCCGGAACGCTGGCCTTTTTTTTGGCCGCGCCGCTTCTGGGCCAGAGCCTTGAAGAAAAGGTCAGCGAGTTCACGCTCCCGAACGGCTTCCGTTTCCTCATCGTGGAGAGGCACGAGTCGCCGGTGTTCGTGGGCCTGGTGCGCTTCAAGGTGGGAAGCGTGGACGAGGTGCCGGGCATCACGGGCCTCGCGCACTTGTTCGAGCACATGGTCTTCAAGGGCACGACGGCGATTGGGACGCGCGCGTGGGAGAAGGAGCGCGCGGTGCTCGACGAGATCGAGCGCGTGGGCGAAGCCCTCTCGCGCGCCGTGGTGGAAGGCGACGAGGAGACGGTCAAGGCTTTGAGGGAGGAACTCGAGGCGCTGGAGGAAAAGCATCAGACTCTGATTGTTCCCGGCGAGTTCGACACCGTGTACGACGAAAACGGCGGCACCTTCCTGAACGCCACCACCGGCGCGGACCTCACCACGTATTTCGTGGCGCTTCCCTCGTCGCGCCTCGAGCTTTGGATGCTCATGGAGTCGGAGCGCTTCAAGCACCCCGTGATGCGCGAGTTTTACAAGGAGCGCGACGTGGTGGCCGAGGAGCGCCGCATGAGGATCGAGACGAGCCCCGGGGGTGCGCTCTACGAGGCGCTGATCCATGCCGCGTTCACGGTGCATCCTTACCGAATCGAGACGGTGGGCTACATGTCGGACCTGAAGACCGTCACCGTCGGCGACGCGGAAAAATTCTTCGCCGAACACTACGTGCCCCAGAACAGTGTCGTGGCGCTCGTGGGCGACGTGGACCCCGCCCACGCCGCAGAGCTCGCCCAGAAATATTTCTCCGACATTCCCAAGGCGCCCGATCCGCCGCCGGTACGCACCGTGGAGCCGGAGCAGAAGGGGGAGCGGCGCGTCAGGCTGGAGTTCGACGCCGAGCCGGGGCTGATGGTGGCCTACCACGTGCCGACGTGGCCGGACGAGGACTTCTACGCGCTGCGGGCGCTTTCCTACGCGCTTACGGAGGGACGCGCCTCGCGCCTCGAAAAGGCGCTTGTTAAGGAAGGTGTGGCGTCCGACGTCGACGCATGGTTCGGTCCCGGCGAGCGCTATCCGCACCTTTTTATGCTTAGTGCCGACCCCATTGCGCCGCACACGACCGAAGAGGTCGAGCGGATTCTCTACCGCGAGTTCGAGCGCCTCGAGCGCGAGCCGCTCACGAAGCGCGAGCTCGAGCGCGTCCGCAACAATCTTCAGGCCAACGCGGTGCGGCGCCTCGGCTCGAACTTCTGGCTCGCCTTTTCCATGACGGAGTACGAGCTTCTCACGGGCTCGTGGCGCAACATGCTGACCTACGTTGACAAGGTGGGGAGCGTGACGGCGGAAGACGTTCAGCGCGCGGCGAAGGCGTACTTGACGGAATCGAACCGCACGGTCGCGGTGCGGGTGAGAAGAGCGGTCAAAGGTGCAGAAGGCGCAGAGAGGATGAGGGCTTCTGTATTTTCCGCACCTTCTGTACCTTCCGCACTTGGCTTTGGATGGCTTTACCCAGCGGAGCCTGCGAGGGAAACAGACGCACCATGAAACGCCAATCCTTTTTTTTACTCTTAGTCGCGGCGGGGCTCGCCGGAGGCGCGGCGTGGGCGCAGCTCCACCCCTCGACTCTCGAATACCCCGACGAGGTCTTTGAGCCCCGCAAGGCCGAGCGGGCTTCGCTCTCGAACGGCATGCTCGTCTTCCTCGTGGAGAACCACGAGATCCCCATCGTTTCGGTGCAGGCCTTTGTGCGGGCGGGAAGCGTCTACGACCTTCCGGGCAAGGAGGGGCTGGCGGAACTCGCAGCCAAATCCATGCGTGCGGGCGGCACCAAGCGGTGGAAACCGGAGGTGCTCGACGAGGAGCTCGAGCAACGCGCCGTAAAACTCTCCGTTGACATGGAAGAAGAGATGCTGTGGGTCGGCGTGGAGGCGCTCAAGAAGGATTTCGAGTGGGCCCTTTCGGTCGCCGCCGACGTGTTGCGCAATCCCGCGTTCCGCACCGGGCCCGTCAAGGTGGAAAAAGGAAAGATGCTCGACTGGGTCTGGCGCCGCTGGGATTATCCGCGGGTCGTCGCGTCGCACAAATTCGGCGAGCTCGTTTACGGAAAGCAAAGCCCCTGGGCGCGCTACGAAACCGAAGAGTCCCTCGAGCGCATTTCGCAAAAGGATTTAAGGGATTTTCACCGGCGCGTCTTCGTTCCCGAAAACATCCTTCTTGGCGCCTACGGGGATTTCAAGCCCGAAGCGATGCTTCAAAAGCTGGAGGAAGCGTTCGGAGACTGGGAGCCGCGCGAAGCCGTGCTCCCGGAGCTTCCGAAAGTGGAAGACCGCCTTGCACGCCGCGTATATTACATCCCGCGCACGAATTTGAAGCAGACGAGCATCCGCATCGGCCACTTGGGCGTTAATCGTCATGATCCGGACATACGGCGCATCGAAGTGATGAATCATATTTTTGGCACCAGCATGTCGTCCCGCCTTTTTATGAAGGTGCGCTCCGAGAAGGGGCTGGCCTACAGCGTGGGGGGAGGCGTCCGGGACGGACTCGACCGGGGAACGTTTTCGGTCGGATGTTCCACCAAGCCCGAGACGACGGTCGAGGCTATCGAAGCCATCCTCGTGGAGATCGAGCGCCTCCGCGTGGAACCGCCCACGGAGGAGGAGCTTCTGCGGGCCCGGCGCTCCACCGTGAACAGCTTTGTCTTTCAATTCGAGGGTGCGAGCGACGTTCTTTGGAAAAGCATCGAAAACCACTTTTTCGGCTATCCGGAAGATTACTGGGATACGTATCTCGAAAAAATTCGTGCCGTTACGGCGGAGCAGGTGCTTGACATGGCCCGCAGGCACATGAATCCCGAAAAAACGGTAATCCTCGTGGTGGGGGACGAGGCAAAGTTCGACAAGCCCCTCTCCACCTTGGGCGAGGTCACGACCCTCTCGCTGGAGTAGCTCTTTCCCCATGCTTCGCAGGGGTTTGTCGACGGGCCTTTTTCTTGCGGTGCTTGCCGCCGCGGCGGGAGTTGCGGCAGGTGCCAAGCCCCAACAGGTCGAGGGCAAGCGTGGCCCCAAGGCGGTGTTCGAGGAAACGTTCAAGGACCTCGGCGCCCAGCATCTTACCCAGGAGGTCGAACACGCCTTCCCCGTGCGCAACGAGGGGGACGCCGTCCTTCGGATCGAGGGCGTTTTTCCCTCATGCGACTGCACCGTGGTTGACTTTACGGAGAAGATCAAGCCCGGCGAGACGGGAACGGTCACGCTGAGGCTCAAAGGGGAGGAAGGCCCGTACCAAAGCTATGCCCGGGTTCAGACGAACGAACCCGAAGGTCAAAACGAGCATCGGCTTGAATTGCGCGTGCTCCTGATGGGGCCCATAGAGTTCGACCCAGAGCCCTTCGTCTACTTTGAAGGGCCGTCGCCACCCAAGTGGCAGGTCGTGCACATCCGGAGCCTCGACCCTCACGAAACGCTCTTCGTCGACCGGGTTGTCGTGACGCCGGGCCTTCGGAGCTACGTGGATGCGCACACTGAGCCCGTTAAGAACGAGCGGGAGTACGCCGTCGTGCTCACGCTTCTAAAACTTCCGCCTCCCGGGGAGCGCGTCCAAGCGAATGTGCAGGTGCCGGTGAGGCGCTCCAAAGGATGGCGCAACTACGACATCCAGGTACGGATTATTGCGTCGCACGATTCCCCTCCCCAAAACTAAAGGTGAAACCGGCGGATGTTACGGCGTAAAAAATCCCGCCTGAAAGGCGGGATTAAAGCTGGGGACGCTGGCGTGTCTTAGGCGGTCTAGGCGATGGCCTGCAGGCCGGATTCCATAATTTCCAGGCCCTCTTCGAGCTGGTCCGGCTCCGTCACGAGCGGCGTGAGCAGGCGCACGACGTTGTTGTACGTTCCCGCCGATATGACGATGAGGCCGCGCTCGTAGCAATAGTCGAGGAGCTTATTCACCTTCTCGGGATCCGGCTCTTTGCTCCTGCGGTCTTTCACGAACTCCATCGCCTGCATCGAGCCCATTCCCCGCACGTCACCGATGAACTTGTATTTTTCCTTCCAGGCGGCAAATCGCGGTTCGAGCGTTTTCCCTATCTTACGCGCATTCTTGACGAGCGAGCCGCTCTTGAACAAGTCCAGGGTGGCGAGCGCCGCGGCGCTGGACACGGCGTTGCCGCCGTAGCTGCCGCACTCGATGCCGTCCTCGCCCGCCGCGTCCATGACCTTCGCCCGGCCGACCACGGCGCCGATCGGCATCCCGCCGCCGATGCCCTTGGACAAGATCATGATATCCGGCTCCAAGCCGAGCTGCTCGCAGGCGAAGAGCGTTCCAGTGCGGCCGAAGCCCGTTTGGATCTCGTCGACCGCGAAGACGATGCCGTGCTTGCGGCAGAAGGCCTGGAGTTTCTGCAGGAATTTCTTGGGCGCGGGGACGAAGCCGCCCTCGCCGAGCATCGGCTCGATGATGACGGCCGCGATCTGGCCCGGCGACGTCCTGGCGGCGATGTCCGAGAAGAACTGGAAGCACTCGTCCGCTACGACGTCGGAATCCTTGTTTCCCGGCCAGCGATAGACGTAGGGATAAGGCGCGCGGTGGACGTCGGTGCAGAACGGGCTGTAGCCCATCTTGAAGGGATTGGCCCTGTGCGTGAGGGTCATGCTCATGTAGGTGCGCCCGTGGAAGGCGTGCTCGAAGCAGAGGATCGAGGGTCGTTTCGTCGAGGCGCGCGAGATCTTGACGGTGTTCTCGACGGCTTCGGCGCCGGAATTCACGAGGAGCGCTCTCTTGGTAAAGGAGCCCGGGGTTAAGCTGGCCAGGCGCCCGGCGAGCTCCACGGCTCGCTCGTAGGGCGCAATGTTGAAATTCGTGTGCATGGCGCGCGCCGCCTGCCTCTGGACCGCTTTGACGACTTTCTCCGCACAGTGGCCCACGTTGGCGACGGCTACGCCGGAGGCGAAATCCAGCAGATGGTTGCCGTCCACGTCCTCGAGGATCGCTCCGCGGGCCTTCGCCACGACGATGTTCGTGTACTGGCCCAGCCCGCGCGGAACGTACTTTTTGCGCTTTTCCATCAGGGCGCGGCTCTTCGGCCCCGGAAGCTCGGTTTTGAGTTTTATGTGCTTTGAGCTCATGGAACCGGTTATTTCCTCGATTTTTGGATGGACTTGAGCACGGTTTCCGCAATTTCGAATCCCTGCTCGAATTGCTTCGGCTCGATCGTGATCGGCGGGACCAGGCGCACAAGGTTGTCATACGTTCCGGCGGGCAGGATGACCAGGCCGCGCTTATAACAGCCGGTGAGCATTTCCTCGCATGCTTCATCGTCGGGCTCCTTGGTCGTGCGGTCTTCCACGAATTCTATTCCCCACATGGCGCCGAGGCCCCGTACGTTGCCGATGACCGGATAGTTATCTTTGAAGTACCGAAGCTTCTTTTCCAGAGTTTTTCCGAACTCCCGCGCCTGCCTGAGGAGCGTGCCGTCCTCTAGCATATCCAGGACGGCGAGCGCCGACGCGCACGCGACGGGATTGCCGCCGTACGTGCCGCCGCCGAGGCAGTCCACGTCCGGCACGTCCATGATCTCCGCCCGGCCGACAACGCAGGAAATCGGCATGCCGCTGGCGAGGCCTTTCGATAGGATCATCATGTCCGGCTCAGCTTCCAGCGGCTCGCACGCGAAGAGCGCACCCGTGCGGCCGAAGCCGGTCTGAATCTCGTCGGCCGCGAAGACGATGCCGTGCTTGCGGCAGAAGGCCTGGAGCTTTTTCAGAAATTTCTTGGGCGCGGGGACGTATCCGCCTTCGCCCAGCACAGGCTCGATGATGACGCCCGCCACCTTCTCCGGGGTGATGCTGGTCACGACGAGGTCTTCGAAATGGCGGAAGCACTCCTCGGCCACCACGTCAGGATCCGCCCCCTCTTCTCCCCCTCCAGGCCAGCGATAGGGATAGGGGAAGGGCGCGCGGTAGACTTCGGGGCAGAAGGGGGCGAAGCCGCGCTTGAAGGGCTTGGCCTTGTCCGTCAGGGTCATGGCCATGTAGGTGCGCCCATGGTAGGCGTGGCTGAAGCAGACGATGGCGGGCCGGCCCGTGGCGGCACGGCAAATCTTGACGGCGTTCTCGACGGCCTCGGCGCCCGAGGTTGCGAACATCGCTTTCTTGGGGAAGTCGCCCGGCGTCGCGTTACATAGGCGTTCGGCGAGCTCCAGGTACGGCTCGTATGGGGTGACGAAGAACCCCGGGTGCAGGATGCGTTCCGCCTGCTTCTGGATCGCGCGGACGACCGGCTCGGGCGTGTGGCCCAGATTGACGACGGCGAAGCCGCATGTCCAATCCATCAGGTGGTTCCCGTCCACGTCTTCCACGATGGCACCGTGGGCTTTTGCCACGAAGACGGGAGGGAGCCAGTGGGCGACGCCGCGCGGAACATGCTTTTTCCGCTCAGCCATCATGGCCCGGTTCTTGGGCCCCGGCAATTTTGTTTTTAGCTTAATCATACAAAAGCGCAGGCCAGTATACGTGGAGCATAGTGAAGAGTCAAGCCCAAAAATACCCGAAAGTCTCTAAAAAAAATGCCTTTATTTACGCCACTTATTGGCGTTTCTCAAAAAAAGCGCCTTTTTAGGGTTTTTTTCAATTCCCGGTTGCCTGGCCCCGCCAGGAGCGGGCCATCCCTCAACATAGGGCAGGCCCGCCAAGGTCGTCGGGGCGGGCAGGCTTCAATCCCCTCCGAAAATCCCGAAAATTTTTTTCTTGATCTCTTTCTTAATCTCTTTCTTTACTTCTTTTTGGACGCGTTTTCGGATGAATTCCATGTCGAGTGTCGTTTTGGGCTCGTAGATCGTGCCCTTCACGTAGGCTGGAATCGTGGCCCGGCCGTCGTCGCTCGTGAAGAACGTCTTCGCGTCCGATTCCTTGATCTGGGCGGTGAGCTCCTTGGAAAGGTACGTCGTGACGTGGAAGTCGAGGTTGCCTTCGAAGTCCATCGAGCCGCGGACGCGCGAGTCGAGGTCCTCCGAGACGAGCCGGGTGTTTTCTGTCGTGAAGCGCCTGCCGCCGATCTTGAAGTCTCCGTCCATCACGTCAAACCTGGTAGTGTTGGGATCGATGCCTTCCTTGATGCCGACGAGGCCTCCCACTTTCCGAATCTGCTCTAGGAGGCTGAACGACGTGAGCGCTCCGTCCTTGACCTCGAAGTGAGACTGCCCGCGCAGGCGCTTCCCCATGGCTCCTTCCTCGAACCCCTCGCCCTTTGCGTCGAGCTTCATGAAGAGTCTGCCCTTCAGAAGATCCTTGTGCTCCGTGGCGCTTTCGACCATCTGTTTGATGTCAACGCCCTCGAGCGTGCTCGCGAGGCGGAAGGGCAGCACGTCGCTCGTCAGATTCATCTCGAACAAGTGGTCCGCTCGGCCTTGATAAAGCACGAGGGAGAGGGGCTCGACGTGGAACAGGCCGCGCTCCATGCGGACGCTCGCCTTGACATCGGTGAACGTGAGTCCACCGTAGAGCGCCTTCGGCGTCTCGAACGTGCCTCGAAGGGTTGTCTTCTTGAGCGGGCTCTCGGTTTGAGACGGCGTCTCGGGGGAAGGCGCGGGCTCGGCCTGAGTATCCTCCGCCGGAAGAAGGGCGAACAATTTTCCGATGTCCAGCTCGGGCGAGCGCAGCGCGAAATTAATGTCGGGTGCGTCGAGTCCCTCGAGCACGACGCGCCCCTCGAATGACGTTTCGCCGAGCGCGAGATGCACCGGCTCGAGCGTAAAGGTTTCGCCTTCGAAGGCCGCTTCGAGGCGCGGGAACGCAATGGGCGCGGCGAGGTAGTCCGTCCGGACGGAAAAGTCCACGAGGGATGCTTTTCCCGAAAAGAGCGGTTTTTTCGTCGTGCCGCTCGCCTTCACCTCCGCGTCGGCTCGGCCCTTGAGGCTTGAGAAGTCGACACCGCCCAGGAGGCCCGCCTCGGAGAGCGCGGCCGCTTCTTCGAGGCGCGTGTTTTTAGCGGAGAGCTCGAGGTTGAGCTTCGGAGCCTTCGAGGAAAGCGACGCGACGCTTCCGCGGACGGAGATGTCCGCCGCCTTGGTGCTCACTGAAAGGTGCTTGATATCGAGGCGCTCGCCCTCGTCCGAGAGCGCGGCGTCGTAATCCACGGCCAGCTCGACGGCGCGCGGCGCGCGAAGCGTCAACGAGGCCGTGCCCCGCGACGCCCACGCCGAGGGCTTTCCGTCGAGGTCCGCGTCGAGGCTCGCCGTCCCCTCGATTTTGGGAAGCCCCAGCTTCGCAAGGAGCGGCTCGAGCGTGGCCACCTCGAACGGCTCCACTTCAAGCTCGGCCGATTCGACCGACACGGCCTTTTCCTGGAGGCCCAGGCGGTAACGGGCGCGAAGGCTTGTGTTTTGAGGCTTCAGGTCCTGCACCGCGACGCTCCCTTCGAGATGGAGGTCGTCCCGGCCCTGACTCCATACGTCCGTATCCATGTCGAGCGTTCCGTCCTGCACGGGAACGTCGTATTCCCGGAGAAGTGCTTCAAACGGACCGAGGCGCAGCCCCGTGATGCGTGCCCGCCCCCGATAGGCAAGCGACGCAAGGTCGCTGAAGTCGCTGGGCTCGGTTCGCCCGGACACGCCGATGGTGAAATCGTACGGGACGACGCGGCCTTCCATTTCCACCTCGACGGGGCGGTTCTTGCCGACGTTGCGAAGGGTCAAATCGAGCGAGTCGAGGCCGAGCTCGCTTGGGAAACCCCAGAAGCCGTTCGGCTTGCGCAGCGTAAGAGAGGCGTCCTTAAGCCGCAGGCGACCCAGGAAAAATTCTTTCGCTGCTGCGTCCTTCGGGGCGTCTTTCTCCTCGACGAGGTGTGCGAGGTCGCGAAGCAAAAGAAGTTTTCCCGCCTGGTCGAAGTCGAGCGTGACGCGAGGGCGCAGGGCCTTCACGCTCTTTACCTCGACGCGCTTCCTCAGGAGGGGCAGGAGGCGCGGCGCGATGTCGAGCGCCTCGACGGAAAAGAGCGCATCCTCGGGGCGCTCGTCGTAGATTGCGACATCGTAGACGCGCACGGCAGGGCGCGGCAGGATGCGCAAATCGAGCTCTCCGAGGCGCACATCCTTGCGCAAAACCTCCTTGAGTTTGAGCTCGATTACGGGGCGGTACTGTTCGAGGTCAACGAGGCGGGGGATGATGAGGGCGAGCGCGACGAGAACGATCGCTATGAAAACAAGGACACCAATCAGAACCTTACGCTTCATGATTTTTTCCAGTACGGCTTTTTGCAGGCTTTTCCCATTGGAGCTCAAACATGTGGGGAGTGGAGGGTTCGAACCTCCGTAGCCCGTTGGGCGGCAGATTTACAGTCTGCTCCGTTTGACCACTCCGGCAACTCCCCGCAGAACCATTATTGTATCACAGCCTCCTCCCGGCACGCCGCGCCTCGCTGTTTTTTTCCTTCCGGCCTTTGCGCTCCTCTCAATTTCCTGCTATCCTAAAACGCCGTGGAGGTTTTTGACGATGCATCTTCGTGAGAAAACGCTGCTTTCCGTATTTCTGGGCTTCGCGCTCCTTGGCGCGATGCCTTCCCAGGCCGCAAGAGAAAAGGTTATTCCCGCCTCGAGCGAGGACGTCGCGCGCATTCAGGAGGAGGTATGGAAGCTCAAGAAAGGGCAGGCCGAGCTGAAGGAGCAGATGGCGCAGATTCTCGCCCTCCTCGAAGAGCGGTGCGGCGGCACGGCGCAGTCGAACGCACGCCTCGCCGCGAAGCTCGACGAGGTGACTTCGGAAATCCTCGTGCTTTCCGAAAAGCTGAGCGACGCCAACTATCGCCTCGCCCTTGCGGGCAGCCACCGCCCCGCGGCACCGGCGGCGCCCGCGCCCATCTTGGAAAAACCTGCTCAAGCGGCCCTACCGACGGACTGGCCGGCGGGTCTTGCGACAAGCGAGTCGGGGGAGCCGCCTTCTCCCCAAAAAGAAGAACAGGTGTCGCCTCAAAAGGAAACCGCCGGGGCAGAACCTCCGGTGCCGCCTCCCATGTCCCCCGAGCAGGCCTACCAGGCCGCCTACGCCGATTACACCAAGGGAAATTTCTCCCTCGCCGTTATGGGCTTCGAGAAATTCGTCAAGCAGGATTCGCAAAACGACCTTGCCGACAACGCCCTCTACTGGGTAGGCGAGTGCCACTACGCTCAACGCCAATTTGAGGAGGCGATCGGGGTGTTCGACCGCGTGCTTGAGAAATATCCGGAGGGTGACAAGATTCCCGCGGTGCTCCTCAAGAAAGGCTACGCCTACATGGAGCTCTATCAGATCGGGCAGGGCGTCGTCGTTTTGCAGAGCCTCATCCAGCGCCATCCGCACGCGCCCGAGGCTAGGCTCGCCAAGCAGAAGCTCGACGAGTTGGGAATGGGACGGTAGGTGAGAACGTAGATCAATAATCGATGACCGGTAACCGATGACCGATTCCTGAATTGGTCATTGGTAATCGATAATCGGTCATTAAATCTACTTCCTACGTCCTTGCCGCAATGACCACGAAAGCCGGGGCGAAAGATATTAAACAGCACGCCGCGACGATCTGGAAGCGTCTGAAAGAGCGCTGGCCGGACGCCCGCTGCACGCTCGATTTTAAAAGCCCCCTTGAGCTTCTGGTCGCGGCGGTGCTTTCGGCGCAGTGCACCGACGAGCGTGTCAACCAGGTTACAAAAGGTCTTTTCAGAAAGTACAAGACGGCCCGGGACTACGCCTCGGCGAAGCCCCAAGAGCTTGAGCAGGACATCCGCTCGACGGGATTCTACCGAAACAAGGCGAAGAACATTCTGGGCGCCGCGAAAATTCTTCAGGAAAGGCACGAGGGCCGCGTGCCCGACACGATGGACGAGCTTGTGGAGCTTCCGGGCGTCGCGCGCAAGACAGCGAACGTCCTCCTTGGCACCGCTTTCGGCAAGGCCGAGGGCGTCGTCGTGGATACCCACGTGCACCGCCTCTCGAGGCGCCTCGCCCTGACGGAGCACGACGACCCCGTAAAGATCGAGCGCGATTTAATGGCGCTTTTTCCGCGCCGGGACTGGACGGCGCTCGGCCACACGCTCGTCCTCCACGGCCGCCACGTGTGCCGGGCGAGGAAGCCCCTCTGCGGCGAGTGCGTTTTGAACGACATCTGCCCGTCGAGCGAGAGGTGAATTTTTCGAACAAAAACACACCAAAATTCCGGAGATAACAGCCATGCAACGCTGGACAAGCAAATTGGTGATAGGACTTACGCTATTGGTTTGCCTGACGTATTCTGCCCCACCGAAAGGTAAGCTCTATCCTGTGGATGAAGCTTCTCAAGACGCGTCGTTTTTGGAATTCAGGAAAAAGATAGTGGAAGCAATTAGGAATCGAGATAAAGACTATATCTTGAGCATACTCGATCCTGACATCAAAAACAGTTTTGGTGGTGATGGCGGGATTGAAGAATTTAAGAGTTTGTGGAAGCTCGATAAGCCCGAAAGCGAGTTGTGGAATGAGCTGCTTGTGGTCTTAACGCTTGGAGGAGCGTTCGGAGAATACTTGGGCGAAACAAGCTTCGAAGCACCTTACGTTTCCGCTCGTTGGCCGGACGAGTACGACGCTTACGAATATATGGCCATCGTAGGAGAAACTGTCAGTGTTCGGCTTGAGCCCAGTTTAACTGCCACCGTAATTGATACCCTTTCTTATGATATTGTGAAACGTGTGTATGTTCTTTGTTCCGTAATGGGGGAAATAAAAGCTGATGGTCACACGTGGATGCTTATTATCACACCTGACGGCAAAGCAGGGTTCGTTTCCCAGAAATATCTTCGAAGTGCGACCGACTATCGTGCCTACTTCCGTAAAACAGACGGCAAATGGTTCATGGCTTGTTTCATCGCAGGGGATTGATGGAAACGAAGCCCTGAAAAGGCTTCGCGTTTCGTGAGTCAAATCACCCTCCGAATCGAGGGCATGCACTGCGCGGGCTGCGCCGCTACGATTGAAAAGGCGCTCCGCGAGGCGCCGGGCGTCGTCTCGGCTGTGGTCAATTTCCCCATGGGGCGCGCGTCGGTCGGGCTTTCCTCCGGCGCGGACGTCGAGGCGCTTTTAGGCGCCGTCCAAAGCGCGGGTTACCGCGCGTCGGTCCTGGACGAGGAGCGGCGCGAGGGCATCGAAACCGAAGAAATTCGGAAATTACGCTCGGCGCGCCGCCGCGCTCTCCTGGCGTGGGCTTTCACGGCGCCGGCCATGGCCCTGATGGGGCTTCACATGCTTGCCCCGGGCCTTGTAGAGGGGGCGGCGGGCATCCACGTGTTTGCGCACCCGCTTCTTTATCTTGCGCTCGCCGCCCCGGTTGTTTTCCTTGCGGGAAGCGAGGTGCTGCGAAGCGGCTTCGGCTCGCTCGGGCGTCTTGCGCCGAACATGGACGCGCTCATCGCCATGGCGGCGGCGGTCTCTTTCTTGACGGGCCTCGCCGCGTTGCGCTCGCCGCAGGTGGCCGATTTCTCCGCGATCGGCGCCATGATCGTGGCGTTTCACCTCACGGGGCGCTATCTTGAGGCGCGCTCGTGCGGCCGCGCCTCGCAGGCCGTCCGTGCGCTTTTGGAGCTCCGCCCCGAGACGGCGCGCGTGCGGCGGGGCGACGAATGGAAAGAAATTCGCGCCGAAGAGCTCCGCGCGGGCGACGAGGTGCTCGTGAAACCCGGCGAGAAAATCCCGGCGGACGGCACCGTGCGGCGCGGCGAGGGCGCCGTGGACGAGGCGCTCGTCACGGGCGAGAGCATGCCCGTGGAGAAACGCCCCGGTGACGGCGTCGTGGGCGCCTCGGTGAACCGCGAGGGCGCGCTCGAGGTGGAGGTCACCCGCGTGGGGCGCGAGAGCTTCCTGGCTCGGGTCGTGGCGCTCGTCGAGGCATGCCAGGGCTCGAAGGTGCCCATCCAGCGGCTTGCCGACCGCGTCGCCGGAAGATTCGTTCCCGCCGTGTTCGCGCTTTCCGTGCTTACGTTCGCGGCGTGGCTCGCGTTCCCGGAGAATTTCCGCGCCGTGCTCGAATGGGCGGCGCCCGTGGCGTTCTGGACGCCGCGCTCGCTCGGAGATATCTCGCTTGCGCTCTACGCGGCGGTGGCCGTTCTGGTCATCGCGTGCCCGTGCGCCCTCGGGCTCGCGACGCCCATCGCCCTGATGGTCGGCACGGGGCGCGGCGCGCAGAGGGGGATTCTCATACGCCGCGGCGAGGCCGTCGAGCGCATGAAAGACGTCCGCGTCGTCGCCTTCGACAAAACGGGAACGCTCACCGAGGGAAAGCCCCGCGTGACGGACGTCGCGGCGGCGGAGGGTTTTCTCAAAGACGACGTGCTCCGGCTCGCGGCGGCGGTGGAGCGGTTTTCTGAGCATCCGCTCGCGGAGGCCATAGTGGAGGCGGCGACCTCACCCCCGCCTTCGGCCTCCCCCTCCCCTGCAAAAGGAGAGGGGGGAAAAGGGGGTGAGGCAGAAGACTTCGCCGCCGTCCCGGGGCGCGGCGCGCGGGCGCGCGTTTCGGGCGAGGCGGTGCTTGTGGGCGGAAGAAGCTTTCTCGACGGGGAGGGCGTCCCGACCGCGGCGGCGCCCTTCGGGGCGTTTGAGGCCGAGGGGAAAACCGTCGTGGGCGTCGCGGTGGAGCAGAGGCTGGCGGGAGCAATTGCCCTGCGCGACGAGCTGAAGCCGGGCGCGCGCGAGGCCGTGGCGCGTCTCCGCGCCATGGGGCTCCACGTCGTGATGCTTACGGGCGACAGTCCCGCCTCCGCGAGCGGGGTCGCGCGCGAGGCGGGCATCGAGGACGTGCGCGCCCGCGTTCTTCCCGAAGACAAGGTGCGCGCCGTCGAGGGGCTTCGCCGGGAATTCGGCCCCGTTGCCATGGTGGGCGATGGCCTGAACGACGCGCCGGCGCTCGCCGCGGCCGACGTGGGCGTCGCCATCGGCTCGGGCACGCACATCGCCGTCGAGTCCTCCGGCGTCGTTTTGACCTCGGACGACCCGCGCGCCGCAGCCGACGCCGTCGCGCTGAGCCGCGCCACGTTCCGCACCATCCGGGAGAATCTTCTTTGGGCCTTCGGCTACAACGTCGTCATGATCCCGCTCGCCGTCGCGGGCCTCCTTCACCCGGCGATGGCCGAGGCCGCCATGGCGCTCTCGTCGCTGAACGTGGTGTGGAATTCGCTGAGGCTGAGGAAGGTCGGGATTTGAAGCTCTGCGGGGCGGGATTTCCGCGCGATGGGGCTCCTCCCGGCCCTTTTGGCGGCCGGCGAAGCCTCCGTCACCGGCTTGGCTTTCCGGAGGAAGACTTCAGGCTTAAAACAGAACCCCCCGGCGCAAGCGCCGGGAGGTTCCGAAGGAGGGACCAAGGAGGGCTCTCGTACTATATATGAACGCCCGAACTTTTGTCAAGTTCCAGAGCTTGACCATTATAGCATAGGGTTTCTGAAAAGTCCAATCCGGGGCGCCCCCCGCGGATCCCCCAGGGGTGGGATTTCGTAAAACGGGCGGGCAGCGCTGCGGATTTTTTCCCGGGGCCATGGGGGTCTTTTGGGATAAAATCGGTTGACATCCGCGGGGAGGAAGCTCTATACTACGCCGTATGGGAAGCGGAGAACTCGTACGCGCCAAGTGGACGCTGGGCATTGCCGCGGCCTGCGTGGCGGCGCTGGGTCTTTTTTCCTGCGCCGGCGGCGATGTGACGGGAATCACGATCTTGTCGGCCGCGTACGACGTTATCTATGAGTTCGACAGCCGCACTTGTTGCGACGAGATCGACAATGACGGGGATGGCAGCATAGACGAGCCCGACGAGGACTACTGCCTGGATACATGTCGTGACACCGACGGAAACGGCATCTGCGAGGGGGGAGATCCTGTCCCATGTCCGCCTCCGGGCTCCGACGAAATTCGCCTGGAGCTTTTACAGTTCGACGGCGCCGTTGCCCGTTTTGCCCTTTTGGCTCACAACTTCACCATAAGCAATGCTTGGAGAATCCGCTTTGGATTAACGTTCAACAGCGATCTGCTCCGATACACCTATCCTTCCCCCGGGGTGGGGTCCCATAGCCCGGAGTATCCGGGGGCCGTTCCGTGGAAAAAGATTCCTCCCATCGGGACCGGCATTCCGGATTTGTTTCCAGACCCGGGTCCGGGGGAGGTCGAGGGGCTGGCCGACGACAATTGCTGGGGCTGCTGCATCGAATGGACGGATTATTCCTGCACGGGCCCGGGCAAGAAAGGTGAGACCTGTACCCAAGACCTCAAGCCGAACGATGTAAAGCTTTGCATCAAGCGCTCCTGCGTCCCTTCCACAGGGGAAGTGGGTGGTTTTTGCCCGGCTGGCGCGGGAAGGGCCGATTGCTGCAATTGCAGTGATACGGCACCGCAGTCCCGCCACTGCCGACGAACCGACTCTAATCCGGCCTGTGCTACTAGTCCCGAGGGACAATGCCACAACAACTGTGACCAGCCGCTTTTTACGGAGTTGGCGGGTGATCCCGACGCCGATAAACAGATACATATTTGCTGCGCGGAAAAAGCCTTGCTGCAGGTAGAAGACTGGGAATGCCTCCAATTCGACCAGCAACAGGGGATCTGTACTGCATCAACAGGATGCGAGGCAATGGGTTTGGGGCAGGGCGAGCAGCCGCTGGGGGTAACCCCGCAGGGAGTGGTGGCCACGGTTCCTCTCCACGTCAAGGCGGCCCGGGAATTCGATGATTTCCGGTTCCTTTTCGACGTGGGCGGCAGCTCGGTTTCCCCCTACAATTCCGACGCAAAAACTCCTCTTGGTGGAGCCGCATCTGTAGCAGGGAAGGGAACGGTCATTGCAACCGATTGATATGGGAGCACTGAGGAAGCAGTCGATGTCTCAACCATGTCGTGGCGCCCGAAGGGCCGGATTCCTCGGCTGCTCCGCCAGGGCGAACAAGTAAAGCCGCTCCCGGCTGAAATTGGATCCCGACTTCAATCGGGACGAAAATAGCTTGCAATCCTCCGCCGGTAAGGAGTATCCTCTCCTTCCAAAGCAAACAACCCCATAAGTTGACAGGAGGCAAGCCCATGGCCATGGAACTTGCCCCGACGCTTGCGTCGGGGACTGTAACCCGCCCGATGCCGCATTCCGTCGAAGCAGAGCGCGCAGTGCTCGGCTCCATCCTGCTCCGAAACCGCGAGAGCGAGCTGGCGTTCGAGCGCCTTCGTCCCGAGGGCTTCTACCATGCCCCGCATCAAAGGATTTTTGAGGCCATGGAGCGGATTCGCACTGTGCAAGAAAACCCCGTCATTGACTTAATAACCCTGCGCGATGATCTCGACAAGCGCGGATTGTTGGAAGAAGCGGGCGGCGCGGATTATCTGGCTTCTCTTGTGGACGGCCTTCCCAAGGAGCTTAATATTCCTTCTTATGTCAGCATTGTTCATGATAAGTATGTTCTGCGCGAGCTCATCAAGCGTTCGGAGGCGGCCATTGCGGAGTGCTTCAAACAAGAACAGGAAACGGAGACGGTCCTGGGCGAGGCGGAGAAGAAAGTTTTCCAGCTTGCCGAGGAACTCGTACGCTTGGACTACGTCCTTGTGGGATCTTTGACGCAAGAGGTGCTCCAAAAAACCGAGGAGATAGCCAAGCATGGCGCCCCCGTCGGGGTTCCCACCGGGTTCACGGATTTCGATCATATAACGGGCGGCCTTCAGGCGAGCGACCTCGTTGTCGTCGCGGCCCGGCCGAGCGTGGGAAAGACGACCTTCTGCCTCAACGTGGCCGTGAACGCCGCGTTGCGCGAGGGGAAAACCGTCGCCGTTTTCAGCCTCGAGGACTCGCGCGACAACATCGTCCGCCGCATGCTCTGCACCGTGGCGAAAGTGGACGCGGAAAAGGTGTCGCGCGGCCGCGGCATTAACCGCGAGGACTGGGCGAATCTCATACGCGCAGAGGCGGAGCTGCGGCAGGCGCCCCTTTACATTGACGACAGCCCCTCCACTATCTTTCAAATCGGCCCCAAGGCGCGCCGCCTTCAAAGAAAGCACGGGCTCGACCTCCTTATCGTGGACTACCTTCAGCTCATCCTGTCGCCGAGCGAGATTCGCTTCGAGAACCGCACCCTGGAGATCGCCGCCTACACGCGGTATCTCAAGAATTTGGCGAAGGAGCTCAAGATTCCAGTCATCGCCGTCTCCCAGTTGAGCCGCGCGCCCGAGCAGCGTCCCGACCACCGCCCGCGTCTCGCCGATTTGCGCGAGTCGGGCGCCATCGAGCAGGACGCGGACCTCGTGGCCTTCCTCTACCGCCCCGATATGTACAAGCGGGGGCGAAACGGAGACCGTGAGGAGGCGGACTCGTCAGGGCTTGCCCGCCCTAACAACCTTGGCGGGCTTGCGCCGGAGACGCCCCGTTCGGAGCTCATCATCGCCAAGCATCGAAACGGTCCGACAGGCGTCATTCAGCTCGTGTTTATTCCTCAGCAGACGCGCTTTGAAAGCGCGGCGCCTTCCTACGCCGCCTCCGAGGAGCCCGCCCCCCTCGGGGGAGAGGCGGAGCTTCAATAGCCTCAGCCCCCTCGTCAGGGCGGAGCCCGTCGTAGCGCGACGCCCCAGCAGCAGGGCGGAGCCTGTTCGGCTCGGCGAAAGCTCCGCCGGAGCCTGCCGTAGCACGGGACGCCTGGGTCGGGGAGCGGGCGTCATTTTCGCTTTGTAAAAAAGTCCGCGGGGAGGAGAAGGCGCAGTCGCCGCCGCGCAGTCGGCGGAACGGCTTCCGGCGCCGTAAGAACGGCATTTTCCAGGGCGCTCCCGCAGCGGCAGTCCCACCGCGCGGGAAAGGTCCGCAACGCCCCGGCGATAAGACGCTTTGCGTTTTGAACGCATCGCTTCAGATTCTCTATGACCTGCTCGATGTTCACGGGAGCCTCGCCTTTCTTCCAGCAGTCGTAATCCGTCGCAAGCGCGACCGTGGCGTAGCAAATCTCGGCCTCGCGCGCGAGGCGCGCTTCCGGAAGGTTCGTCATGCCGATCACGGAAGCGCCCCACGATTGGAAAAGTTTCGACTCGGCCAGCGTCGAGAACTGCGGACCCTCGATGCAAAGATAGGCGCCTCCCTCGTGGCCCCGGAGGCGCAGGCGCTTGGCGGTGCGGTGGAGGTGGCGGCGAAGCACGGGGCAGGTGGGGCGGTCGAAGGAAATGTGGGCCACCACGCCCCCGCCGAAGAAGGTGTTTTCCCGCCGGTGCGTGCGGTCCAGAAACTGGTCTGGAAAGACCATGTCCAGGGGGCGGATGCCCTGGCGCATGCTTCCCGCGGCGCTTACCGAGATGAGGCGGCGGACGCCCAGCTTTTTGAAGCCGTAGAGGTTGGCGCGGAAATTGATTTCAGAGGGCAGCAGCTTGTGCTTGCGCCCATGCCGGGCCAGGAAGGCGACGCGCCGCCCCCCGAGCGTCCCGACCACGTAGGCGTCGGACGGCCGTCCGAAAGGCGTCGTCACGCGCACTTCGTGCACGTCGCGCAATCCCTCTATGGCGTAGAGACCGGTGCCGCCCACGACGCCGATTTCCGCGCGTCTCTTCTCGGAAAGGCGAGGCGAGTGCTTGCGCCGCTTCATAAGGAAGGCAACGTAGCACGCGCCCCGGCCTGAATCAAGAAGGCTCGGGTTCACGGCGCGGCGGAAGCGTTGTTTTGCCGGCTCTGGCGTGGTAGCTTTGAGTTGGCCGTATGACTCGCGCATCCAGACGCAAACTTCTCGTTCCGGCGCTCTTTCTTTCTCTTTTCCTTTCCCCGCTCACGGCGGAGGAAAAAAGAGAGCTTGCTGCTGAGGAGTGCGGCCGGTTCGTCGTGACCCGGCAGGGAGAAGTCGTTTTCCTGGCGGAGGGCGACGCTGCCGTGCGGGAGGTCGAGGACCTGGACCCATACCGCGCGCCGAGGTGGCTGCCGGACGGAAGAAACGTCGTCGTGTGGAATCGACAGGGGGAGCGGATTAACGTTTCTCCGTACGAGAACCCTTCAAGGGAGACGTTGGAGGAAGCCATGGGGACTCAGGATGCGTTTTCTTTCGTTTCGCCGGACGGCGGGCTGCGGGTTTACGTCGATCAGGGCAAGCTCGTCTTTCACGACGGGAAAACCGGCTTCAGGGCGACGCACAAGCAGGCGCCGATGCCTGAGATCGAGCCGGAATTCTCCTCCTCGAACCGCTACGTGAAATACGCGGCGGGCGGTCGGGCCTATATGTACGACCGTGAGGAGAACAAACATTCCATGCTCCCGAAGTGGATTGTGCCTGATGCGCCGATTCGCTGGGCGCCGCACAAGGATTTATTCCTGGTGCACGACGGCGGAAAACTCGGGCTCCTAGTCATGGCCCCGGACGGGAGGTTCAAAAAAATTACCGACAAGGTTTTTTCTCATTTCTCGTGGGCTTCCGAAAGCGGCGCGGTGGTTTATGTGGCCCCCTCGCCCAAGAAGCTCTACGGCTCGGACGTGTATCTCTACGGCCTGGCGGACGGGGCGACTTCACGGGCGGGAGGGCTGAAGACGAAAAACGTGACGTTCCTCGGCACCACACCCCATGGCTCGCACCTGGTCTACCTCTTGCACCCGGGACCACTGCACAAGACGATATCCTTGAATGCGGCACCCGTGCTGAAAGCTTTCGATCTTGCGGCGGGCAAATCGGTCGCGGTCGCCGATGTTCCACGTGGAACGGCGTTCCTCTCGTGGTGGAGCGGGCGGGAGGATGCCGCGGTGCCGTTATTTACCGCTCAGGGCGATTGAGCGGGGCGTTTTCACCGGGCAGGGCGCGCCTCCTCAGGGACGCGGTTAAAACAGGTTTTGGAACGGGCTCTAATCCTCTCCTTCGTTCTTCCCCTCGTCGTCATCGTCGTCAATCAAGCTCTCCACATGCAGCCGCTTGGCGATGTTCATGCGGGCCTCTCGGACTTCCTCCATTTCCTTTTGAAGGCTTCGGATGTCCTTGTTCATTTGTTTGAGCGACTTTCCGACGGACTTGAGGTCGTCCACGACCTTGAAGTTGTCCACGACCTTGAGGTTGTCGAGAAATCCGGCCTCGACGCGGCCACCGTCGAGGCAGAGCCCCGCCAGCATTCCCACGGCGAAGACAAGGACGAAAGAGGTTGTTTTTTTGAATAGGTGTTTCATGGGATCTCCTTTTGGTATTTGGAATTATTTACGGTTGCGCCGATTCCACAACGCTCCGGCGGGACGCCTGCACCGTGGGTACGCTCAACGCTGCCGCGCGCACCTCGCTTCGCATGCGGGCGCGGGGCCCAAACTTGATTGTCCCTGGCGGGTGTTTCGCTACCCTTCCTTAACTGCCGCAACCAGGTCGATCAGCGCCTTCTTGCCGTCTCCAAAGAACATGAGGGTGTTGTCGGCGGCGAAGAGCGGGTTCGGGATGCCCGCGAAGCCGGGGCTGAGGCTGCGCTTGATGACCACGACGGTGCGCGCCTTGTCCACGTCGAGGATGGGCATCCCCGCGATGGGGCTGGTGGGGTCGGTGCGGGCGACGGGATTCACGACGTCGTTGGCGCCGACGACAATCGCCACGTCGGTTTGCGCAAACATGGGGTTAATCTCGTCCATCTCCTTGAGCTTGTCGTAGGGGATGTTCGCCTCGGCCAGAAGGACGTTCATGTGTCCCGGCATGCGGCCCGCGACGGGATGGACGGCGAACTCCACCTCGACGCCCCGCGCTTCGAGAAGGTTCGTCAAATCACGAACGGAGTGTTGCGACTGGGAGACGGCCATGCCGTAGCCGGGGGCGAAGACGACGCGGCGCGCCCCGTCGAAGAGCATCGCCACCTCTTCGGCCGAGGTGCTCTTGACCTTGCCGGCGTAGACCTCGTCGGCGGTGGGGGCGCCTTCGGTCGGGCCGAGCGTGCCGAAAATAACGTTGGCAAGCGAGCGGTTCATCGCCTTGCACATGATGTTTGTGAGGATGAGCCCCGAGGCGCCCACCAGCGAGCCGGCGATGATGAGAACGTTGTTCGAAAGAACGAAGCCCGTGGCCGCGGCGGCCAGACCGGAGTAGGAATTGAGAAGCGAAATCACCACCGGCATGTCGGCCCCGCCGATGGGGAACACCAACAGCAGGCCGAGCACCGAGGCGATGGCGACGATTGCCCAGTACGCCATGGTCTCGGCCGGGTTTGTCACCACCACCGCGCCGAATCCCAGGCACGCGAGGAACAAAATGGCGTTGACCACCTGCTGGCCGGGGTAATGGAGGTTCTTCTTGATGATGTCTTGAAGCTTTATGAAAGCCACGAGGCTTCCCCAGAACGTGACCGCGCCGATGAGTCCCGAGGTGGCGGTGGCTACGGTGAGCTGGTTCGGGGGCTTCCCTCCGCCCGTCGTCGCTTCGATGAGCGCGGCGCCAGCGACGAGCACCGAGGCGCCGCCGCCGAAGCCGTTATAGAGCGCGACGAGCTCCGGCATCGCGGTCATCTTGATTGTTATGGCGAGCACCGCACCGATGGCGGCTCCGACCACGGCCCCCGCGATGATGTATTCGAAGGTCAGGATGTCCTTGTCGAAGAGGGTCACCACGATGGCGAGGAGCATCCCCGTTGCGCCGAGCATGTTTCCGCGCACGGCCTTGCGCGGGTGCGACAGCCCCTTCAGCCCGAAGATGAACAGGACGGCTGCGATGAGATAGGCGATGTTAATCAGGGTAGGTGGCATAGTGCTTTCTCGATATTTTTAGATTTATCACCTGAAAGGGCACGGATTAATCCTTCTTTCTGAACATTGCCAGCATGCGGTGCGTGACCATGAAGCCGCCCACGACGTTAATCGTGGCGAACACGACGGCCGAAAGGCCCAGAATCGTTGTGAGCATGGTCTGCTGGCTCCCGGCGGAAAGGATGGCGCCGATTATGGTGATGCCGGAGATCGCGTTCGCGCCCGACATAAGCGGCGTGTGCAGCGTGGGCGGCACCTTGGTTATGACCTCGAAGCCCACGAAGATGGCGAGAACGAATATCGTGAACGTAATAACAAAAGCTTCCATTAGCTTTCCTTTTTCTGCGTCGACGCGGCCGGCGCGAGGCCCAGGATCTCGCGCACCCGAGGGTGCACGACCTCACCGCCGCGCGTCGTTATGGTTTCGCGCGTGATTTCGTCTTCCATATCCAGTTGGAGCTTTCCGTCCTTCACGAGATGCATGAGGAACGTGGTAATGTTTTTGGCGTACATCTGGCTCGCGTGATAGGGCGTGGTCGAGGGAACGTTCATGGGCCCGAGGACGATGACGTCGTTCTCGACGACGGTCTCGCCGGGACGCGTGAGCGCGCAGTTGCCGCCGCGCTCGGCCGCGAGATCCACAATCACCGAGTGCGGCGCCATACCCTTGACCATTTCGCCAGTGATGAGCACCGGCGCTTTTTTTCCGGGAACGGCAGCGGTGGTAATCACCACGTCGGTTTCCGCGAGAACCTTTCCCATGAGCTCGCGCTGCTTTTTGTAGAACTCTTCGCCCATCGCCTTGGCGTAGCCGCCTTTGTCCTCCGCTTCCGCGGCTTCGAGCGGGAGCTCGACGAACTTGGCGCCGAGGCTTTCCACCTGCTCCTTGACCGCCGGGCGCACGTCGTAGGCGTGCACCACCGCGCCCAGGCGGCCCGCCGTGGCGATGGCCTGGAGACCCGCGACGCCGGCGCCCACTACGAAGACGCGCGCCGGGGTGAGCGTCCCGGCCGCGGTCATGAGCATGGGAAATATCTTGGGAAGGGCGTCCGCCGCAAGGAGCACCGCCTTGTAGCCCGCGACGGTGCCCATCGAGGAGAGGGCGTCCATGCTCTGCGCGCGGGTGATGCGCGGCATGAGCTCCATCGAGAAGGCCATCACGCCGCGCTCGGCGAGCGCCTTGGTCGACTGCGGCTCGCCTAAAGGCTCGCTGAATCCGATGACAACCTGGTCTTTGCGCAGGAGGTCAAGGTCGGCGCGGCCCGCCTCGGGGTTGGCCCCAAGGGCACGCACCTGGAGGATGATGTCGGCGGAGGAGAAAAGCTCGGCGCGGGAGCCGGCGATCTTCGCGCCTTTTTCTTTGTAAGCGGCGTCGGGGAAGCCGGCTTCCGAACCCGCTCCCGCTTCCACCAAAACTTCAAAGCCCGCTTTGCTAAGGGCGGGAATGGAGGCGGGGATAAGGGCGACGCGCCGCTCGTTGGGGAATGTTTCTCTGGGTATTCCTATGCGCATAGGGCAACTTGTGGGGTAGCTTAATTGAAAACGGTGGACATTGCAAGTTTTTTTATAGGTCGGGACAGCTTAATCGAAAACGACGGACATTGCAAGCTTTTAAAAAAACACTTATTTTTTTCTTGAGAGGACGAATTCCGTCAGGGTCTCCAGATCGCGGCGGGCACGGCACTTGGGAAACGTCTCCAGGGCGCGCTTGGCTTCGCGGGCGAAGGCCTGGGCATGGGCCTGCACGCGGCCGACGCCGTCGCTTTCCGAGGCCATGTGCAGGATGTCGTCACGGTGGCGGGCGACAGCCTCGGCGTCTCCGAGGGATTCCCTTAAAACCTGCCTAAGGCGCAGGTTGCCGTCCTTCGTAAAGCACAGGAAAGGCAGCGTCACCTTGCCCTCGGCCAGGTCGCCCAGCATGGGCTTTCCCAGGATGTCCTCGCGCGCCGTGTAGTCCAGGAGGTCGTCCACCAGTTGAAACGCCATGCCGAAATGAAGGCCGAACCGCCAGAGCGCTTCCTCCGTTTCTTCCGGGGCGCCCGCGAGCCGTCCCCCGAGCCGGGCGCAGCCAGCGAAAAGCAGGGCGGTCTTGCGGCGGATGATGTCGAAGTGCTCCTCTTCGGTCAGCTCGGCCGCGCCGCGCCGGTAGTGCTGGACGAGCTCCCCCTGAATCATCTCCACGGTGATGCCGCACAGCGTCTGGAGCACGTCGAGCCGTCCAAGGGCGATGGCTTCGTCCATGGCCTTCGTGTAGAGGTAGTCGCCGAAAAGGACGGCGAGCTCGTTTCCCCACTGGAAGTTGACGCTCCGGTCGCCGCGGCGCAGGCGGGATTCGTCCAGGATGTCGTCGTGCACCAGCGTGGCCAGGTGGATGAGCTCCACGACGACGCCCAGCCGGACGTCGTCCTCGCCCCGGTAGCCCGCCATTTCCGCCGAGAGCATGGCCACCGCGGGGCGAATGCGCTTGCCGCGTGTGAAAAAGAACGCTTCGCCCACCTGCTGGAGCTCGGGGCTGCTGGCGTGCAGGATTTCCGGAAGGTGTGCCTCGAGGGCTTCGAGTTTGGAGGCGAGACCCGGATTGGAGGAAACGGTCAGCATAATACCCTTACGGTTGCTTGTGTTAGTGGCTTTGCATCAGCGTATGTCCTATCGTAGCATGGGAACGCAACGGTTGCAATGGAAATTCCCAAAAAAAGCCGGACGCCGCCGCGAAAAAAGGTGACTCTTCAGGCACGCGACGCATTGATTTTCTTATAGCCCCGTGGTAGAGTTTTTACATTATGACAAGCAAAGAATTACTCGAACGCGAAGCCAAGATTCTTACGCCAGCCCTGGGCTGGGACTCGGGCCTTGTCGTGAAGCGCGGCGCCGGCGCCTACGTCGAGACCGCCGACAAGGAGCGCTTTCTCGACCTCTCCTGCGGAACGGCCACCACGAACATCGGCCACAACCATCCCAAGGTGGTCGAGGCGGCGCGCCGGCAGTTGGAGGCCCTGATCCACTCGGGCTGCGTCTACCACTACGAGTCGCTCGTAGAGCTGGGCGAGCGCCTGCGCAGCATTACGCCGGGCGACATCGGAAAATTCTTCTTTTCCAACAGCGGCGCCGAGGCCGTCGAGGGCTGCGTCAAGCTGGCCAAGTTCGTGACGGGCCGCCCCTCCGTCATCGCCTTCAAGGGGGCGTTTCACGGACGGACCATGGGGGCACTGACGTTCACCACGTCGGCGTCCAAGTACCGGGCGCAGTACCGGCCCCTGCTTCCCGAGATCTACCATGCGGCCTTCCCCGACACGTACCGCCATCCGGGGAGCGGCGGCGCGGAGGAGGCGTGCGACTTCGCGCTCGCGTACATAGAGAAGATGTTCGCTCAGGAGGTGAAGCCGTCGGAGATCGCGGCCATGCTGGTCGAGCCGGTGCAGGGCGAGGGGGGATACCTGGTCGCGCCGAAGCGGTTCTTCCAGCGCCTGCGCGAGCTCTGCACGGAGCACGGCATTTTCCTTATCTTCGACGAGGTGCAGACGGGCATGGGGCGCACGTGCAAGTGGTTCGCGGCCGAGCACCTCGGCGTCACGCCCGACATCATGGCCATGGCGAAGGGCATCGCCTCGGGCTTCCCCCTGAGCGTGGTCGCCTCGACGCCCGAGATTATGGACAAGTGGCCCCCGGGGGCGCACGGCACGACGTTCGGAGGAAACCCCATCTCGTGCGCCGCCTCGTGCGCCACGATCGACGCCATCCGCGAGGAGAAGCTTCTCGAAAACGGCGCCAAGGTCAGCGCGGCGGCTTTCAAGCGCCTCAACGAATGGCCGAAGAAATACAAGGCCGTGGGCGACGTCCGCGGCATAGGGCTGATGATCGGCATCGAGTTCGTCAAGCCCGGCACCAAGGAGCCCGACGCCGAGGCTTTCCAGGCCGTCGCCCGCCATGCCTTGGAGAAACGCGTCATACTCATCAGCTGCGGCCCGGGCGGCAACATCATCCGCCTCATCCCGCCGCTCGTCATCACGGAGGACGAGATGACGCGGGCGCTTGACGTCATCGAGGAAGGCGTTAAAAAACTGGGCGCGTAGGAGGCCGTGGCCGCCGGCCCGCTCCGGTGCTTCGTCAATAAAAGAGGGTTGATCTCGTGGCCAGAAAGCGCATCTTGATCATGGGCGCCGCCGGGCGCGACTTCCATAACTTCAACGCCTTCTTCCGCAGCCGGCGCGACTACGAGGTCGTTGCCTTCACCGCCACCCAGATTCCCAACATAGAGGGCCGCCGCTACCCGGCGTCGCTCGCCGGTCGCCTTTACCCGAAGGGGATTCCCATCTACCCCGAGTCGCGCCTCGAGGAGCTCGTCCGAAAGCTCAAGGTGGACCAGGTGGTTTTCTCCTACAGCGACGTCTCGCACGAGCACGTCATGCACCTCGCGTCGAAGGTCATCGCCTGCGGCACCGATTTCCGTCTCATGGGCACTAGGCACACGGCTGTGCGGGCAAAGAAAGTGCCCGTCGTCACGGTGACGGCGGTGCGCACGGGCTGCGGCAAGAGCCAGACGACGCGCAAGGTGGCGCTGGAGCTTCAAGCCCTGGGCTACCGCCGCGTGGTGGTGGTGCGCCATCCCATGCCCTACGGCAACCTCGAGCGCCAGGCCGTGCAGCGCTTCAAGACCCTCGAGGACCTCGCCCGGCATGACTGCACCATCGAGGAGCGCGAGGAGTACGAGCCCCACATCCGCCGCGGCACCGTGGTCTACGCCGGCGTGGACTACGAAAAAATTCTCCGGCGCGCCGAGCGCGAGGCCGACGTCATCGTCTGGGACGGCGGCAACAACGACCTGCCGTTCTACGAGGGCACGCGCACGCTCGACATCGTGGTCGTCGACCCGCACCGGGCGGGGCACGAGGTTTTGTACCACCCCGGCGAGGCCAACCTGCGCCGCGCCGACGTCATCGTCATCAACAAGATGGCGACCGCCAAGGCGGAGGACGTTCGCCTGGTTAAGAAGAACATCCGCGCCGCGAACCCCGGCGCCGTCGTGGTCCGAGCCGACTCGCCCATCTTCGTGGAGGACGGAAGGAGGCTGCGCCGAAAGCGCGTCCTCGTCGTCGAGGACGGCCCCACGCTCACGCACGGGGGGATGGCGTACGGCGCCGGCGTCATCGCCGCGCGGCAGTACGGGGCAAAGACGCTCGTGGATCCCAGAAAATACGCCGTCCGGTCCATCAAAGAGACCTTCAAGAAATACCCGCACATCGGAAAACTCCTTCCCGCCATGGGCTACGGGAAGAGGCAGGTGCTCGATTTGGAGAAAACCATCAGCCGCACGCCCTGCGACGTAGTCCTCATCGGCACGCCCGTGGACCTGCGCCGCCTGCTGCGGATCGACAAGCCGGCCATGCGCGCCACCTACAAGCTCGCCGAGATCGGCAGGCCCACGCTGCGGGAAATTCTCCGGAAGTTCGGCTTCAAGGGTCGTTAAATCGCCGTAGCAGTCTCCCGCCCGCAACGGGAAACCCTTGAGATTTACCGCCCCGGCGGCGTAAACTTTCGGTGATGGCCACAAAGGCAGAAGCCGCGCCGCCGTTCCGGGTCGGGCAAGCCGCGCCGGGCGAAGCCGTGGCCCCCGGGCCGGCGGGGGACGCATTGAAGAGGATTTTCGCGCCTGACGGCGCGCTCGCGCGGACCCACGGGCGCTTCGAGTTCAGGCCGAGGCAGCTCGAGATGGCGCGGCTCGTCGAGCGGGCCATTTTCGAAAAGCGCCACGCGCTCCTCGAAGCCGAGACCGGCATCGGAAAAACCCTTGCTTACCTTGCACCCGCCCTCATGTCGGGGAAAAAAACCGTCGTCTCGACGAGCACCAAGACGCTCCAGAGCCAGCTCTGGGAAAAGGATATTCCGCTCCTGCGCAGCGTGCTCGATGTGGACTTCGAGGCGGCGCTTTTGAAGGGGCGAAAGAATTACCTGTGCCTGTGGCGGATGCGGGAGGCGCACGAGCGGGCGCTTTTTCATACGAGCGAGGAGGCCGGGGCGTTCGGGGCCGTGCGCGCCTGGGCGGACGAGACGGGGACGGGACATATTTCCGAAATGGCCGCCCTTGCGGAAGATTCTCCCCTCTGGGAGCGCCTCACGGTGTCGAGCGAGGAATGCCTCGGGAGCAAGTGCCCCTTTTACGACGACTGCTTCGTCACCCGCGCGCGCGCCAGGGCGCTTCCCGCCGACCTGATCGTCGTCAACCACCACCTCTACGTCGCCGACCTGGCCGTGCGCGACACGCGGTTCGGAAAAATCATTCCCGACCACGACGTCGTCGTGTTCGACGAGGCGCACACGCTGGAGCGCGTGGCCACGCAGTTCTTCGGCGTAAGCGTGGCGCGCGGCGCGTACGCCCGGTTCGCGGCCGACGCGCGCAAGCGCCTCGCGCCCCCTCGCTCGGAGGCCGAGAAAGAAGGTCACGAAAAAGACGCCGCGCTTCTCTCGGAGCTCGAGGAGGCCGCCTTCGCCTATTTCGACCGCCGCGCTCCCTCGGACTTCGCCCAGCGCGCGCCGCTTCAACCCCATGCGGACGAGGCGGAGTTCCTGCACCTGCACGAGCGGATGCGGGACGCGCTCGCGCGCCTGGAGGCGCGGGCGGGCGCCGCCGGAAGCGATGCCGAGGCGCTTCTCGAGCGCGGCGCCGACCTGCTCGGGCGCACGGAGTTTCTGGCTTCCGCGAGCGACGGGAATTTCGCGTACTTCGTCGAGACCTCGGAGCGCACGCTCATCCTGCGCGCCTATCCCATCGAGGTGGGGCCGCTTCTCGCCGAGCGCGTCTTCGCGCCCCCCAAGACGGCCGTCCTCACCTCGGCGACCCTCACGGTGGGCGGCACCTTCGACTTCGTGCGCTCCCGCCTGGGCGCTCCGGAGGAGAGTCTTTCGCAATCCTTCGAGAGCCAGTTCGACTACGCCGAGCAGTCGCTCCTTTACGTGCCGACGCGCCTTCCCGCGCCCAACGCCCGCGACGCGTTCCTCGAAGGCGCCGCTGGGGAGGCGCGCGCGCTGGTCGAGGCGGCCCGGGGGCGGACGTTTCTCCTCTTTACGAGCTTCGGCTACCTGGAGGCCATCTACGAGCGGCTGCGCGGCCCGCTGAAATCTTTTCGGCTTTTCCGGCAGGGCGACGCCCCGCGCGAGCGCATCCTGGAAGAATTCCGCGAGACGGAAGGGGCCGTCCTGTTCGGCACCGCTTCGTTCTGGGAGGGCGTGGACATCCAGGGCGACGCGCTCGTTGCGGTCGTCGTGGACCGGTTGCCCTTCGAGGTTCCCGACGACCCGCTTTTGAAGGCGCGCCTCGCCCGGGTCGAGGCGGCCGGAAAAAACCCCTTCTGGGACTACCAGGTGCCGCAGGCGGCGCTTTCGCTCAAGCAGGGCCTCGGGCGCCTGATTCGAAGCCGCACCGACCGCGGCGTCCTGTGCGTGCTCGACAGCCGCATCGTCAAGCGGGCCTACGGCAAGGTTTTTCTCAAAACGCTTCCCCCGTGCCGCCTCACGAGCCGCCGCGAGGAAGCGCTCGGCTTCCTGCACCAATGCTGAGGCAAGGCCGGTCGATGGTCGACGGTCAACGGTCGATGGTCAGACTATTTCGGCCAATAGAACAGGACCATCGACTATCGACCATCGACTATCAACCGTCGAGGGCGGCGTCTTTCGTCTTTTGTCTTTTGACGCTCGCTCTCTGCTCCGCGCCTCTGCGTTCAGACGAGCGCCCCTCGCTCGTTCTTGTCTGCGACACCGAGCGCGGTTTCGGCGAGATAATAGAGCTCCCGCACGTCCGGCGTGAGAGCGCGTCGTTCAACGCGTGGGTGAATCGCGAGAACGAGCGCATCAAGGCCGAGCAGGAGGCGCTCCACCGGCTGCGCCGCGAGGTGGAGGAGCTTCGCGACATGGGGCTTTCGGAAGAAGCGCGGGCGCTCGAGGAAACGTTCCTTGCGCGCCAGGGCGCCTTCGAGAAGGAATTCGAGCGTGTGGCTTCCGGGATCGCCGAGCGGCGCCTCGAGGTGCGCGACGCCATCGAGGAACAACTCGTCTTTCTCGTTCGAGAGCTTGCCGAGGAGCGCGGGGCCGCTCTCGTTTTCGAGGACCGCGGCCAGCTTGTCATCTACAGCACCGCGCTCGACGTCACCGGCGAGGTCGTCCGCCGCTACGGGGAGCGCTTCGATTCGCTCGAGTCGCCCTACTCGAAAGGCGTGCCGCCCCCGGCGGAGGCGCCGCGCGGGGAAGATCTGCTTCAGGGAATGCGGGTGTTCGAGCCGCCCCTAGTGAAAAGTCCCGAGGCGCTTCCGCCTCCCGAAGGGGGAGGGCCGGTAAGCGAAGCGGCCCTCGCCCTGGGCCGGCGGGCGCTCCTCGAGGAGGGGGACGCCGCGAAAGCGCTCCGCGTATGGGGCGCCATGCTTGAGCGTGCCGGGGGGCCGCTTTTTGCGCTCGGCACGGAGCCGCTCTGCGGCCCCGTGGACTTGAAGGCACAGGTGGAGCACGCTGGAGCGCGGGCGTTCGCTGTCGAGGACGGGGAAGGCTGCGTTCGCGTTATCAGGGAAGTATTCCGCACGAAGCAGGAGGCCGACGCGGCGCGGGAGGAGGGCAGCTGGGAAGTAGTGAGGCTGAAGTAGGGGGGCTGCTCTGTCGAAAAGCTTTCCACAAGACAACGTACAACGGTGTAAAGTTGGAAATAAGCAATGCGCTCAGCAACCCTAACAAAGAAGGGTAAGACAAACAGAGCTTCTTTGTTGAGATTCTAAAATGCCTGGTTGAATGTCCGCATGCTATTGTGAATCGAGCTCCTTTTCTTCCTCCTCCTTCTTTCGCTCTTGCCTCTTGTTATACTCCGTGGCGACGTGGAGCACGATGCAAAGTGCCACCAATAGGCCAATCATTACCCAGTGGGGGATGCTTCCAATAACCCACAACACTGCGCCCACAATCAGAAGCAGCAGGATCGATTCCTTCGTGTAGACGATTCGCTTTTTCATGGGACTGACCTACACTCTATCACTTATATTTTTTCTTAAACAACTCGGGGCACTCGTCGCGTGTCCTTGCGCTGTTGTTTAAGTAAGCGGGACTCGTTCAGAGCGCTCGGGGGACAGGAACTGGCCAACCCCGACGAAGTCGGGGCAAGTCTTTCTCGTAGTGGTTTGAAGGCGCGGGGTGCTCGCCTTCGCGCAGCTAGGCTTCGGCGGAGCGAGGTAGCCCGCGCCCTAAAAAAATCCGGTAAACTCCAACGCACGCATGCGCTCCCCCGCGCGTCATCCCGACCGAAGCGGAGGGATCGGTTTTCTTGTAGCGTGAGAAGACGATTCCTCGACTACGGCCTTCTCGCCGCGCAAGCGCTGGCGCAGGGATCGGCCTCCGCTCGGAATGACACGAGAGGGGCGGGCGGCAAAATCCGGCACATGCGGCAAAAGCGGCAAGAACGGCAAAAGCGGCAAGAACGGCAAAAACGGCAAATCCGGCAAAATCCTTGACAAATCGCCGGGGTGGCATACATGGAGAAGTATGGAGTAAGGAGTATGGTCATGAAGAACGTAGAACGATAGGACGATGAACGTAAAGCCGGGAAAGAAAAACTTTTTAAAAAAGGGCGATTCTACAAAACAAAGCCTACAAATCGCGTCAACAAAGGATTTTTAAATTGGCCCTAGGAACAAAGCCACTAAGTCGCGTGGATAAAGGATTTTTTAAAACTCAAACAAAGCCGCTAAGTATATATGAATAAAGACTTTTTTGATTTCTCCGGGAACGAACCCCAACTAAAATCGGGGCAAGCTTTAGCCGGAATAAACCTCAGGCGGGCGTTCGCGAACGGAAGACTTCTTCTAGGACGCCTTCCTTTTCTTGCGGTGCTCGTAGGCGGCGCCGATGAACGACGCGAAAAGGGGCTGCGGGACGAGCGGGCGCGACTTGAACTCCGGGTGGAACTGGCAGGCCAGGAACCACGGGTGGTCGGGAATTTCCACGATCTCGACGAGTTTCCCGTCGGGCGACATTCCCGAAAAGCGCAGGCCCGCCTCCCGGAGGCGCGGCACGAACTCGGGATTGCACTCGTAGCGGTGGCGGTGGCGCTCGCTTATCTCCGGCACCTCGTAGATCGACTCCGCGAGGGAGTTCTTCTCCAGGCGGCAGGGGTAGGCCCCGAGGCGCATCGTGCCGCCCATCTCCTCGACGCCGAGGAGGTCGCGGAGCTTGAAGACGAGCTTGTGCGGGGCGTTTTCGTCGAACTCCGTGGAGTTCGCGCCCTTGATGCCGCACACGTTGCGCCCGAACTCGATGACGGCGCACTGGGCGCCGAGGCAGATTCCGAAGAACGGCACCTTTTGCTCGCGCGCGTGGCGGACGGCGGAAATTTTTCCCTCGATTCCGCGCTCGCCGAACCCCCCCGGAACCAGGATGCCGTCCAAGTGACTCAGAGCCTCGGCCGTGTTTCCGTCCCTCAGGGCCTCGGCGTCCACCCACTCGAGGCGCGTCCGCAACTTGTGGGCGAAGCCGCCGTGCGCGAGCGCCTCGTTCAGGCTCTTGTAGGAGTCCTCGTAGCCGACGTACTTTCCGACGACGCCGATGACCACCTCGTCGCGGGGGTGCTTTATCTCGTGCACCAGCGTCTCCCATTCCGAGAGGTTCGCGTGGGAGGGCGGCAGGTTGAGCTCCTTCGTGATGATGGAGTCGAGGCCTTCCTTATGAAGCGCGAGCGGCACCTCGTAGACGCTTTCCACGTCCTGCGCCGTGATGACGGCCTCGGGCGGGACGTTGCAGAAGAGGGCGATCTTCGCCTTGAGCTCCGCGGGAAGCGGCCGGTCGGCGCGGCAGAGGAGCGCGTCGGGCTGGATGCCGATGGCGCGCAGGTCGCGCACCGTGTGCTGCGTGGGCTTGGTCTTGAGCTCCTTCGCCACCGCGATGTAGGGAACGAGTGTCAGGTGGATGAAAAGGGCGTTGGAGGGCCCCACCTCGTAGCGGAATTGCCGTATCGCCTCGAGGAAGGGAAGGGACTCGATGTCGCCCACCGTGCCCCCCACCTCGACGATGAGAATGTCGTTGTCCTGCGCGGCGCTCTCGACGGCGTACTTGATTTCCTCCGTCACGTGCGGCACCACCTGGACGGTTTTTCCGAGATAGTCTCCCTTGCGCTCTTTTTTGAGGATCGATTCGTAGACCTGCCCCGTCGTGAAGTTGCTCGCCTTGGAGGTGCGGTGCGCCGTGAAGCGCTCGTAGTGGCCCAGGTCGAGGTCGGTCTCGGCTCCGTCGTCGGTCACGAAAACCTCGCCGTGCTGGTAGGGGCTCATCGTGCCGGGGTCGACGTTGAGGTAAGGGTCGAGCTTCTGGAGGCCCACCGTGAAGCCGCGGTGCTCGAGGAGGCAGCCGATGGAGGCCGACGCGAGGCCCTTGCCGAGCGACGAGACGACGCCGCCCGTGACGAAGATGTATTTCGTTCCTATGACTCGCTTGCGGGCGTTGCGGGTGGGGGTCATGGATTCTTTTTCATCCTCCTTTCCGCCTCCTCGACGTCCTCCTTCGTATCCACGCCGAACGGTTTTCCCGACGTCTCGGCGCAATGGATGCGGACTCCATGCTCCAAAGCGCGCAGCTGCTCCAGGCGCTCGGCCCGCTCGAGGAACGTTTCCGGCCACGAGGCCAGCTCCTGGAGGAAATCGCTCCGGTAGGCGTAGAGGCCGACATGGCGATGGAAGATCGAGGAATTGGAAATATCCCGAGGAACGCCGTCTGCCTCGCCGCGCACATAGGGCAAGGCGCGGCGGGAAAAATAGAGGGCGAAACCTTGCGAATCGACGACGACCTTGACGATGTTGGGATTGAGAAGATCTTCCGTCGATTCGAGCGGCCTTCGGAGCGAGGCCATCTTCAGGCTCGCGTCTTTGCCGAACGGCTCGGTAATTTCCCGAATCATCGCCGCCCCGACGAACAGCTCGTCGCCCTGCACATTGACCACGATGCCGGCGGGGAGATTTTTCGAGGCCTCGGCGACGCGCTCCGTTCCCGATTTGTGGTTCGCGGACGTGAGGAAGGCCTCGCCGCCGAACGCTTGGACAGCATCCAAGACGCGAGCGTCGTCCGTGGCGACAAGAATTTTGCCCTTCCATCCCTCGGCGAGGCTTTCCCACACGCGGCGGATGAGGGGCTTTCCCGCGACGGGGACAAGGGGTTTCCCTGGCAGGCGCTCCGAACGGTAGCGCGCGGGAATGACGACGGTCACTTCCTCTGCGGGCACAAGCAAGCATAGCCAAGATGCTGGAAGGAGTCAAACCAATTCGGCCGGAAAAAATTTTGCCGGAAGAAATCCGTGGGCGCGCCGCACGTTTCTCCGTATAATGGCTGGAGGTCGAAACGGTCGCCTCGAAATGAAAAAACCGCCCGGGCTTGACACTCCCGTCCAGTACGTCAAAGGCGTGGGGCCGCGCCGAGCGCAGGAGTTTGCCGAGGCCGGCGTACACACGGTCGAGGACCTCCTCTGCCGCCTGCCCTTCCGCTACGAGGACCGCACGCATTTCCGCCCCCTCGCAAGCGTGCGGCCGGGCGAGGCCGTCACGGTCGCCGGCGAGGTGGTGGAGTGCGGCGTCCGGAGGACGCGCCTCCGCCGCATGGAGAACTGCGAGCTCGTGCTGGACGACGGCACGGCCACGCTCGGCGCCATCTGGTTCAACCAGCCGTTTCTGAGAAAATTGTTCAAGCGCGGCCAGCGCGTCATCCTTTACGGTGTCGTCAAGCTGCGCGCGTTTCGCGGCCGGCCCAGCGTGCTTCAGATGGAGGGACCGGACTTCGAGATAGCCGGGGACGAGCGCGACGCCGTCCACATGGGCGCCATCGTTCCGGTCTACGAGCGCCTGGGGAGCGTCTCTCCCAAGGCCGTGCGCGTGCTCATGCACGGCCTTCTCGAAAAAATCCCGCCGGAGATTCCCGAGGTGCTGCCCCCCTCCATTGTGCGTGAGGCGGGACTCATGCCGCGGCGCGAGGCCTTCCATGAGGCGCATTTCCCGAAAAGTTTTCGCGACCTCGCCGCCCTGAACGACTTCGCGTCCCCGGCGCACCGGCGCCTCATCTTTGAAGACCTGTTCGCCCTTCAGTGCGGCCTGCTCCTGCGCAAGGGCAAGGCGGAGGAGTCGCCTGGAATCGCTTTCAAGACGAGCGACGAGATACGCGAGATTCTCAAGAAAATTCTTCCCTTTCACCTCACCGGCGCCCAGCGCCGCGCCCTCAAGGAGATTGTGGATGACATGACCGTTCCGCGCCCCATGCACCGCCTGCTCCAGGGCGACGTGGGCTGCGGCAAGACCATCGTCGCGCTTTTGGCCATGCTCATCGCCGTCGAAAACGGCCGCCAGGCGGCGTTCATGGTTCCGACCGAAATTCTCGCGGAGCAGCATTACTTCAACATCCGCGAGCTTCTCAAGGGTACGCGCTACCGCGCGGTCCTCCTTACGGGGCCGCGGAAGGGAAAAGCCAAGAAGACGGCCCTCCAGGCGATCGCCGCGGGCGACGCGCACATCGTGCTCGGCACGCACGCCGTCATCGAGAAGCAGGTGCAGTTTCACAGGCTCGGCTTCGTCGTAATCGACGAGCAGCACCGCTTCGGCGTCCTCCAGCGCGCGCGCCTCATCGAGAAAAGCCGCCTTTCGGACTCGTCCGACAAGTCGGGAATTTCCTCCGCGTCCCGGCAGGACGAGGGGCTGCCCGACGTTCTGGTCATGACGGCGACGCCCATCCCGCGCTCGCTCGCCCTCACGCTCTACGGCGACCTGAACGTGTCCGTCATCGACGAGATGCCTCCGGGACGCACGCCCGTCGTCACGCGCATCACCGACGAGGCGAAACGCGGTCAGGTTTACTCATTCATCCGCCGCGAGGTGGAAGAAGGCGGGCAGGCCTACGTCGTCTATCCCCTCATCGAGGATTCTCCGAAGAAGACCGACCTCAAGGCGGCCGTCAAGATGTTCGAGCACCTCCAGAAGGACGTGTTTCCCGACCTGTCGATCGCCCTTCTTCACGGCCGCGTGAAGAGCGAGGAAAAAGACGCCATCATGCAGCGCTTCAAGGAGGGCGGCGTGCACGTTCTCGTTTCGACGACGGTCATCGAGGTGGGCGTGGACGTGGCGAACGCCTCCATCATGCTCATCGAGAACGCCGAGCGCTTCGGGCTCGCACAGCTGCACCAGCTCCGTGGGCGCGTGGGGCGCGGCAGGAGGAAATCCTACTGCATTCTGCTCGCCAGCGCCCGCCTCACCGAGGAGGCGCGGATGCGCCTTGGGGTGATGGAGGAGACGAACGACGGCTTCAAGATTTCCGAGAAAGACCTTGAGATTCGCGGCCCCGGCGATTTCTTCGGCACGGCGCAGAGCGGGATGATGCCGCTCCGCGTGGCGAACATTCTCCGCGACCGCAAGCTCATGGAGGAGGCGCGGCGCACCGCGGCGTCGTTCCTGGCGTCACTTGAAGGCAGGAGCGAGAGCGAGCGCCGCGCGGCTCTATTCGGCGTCCTCGAGCGCTGGAAGGGCCAGCTGGAGCTGGTGACGGTGGGATGATGGCGCTCCGCGCCGGAGCGTGCCCCTAGGTTGGCTTGCTTGGAGGGGGAATCTCTTCGGTCGGTGCGTCTTCCGCCGCTTGAGGCGCGGCAGGGGCGGAATCTTCGGAAGTTTTTTCCTGAGCGGCTTCATCAGGTGCCGCCTCCGATGCTGCTTCCGGTGCCGCTTCCACCGCCGCTTCGCCTGCAGGGTCGGCTGCCGTGGGCTCTTCCAGTCCCGCGAGCCCGGCGATGCGCGCGGCCTTGCCGATTTTCTCGCGCAGGTAGTAGAGCTTTGCGCGTCGGACGCGCCCGCGCCGCACGACCCGGATCTCCTCCACCGTGGGCGCGTGCACTGGGAAGACTTTCTCAACGCCGACGCCGAACGAGCGCTTGCGTACCGTCAGGGTTTCGCTCAGGCCGCTCCCCCGGCGCGCCACCACGACGCCCTCGAAGACCTGCGTGCGCTGGCGCTCCCCTTCCTTGATGCGCAGGTGCACCTGCACCGTGTCGCCCGGCACGAAGGGGGCCACGGTTTCTTTACGGAACCCTGATTCGACGCCTTGAATGATGTCGTCCATAACCTGGCTTCCTCTACTGGGAATGTACCCGTTTCACCGCCGGCGCGTAAGAGAGGTTTTCGCGGCGGCTCTTCTTTAAATCCTTACCCACCTCCTCGGCCAGCTCGCGAAGCCCGGCATTCCGCGTTTTTTCCAGAAGCTCCGGACGCCGCTTGAGCGTTTTCTCGACGGCCTTGCGTTTGCGCCACGCGGCGACGGCCTCGTGGTCGCCCGAGAGCAAGACGTCGGGCACGCACCGGCCCTCCACCTCGCGCGGGCGGGTGTACTGCGGCCCCTCGAGGAGGGCGTCCTTGAAGAAGGAATCGGTCTCGACGGATTCCTCGTCGCCCACGACGCCGGGAACCAGGCGCACGGTCGCCTCGAAGACGGCCCATGCGGCCGCGTCGCCGCTTTGAATTACGTAGTCGCCGAGGGAAATTTCGTAATCCACGAGCGCCTCTACGACGCGCTCATCCACTCCCTTGTAGCGCGGGCAGAGGAACACGAGGTGGCGCTTCTTGGAAAGCTCCTCGGCGAGCGCCTGGCAAAACGGCACGCCCTGCGCCGAGGGAAGCACCACCGAGGGCGGGCTTTGGCTCTTTTGCGCCAAGCTGCGCACGGCGCGGAAGAAAGGCTCGGCTTTAAACACCATGCCCGCTCCGCCGCCGTAGGGAGCGTCGTCCACGCTTGCGTGCGGGTCGAGCGCCCAGTCGCGAAGGTTGTGCACGCCCACGTCCACAAGGCCCCCCGCGATGGCCTTGGCGACGAGGCCTTCCCGAAGGATCCCGTCGTAAAATCCCGGGAAAATGGTTACAAAGTCACACCGCATGGTTTTGGTTTTTTTCCTTGTCTTGAAGTAAAAGCTCGGGGCGCCGACCGGGGGTTATTCCAAGATTTCAAGCACGTAGCGCTTGTTCAGCTTCATGCCGGCGGCCGATAAAATCGTCCGCAGGGCTTTGGCCGTCCGGCCGCTCTTGCCGATTACCTTGCCGAGGTCTTCTTTGGCAACACGCAGCTCGTAGACGGTGGTCTGCTCGCCCTCGATTTCGCGCACCTCCACCGTGTCCGGCTGATCCACAAGCGCCTTCGCGATCTGCTCCACGATATCCTTCATAGCGTTGCGTTCACTCCGTCGGGTCTGCGGGCTTTTCCTCTTGCGTGGTTGGTTCCAAACTTTCCGGCGCGGGCGCCTCTTCCGGCGAGGAGGAGGGCGCCTCCGATTTGTCGGCGGACTCGCCAGCCCCCGGGCCGGGACTTTCGGCTCCTATGTCGGGCTCTACGGCCGGCGCGGCCGGGGAGCTGTCGGGCAAATCCTCGGCGTGTAGGGGCGAGTCCGAAGCGCTCGTTTCTTCGAAGGAAGATTCATCCATCACCATGGACTCGGTCACGGGAATGCGCGCCCGGTTTCGCACGTTGGCGATGAGGCCGCGCACCGTGTCCGAGGTCCGGGCACCGCACCCGAGCCAGTGCTCAATGCGTTCCATCTGGAGGTGAATCGTCGGCGGGTTCGTGCGAGGGTTGTAGAATCCAACCTCTTCGACCGAACGGCCGTCCCGCTTGCTCCGGGCTTCGACCACCACCACACGATACGCGGGACGCTTCTTCGTCCCGGTGCGTTTTAACCTAAGCTTTAACATGGCTCCGAATGGTTTTCCTTAATGAATCTCGTATACGAATCTCGCAAAATGCGAGAATATCATAAACCGAGGTTGAGTTCAACGTTTAGCCGTTCGCTTTCCCCCCAGCGTCTGCCAGCCGACGACTTCTTGCTTACGACTCATGCTGGCGGCTTACCTTGATAATGTCGGGGCCAGTTCCGGTTTCCTAAATATTAAGCGGCGCGCCGGACGGGCGGGCGAAGGACGCGCACCAGGGCGAGGCGGAAGCGCGGGTTGTAGCGCTCCGGGTCGCAGCGGGCGCAGGAAACCGAGGAGAGGCGGCGTTTCGTGCGGACGCGGTGGCCGTTCGGGCAGCGATAGACGTAGCGGTCAGGAGAGCTGTAGTCCTTGCAATAAAAAAAGGCGCCTATCTGCTTGCACCACGCCCGGAATTCTTCCGTGTGCGAAGGGTCGCGTCCCTTGCGGTAAAGGAAAAGATGGATCATCTCGTGCTTCAAGGTGCGCTCGAGCTCACGCCCCCATCCGTAGCGGTCATGGTAGGGGATGGAAATTTCCATCCGCCATCGGCGGTAAAGCACTTGGCCGGCGCGCTTCAGGCGGCGGCTCAGAACAATGCGCGGCAGGGGAATCGCACTCCGGAAGTGCAGGCGATTAAAGTGACGAAACATCCGGACGATGTCCTTCACTTCTGCACGCCTGCGAATTCGTTGAATTGCTATAGCCATTTGGGTTCACCACCCGACACTATTATAGTGTTAGGACGGCATTTCCGCCACAAAAAAAACCGAAAAATTCAAGGAAAAATTTAAGCCTCCAAACGGCTGGTTTTTGAGGCTTCTGCAAAAGATTTTTCGCTTGATTTGGGTGCTCCCCCCAACATAAACAGCAAAAAACCTTTTATTTTCAAGCAATTACAATCCTTATAAAAACACACTAAAATTACTTGACAAATAAACACTAATGTATTATAATTACAGTGGATAACCAAGAAAGGAACAAGGTATCTCTATGAACTTGGAACGCTTCACGATTAAGGCTCAGGAGGCCCTTGCGGGGGCGCAGCGACTTGCTTCAAGCGCACGCCATCCCGAGGTGCGCCCGGAGCATCTCCTCAAGGCGCTGCTCACCCAGGAAGAAGGCATCGTTCCCGCCGTTTTGCAAAAAGTGGGGGCGCGGCCCGAACAGCTCGCGCAGGCCATGGAGCGCGAGCTGGAAAATCTCCCTTCCGTGCAGGGAGCTTCCGCGATGGGCGCCTCGCCTGCCCTTGTCCGTGTTATCGAAAGCGCCGAACACGGAGCCGAAAAACTCGGTGACACTTATGTTTCCACCGAGCACCTTCTCTTGGCTCTCCTCGGGGAACGCGACGGGGAGGGCGCCGCGAAGGAGCTTTCGAAAGCGGGTGTCTCGCGCGAGGCCGTCATGAAGGCGCTCGAATCGGTGCGCGGCACGCAGCGCGTCGAGGACCAAAATCCCGAGGACAAGATGCAGGCGCTTCGGCGCTACACGCGCAATCTTGCGGACGAGGCGCGCCGCGGCAAGCTCGACCCGGTGATCGGGCGCGAGGAAGAGATTCGCCGCATCATTCAGGTGCTCGCACGCCGCACGAAGAACAACCCCGTGCTCATCGGCGAGCCGGGCGTCGGCAAGACCGCCATCGTGGAGGGCCTCGCGCAGCGCATCGCAAGCCGCGACGTGCCCGAGTCCCTTCTCGACCGCGACGTGCTGGCCCTCGATCTGGGCGCGATGATCGCGGGCACGAAATACCGCGGCGAGTTCGAGGACCGGCTCAAGGCCGTGCTCAAGGAAATTGAAAAATCGAACGGCCGCATCGTTTTGTTCGTGGACGAGCTCCACACCGTCGTGGGCGCGGGCGCCGCGGAGGGCGCGATGGACGCATCGAACATGCTGAAGCCGGCGCTTGCGCGCGGCGCCCTGCACTGCATCGGCGCGACGACGCTCTCGGAGTACCGCAAACATATCGAGAAGGACGCCGCGCTTGAGCGCCGCTTCCAGCCCGTCTTCGTGGCCGAGCCTTCGGTCGAGGACGCCGTGAGCATCCTGCGCGGCCTCAAGGAGCGCTACGAGCTCCACCACGGCGTGCGCATCAAGGACGCGGCCCTCGTCGAGGCGGCGCGGCTTTCGGCGCGCTACATCGCCGACCGCTTCCTGCCCGACAAGGCCATCGACCTCGTGGACGAGGCCGCCTCGCACGTCAAGATGGCTATCGACTCGCGCCCCGCCGAGCTCGACACGCTCGAGCGCCGCATCATGCAGCTTCAAATCGAGCGCAAGGCGCTTCAGAAGGAAACCGACAAGGATTCGAAAGAACGCCTCAAAGAGCTCAAGCGCGAATTGGCTAACCTTGAAGAGCGGGCGAAATCGCTGCGCGCCCGCTGGAGCGCGGAGAAAGAGGCCATCCAAAAGGTGCGCGAGATTAATGAACAGATGGACGCCGCCAAGGTGGAGCTTCAGCGCGCCGAGCGCGAGGCGGACCTGAACCGGGCGGCCGAGATTCGCTACGGGCGCCTCCGGGAGCTCGAAGCGGAGCTCGAGCGGCGCCACGCCGCCCTTGTCGAAGCCCAGGGGGAAAACCCCGTGCTTCGCGAGGAAGTGGGCGAGGAGGAAATCGCCGCCGTGGTCTCGAAGTGGACGGGCATTCCCGTCTCGCGGATGCTTGAGAGCGAGAAAGAAAAACTCCTCCGCATGGAGGACCGCCTGCGCGAGCGCGTCGTGGCGCAGGACGAGGCGGTGGCGGCCGTCGCCCGCGCCGTGCGCCGCTCGCGCGCCGGGCTGCAAAACCCGAACCAGCCCATCGGAACGTTCCTGTTCCTCGGGCCCACGGGCGTCGGCAAGACCGAGCTCGCGCGCGCGACGGCCGAGTTCCTCTTCGACGACGAGGCCAGCGTGGTGCGCCTCGACATGAGCGAGTACATGGAAAAGCACTCCGTGGCGCGCATGATCGGCGCCCCGCCCGGCTACGTGGGCTACGAGGAAGGCGGCCAGCTCACGGAGGCCGTGCGCCGCCGCCCCTACAGCGTCGTCCTGCTCGGCGAGGTCGAGAAGGCGCACCCAGAAGTGTTCAACGTGCTGCTCCAAGTGCTGGACGACGGCCGCCTCACGGACGGCAAGGGCCGGACGGTGGATTTCCGGAACGCGATCATCGTCATGACCTCGAACGTGGGAAACCGCCTGATCGAGGAGCACCGGGTCGGCCTGGTCGGAAAAAAACCCTCCGGCGGCCGGGCCGAGCTCGAACGCCGCATCAACGAGGCGCTCCGCCAATCGTTCCGGCCCGAGTTCCTGAACCGCATCGACGAGACGCTCATCTTCCGCTCGCTGGAGCGCGAGGACCTCTTGAAGATTGTGGACATTCAAATCCGGCGCTGGGAGCGCCAGGTTTCGGAGGGAAAGCTCCGCCTGCGCCTCAGCGACGGCGCGAGGAAATTCCTCGCCGAGCGCGGCTACGACCCGAAGTACGGGGCGCGCCCGCTCGCGCGCGCCATCAAGCGCTCGGTGCAGGACCCGCTGGCTCAGCGCCTCCTCGAAGGCACTCTCAAGGAAGGCGCCGTCGAGGTGGGCTGCGACGGAAAGGAATTGACGTTTCGCAACGCCAACGATAAGACATCAACCAAAAAATCGCTGAAGAACGGAGGTAACAACCATGAACACACTCGTGCGATTCGACCCGTTTCGCGGCCTGCAGACGCTCAAGGACCGGATGGACCGGATCTTTGAGGGCACCGTCCCCTGCTCGCTCGACGGAAGCGACGTCTTCCGGGGCGCGTGGGCTCCGGCCGTGGACATCTACGAAGGTGACGGCGAGCTCGTCGTCGAGGCCGAGCTGCCCGGCCTGGAGAAAGGCGACATCAAGGTGAACGTGGAGGACGGCGTGCTCACCCTCAAGGGCGAGCGGAAGCTCTCCAAGGAAACGAAAGAGGAGAACTACCACCGCGTCGAGCGCGCCTACGGGGCGTTTACGCGCTCGTTCGCACTCCCGGACACCGTGGACGCGGAAAAGATTTCCGCGAAGCACAAGGACGGCGTCCTTCGGGTGAGCCTTCCCAAAAAGCCCGAGGCCAAGCCCAAGGTCGTCGACGTGAAGGTCGCCTGAGTCACGGCAACCTTTCAAACGAAGGAGCCCCGCAAGGGGCTCTTTTGTTTAAAGGGGGGGTTACCGCAGCCCGCCTACGACGAGCGCGCGAGAAGGTAGCGCGCCAGTCCCCGGAGAGGCTCGGCGTCCTCGCCCCAGTCCTTCATGGCGTCGAGCGCTTCGTCCGTGAGCGCCTTGGCCCGCTTTTGGGACTGGGGAATGCCGAAGAGCGCCGGGTAGGTGGCTTTCCGTGCCGAGGCGTCCGAGCCCGTGGCCTTTCCGAGGGCGCGCGCGTCGCCCTCGACGTTCAAAACGTCGTCCACTATCTGGAAGCAGAGGCCGAGCTTTTTCCCCGTCTCTTCGAGCGCCGCGAGGGCCTCTTCCTCCGCTCCCGAGAGGATGCCGCCCAGCTTGAGCGAGACGGCGATAAGGGCGCCGGTCTTGTGAAGGTGGATGTAAAGAATTTCCTCCTCCGTGAACTCGCGGTCCTGCATTTCGAGATCCACCGCCTGTCCCGCGATCATGCCGGCGGCGCCGATGGCCCTGGAAATTTCCTCGACTGCGCGCGCGCGGGCGGCGGCGTGCTCCTTGCCCGGAGGGTAGGCGGAAAGAATCTGAAACGCGAGCGTCAAGAGGGCGCTTCCGGCCAGGATGGCGTTCGCCTCGCCGAACTGCTTGTGGCACGAGGGCTTGCCGCGGCGGAGGTCGTCGTCGTCGAGCGCGGGCAGGTCGTCGTGGATGAGCGAGTAGGTATGGATGCATTCGAGCGCGCACGCGGGCCGAAGAAGCACCTCCTCCTTGCCCCCGACGGCCTTGGCCGCCGCCATGGCTAGGATGGGGCGGATGCGTTTGCCGCCCGCAAAAACGCTGTAGCGCATGGCGCGATGAATCACCTTGGGCATGGTGTCCTCGGGCGGCAGGAACTCGTCGAGCGTCTTGTCGACGATGGCTTTTTGCTCGCGGAGATAGGACTCGGTGTCGAAGGCCATAGCGGGTAAGTGTTTTCTTCTTTGTCGGGCGCGCGGCGCGTCCGCGAAGGAAACAAGATACACGAAACCGCCGGAAAAGTCGAAACCGGGCACGGTCCGGAGCATTCTGCTACAATTGTTCCATAGGGAAAGAAATGAGTCTTCCCATCGAGCGGATTCAAACCGATTTTCTTGTCTTGGGCACGGGCGTCGCGGGCCTACGGGCGGTGGCGGCTCTCGGCGAGGCGGGGTCGGAAAAAGTCCTCGTCGCCACGAAGGGAAAAATTTCCGACTCGAACACCGAGCACGCGCAGGGCGGCGTCGCCGTCGTCCTGTCGGACGAGGACACCGTGTCGCTCCACTACGAAGACACGCTGGGCGCGGGCGCGGGCCTGTGCAACGCCGGGGCCGTCCGTGTTTTGACCGAGGAAGGCCCGCGCTACATCGAAGAGCTCATTGCGTGGGGCGCGGCGTTCGACAAGAAGGGCGGAACGCTGCACTTTTCGCGCGAGGGCGCCCACAGCGCGAGGCGCGTCCTCCACGCGGGGGGCGACTCGACGGGGCGCGAGGTGATGCGCATCCTGAAGCGCAGGGCCGAAGGGTGCCAGAACGTCCAAGTCCTTGACAATACTTTCGCGCTCGACCTTTTGGTCGAGGACGGCGCGTGCACAGGGGCCGAGCTCTTGACGGCGGAGGGAAAGCGCCTCGTCGTCGAGGCCCGCGCGACGCTCCTCGCCACGGGTGGCGCGGGACGCGTCTTCCTCGAGACGACCAACCCGCCGGTTGCGACCGGCGACGGCCCGGCCATAGCCTACCGCGCCGAAGCAGCGCTGATGGACCTGGAGTTCTTTCAGTTCCATCCCACGGTGCTCTACCAGACGGGAGCGCCGCGCTTCCTCCTGACCGAAGCCCTGCGCGGCGAGGGCGGCCGCCTTATGAACGTGCGCGGCGAGCCGTTCATGAAAAAATACCACGATCTGGGCGACCTCGCGCCGCGCGACGTGGTCTCGCGCTCGATCCTCCTCGAGGCGAACCTCACGCACCACCCGTGCGTCTACCTGGACATGACGCACCTGGGCGCGGCGTTTGTTAAAAAGCGCTTCCCGAACGTGTACGAGACATGCCTTTCCTGCAGCGTCGACATCACCAAGGCGCGCGCGCCGGTGCTTCCGGCGGCCCATTATTTTATGGGGGGCGTCTGGACGGACCTCTGGGGGCGGACGACGGTCGAGAATCTCTACGCGGCCGGGGAGGCGGCGTCCACGGGCGTCCACGGGGCCAACCGCCTGGCGAGCAACTCCCTTCTCGAAGGGCTCGTCTACGGCGCGCGCGTGGCGCAGGCCATGCGGGAGGACTCGCCCCGGCTAAAGCGCGCCTCGGGCGCCCTGCCGGAGTTCAAGGAGCATTACATCCAGCCCGAAGTGAAGCGCGACATCCTGACGCTCTCGTGGGAAAAAATAGGGATTTCCCGTAGCCAGCGCACGCTTCAAAGCGCCGTCGAGCACATGGAGCGCGTGCTACCGACTCTTGAAGGCCGCTTCGCGGAGCAGTGGGCGGGCGAGGTCCAAAACATCGCGCTCGACGTGCTCTTGATGGCGCGCTGCGCACTGGCGCGCGAGGAAAGCCGCGGCGCCCATTCCCGGGAGGATTTCCCCGAAACGCTGCCCGCCTGGGAGCATAGGCACTCCTTCGTGAGCCGGGAGGGTTTGTGGCACGGCGACGCGGACGCGGCGCGGAAGCCGTAGTTTCCGTCGTCGCCGTATCTTCCCAACCCTCCCCTTCCTGCTCTAAGGACTCACCGAGGAACCGTCTTCGGCACCTGCTGCGTGATGCAATGGATTGCACCCCCGCCCCACTCCACGGTTAGTGCGGGGACACCCACGACCCGCCGCTCTGGGAAAAGTTTTCTCAAACAGGCCAAAACCTTCTCATCCTCCGCCGGCACTCCGGCGACCGGCACCACGACTCCCCCGTTTGCAAGGTAGAAGTTGATGTAGAAGAAGAGGCCGTACTCGTCGCTCCCGCCGGGGGCGAAGTACGGAACTTCCGGCGCATTTATGGGCGGCGTCTCGAAAATTTCGAAATTTCTTCCCTCGGCGTCGGTGGCCGCTTCGAGCGCCTTGCGGTTTTCCCTGAAGCACCTTCCCTCTTCCGTGTCCGGCGGCGCCCACTCGAACAGAACCTTGGCGGGCGCCAGGTACGCCACCACGCCGTCCACGTGCCCGTCGGTTCCCCAGTCGAGCCCCCCGGGGAGCCAGATGACTTTGCGGATGCCGAGGCTCTCTTTCAGCACGGCCCCGATCTCCGACCGTGACATGTCTGGATTGCGGTTTGGATTAAGGAGACACGACTCGGTCGTAATCAGCGTGCCCTGGCCGTCCGTGACGATGCCGCCGCCCTCCAGCACCATGTCGACTGGGCGGCACCCGACGTTCAGATGGTCACAAAGAAGCGGCGGCAGGGCGTCGTCCTTGTCCCACGGGGCGAATTTCTCGCCCCATGAGTTGAAGTGAAAATTGCGGCCGACAATCTTGTGGTCTTCGAGAACGAAGATGGGCCCGTTATCGCGCATCCACGAATCGTCAATGGGAAACTCCACGACCTCGATGTTTTTTCCGCACTGCCGCCTCGCGTCCTCGCCGCTTCCGGGATTGGCGACCATGAGCACCGGCTCGAACTGCGCGATGGCCTTCGCAACGACGGCGTACTCCTCCTGCGCCGCCTTCAACTTCTCGCCCCACAAGTCTTTCCGGCAAGGCCAGCTCATCAGGCAGCGCTCATGGGGCTCCCACTCCGCCGGTGCGCGAACGGTGGATTCTTTCATGATGTTCAATCTCCTTTCTGAGCCGGCTCCGCCGGCATCTGCTGCGTGATGCAATGGATTGCGCCCCCGCCCGAGCGCACGTTGGGGACGGGAAGGCCCACTACCTTCCGGTCCGGAAAATTTTTTCTCAAAAGGGCCATGGCCTCGTCGTCCTCCGGCGCCCCGGCCAGCGGCACCACCACGCCCCCGTTCGGGAGGTAGAAGTTGGCGTAGATGTGGTGCATCACGCCGACGTCGCCGCCGACGTCGACGTCCGGAAGAAACGGCATGTCCACGATCTGAAACTTGCGCCCCCGGGCGTCGGTGGCCGCTTCAAGCACAGCGCGGTTCTCCTTGAAGCGGGACTCGTCCGGCGTGCCCGGCGGGGACGACTGGAGCATGACCTTGGCGGGCGCCAGGTACGCCGCCACGCCGTCCACGTGCCCGTCGGTCTGGGAATCGTGAAAACCCCAGGGGAGCCAGATAATCTTGCGGACTCCGAGGCTCTCTTGCAGCGCGGCCTCGATCTCCGGCTGGGACATGGTCGGGTTGCGATTGGGGCAAAGCAGACACTGCTTGGTCGTGATCAGCGTGCCCTCGCCGTCCGTGTAGATGGAGCCGCCTTCCAATATCATGTCGACGGGGCGGCATTCGACGTTCAAATGGTCGCAGAGAATATCAGGCAGGGCGTCGTCTTTGTCCCAGGGGTGGAACCTCTCGCCCCATGCGTTGAAGCGGAAATTGCGGCCGACGACCTTCTTCCGGTCTTCGAGAACGAAGATGGGCCCGTTGTCGCGCAGCCACGAGTCGTCAACGGGAAGCCCCACCACCTCAACGTTTTTCCCGCACTGGCGCCTCGCGTCCTCGCCGCTTCCGGGATCGGCCACCATCAAAACCGGCTCGAATTGCGCGATGGTTTTCGCCACGGCGGCGTACTCCTCCTGCACCGCCTTCAGCCTCTCGGCCCACATGTCCTCGCGGTGGGGCCAGCTCATCAGGCAGCGCGCATGGGGCTCCCACTCCGCCGGGGTGCGAACCACGGGTTGTTTCATGACGCTCGTTTTAAGTCGGCACCGCCGGCATCGGCTGGGTGATGCAGTCGACCTCGCCCCCGCCATAGGCTATGTTCGTAAGGGGGACGCCCACAACCTCCCGGTCCGGAAAAACTTTTCTCAGGCGGTCCAACGCCTCCTCGTCCTCCGGCACGTCGGCCAGCGGCACCACCACCGCGCCGTTCGGGCTGTACACGTTGAGGTAGGTGTGTATGCCTATCGGTCCTGGGTCGGTAAGGGATGGAAGGAGCGGCATCTCTATCATCTCGAACTTCCGTCCACGGGCGTCGGTGGCCGCCTCCAGTATTTTCCAGTTCTCCCGAAGGCGCGGCCCGTCGACGGTGTCCGGCGGGGCCGTCTGGACGAGAATCTTGGCGGGCGCCGCGAAATACACCACGCAGGCCACGTGCCCGTCGGTGGTGTCGTCGTGCAGACCCCAGGGGAGCCAGATGATTTTTTTAACGCCGAGGCGTTCCCGTAGAACCGCTTCGATATCCGAGCGGGACATCTTCGGGTTGCGATTGGGATTAAGCAGGCACTGCTCGGTCGTAATGAGCGTGCCCTCGCCGTCCGTGATGATGCCGCCGGCCTCCATCACCATGTCGACGGAGCGGCACTCGACGTTCAGATGTTTGCATAGAGGTACGGGCAGGGCGTCGTCGTTCTCCCAGGGGGGGTACTTCGCGCCCCAGCCGTTGAACCGGAAGTTGAGGCCGATAAGCCGCTTGTCCTCGAAAACGAAAATCGGCCCGTTGTCGCGCATCCACGCCTGGTCCACGGGAAACTCCACCACCTCGACGTTTTCCCCGCACTGGCGCTTCGCGTCCTTGCCGCTTCCGGGATTGGCCACCATGAGAAGCGGCTCGAAGCGCGCGATGGTTTTCGCGACGGCGGCATAATCCCCCTGTACCACCTTCAGGCTCCTGTCGCCCCACACGTCCTCGCGGTGGGGCCACGTCATCAGGCAGCGCGAATGGGGCTCCCATTCCGCCGGCCAGCGAACAGTAGATTTTTTCATTGGGTTCGCTTTCCTTTTAGGACGGCGCAGCCGGCATCTGCTGTGTGATGCAGTGGATGCCGCCGCCGCCCCAGTGCACGGTCGGTATGGGAACGCCGACCACTTTCCGGTCAGTGATAATTTTTCTCACACTGGCCATGACCTGCTCGTCGCTCTCGGGCACGCCCGCGAGCGGAACCACCGCCCCTCCGTTTGCATGATAGAGGTTGGCGTAAGGGAAGGCGACGAGCTCGTCATCTCCGTCCTGGGCGGGGCGCGGGATCTCCGGCATGATGGGAGGCGTCTTCAGAACCTGGAGCTTCCGTCCCTCGGCGTCGGTGGCCGATTCGAGCACGGCGAGGTTTTTCTTCAGCCACTTGTCCTCCTGCGTGCCAGGCGGCGCCGTCTGGGCGAGCACCTTCCCCGGTGCCAGGTACGACACCACGCAGTCCACGTGCCCGTCGGTACCCCAGTCGAGCCCCCACGGGAGCCAGATGATTTTCCTGACGCCGAGGCTCTCTTTCAGCTTGGCCTCGATCTCCGACTGGGACATGTCCGGATTGCGGCTGGGATGGAGCAGGCACTGCCTCGTCGTAATCAGCGTGTCCTGGCCGTCCGTAAGGATGGAGCCGCCTTCCAGTATCATGTCGACGGGGCGGCATTCGACTTTCAGGTAATCGCAGAGAATCGGGGGCAGGGCGTCGTCCTTGTCCCAGGAGTAAAATTTCTCGCCCCATGCATTGAAGCGGAAATTGCGGCCGACGACCTTCTTCCCATCTTCGAGAACGAAGATGGGCCCGTTGTCGCGCATCCACGAGTCGTCAATGGGAAACTCCACGACCTCGACGCTGTCACCACACTGCCGCTTTGCGTCCTCGCCGCTTCCGGGATCGGCGACCATGAGGACGAGCTCGAATTGCGCGATCGCTCTTGCGACGGCGGCGTACTCCTCTTGCGCAGGCTTAAACCTCTCGCCTTCCCACAGATCATGCTTCTGGCAAGGCCAGCTCATCAGGCAGCGCGCGTGGGGCTCCCACTCAGCTGGCGCGCGAACGGAGGATTTGCTCATGATGTTCGTTCTCCTTTTTACGATAGTTTCAGGTTTCAAGTCTCGAGTCTCAAGTCTCAAGTACCTGAAACCTTTTAGGACGGCAGCGCGGGCATCTGCTGGGTGATGCAATGGACTCCGCCCCCGCCCCAGCCCACGGTGGGTGTCGGAACGCCCACGACCTGCCGGTCCGGAAGAACCTTCCTCAGGTGGGTCAAGGCCTCGTCGTCCTCGCTCACTCCGCCGAGCGGAACCACGACTCCCCCCTGGTTGGCCTGGTAGAAGTTAATGTAGCCGAGGTAGATCTCATCGCCGGCGACGTTAAGGGCCGGAGCCGGCGGTGCATCCACGATCTCGAACTTTCGCCCCTGGGCGTCGGTGGCCGCTTCGAGCACGACGCGGTTTTCCGATACGGCGGCATACCACGAGCTGCCTTTATCGCTCGGCAGGGCCGTTTCGACCATGATCTTGGCGGGAGCAAGGAACGCCGCCATGCCGTCCACGTGCCCGTCGGTGAGATCGTCCTCCACTATCCCCGGCAGCCAGATGATTTTTTTGACCCCGAGGCTCTCGCGCAGGACGGCCTCGATCTCCGACCGCGACATGTCCGGATTGCGGTTGGGGTTCAGGAGACACTGCTCGGTCGTAATCAGCGTGCCTTGGCCGTCCATGGTGATGGCGCCGCCCTCCAGCACCATGTCCACTGGGCGCCGCTCCACCTCGAGGTACTCGCAGAGAGGCTCCGGCAAAGCGTCGTCCTTATCCCAGGGGGGAAACTTTTTACCCCAGGCGTTGAACCGGAAGTCGAGGCCGACCAGCCGCTCCTCCTCGACGACGAAGATGGGCCCGTTGTCGCGCATCCACGCGTCGTCGATGGGAAACTCCACCACCTCGACGTTTTCCCCGCATTGCCGCTGCGCCTCGGCGCCGCTACCCGAGTTGGCGATCATGAGCACCGGCTCGAACTGTGTGACGGCCTTCGCCACGGCGGCATACTCCTGTTGCACCACCTCCAGCATGTCCTCCCACATGTCCTTGCGGTGGGGCCAGCTCATCAGGCAGCGCTCGTGGGGCTCCCACTCCGCCGGCGCACGGACGGCGGCCTGGGCGGACGCACGCCCGGCCTGCTCGGCCTGAGTCGGCTTCCTCGCGCATCCCGGAAGAAGAAGTCCCGCGGCCCCGACGCCCGCACCGGCCAGGAAGCGCCTGCGCGTGACGCGCAGCCGGAGCAATGTGTCGAATCCACTACCGTGGTGGGTCAACGGGCTATCTTTTTTCATGGTGTTCATTCTCCTCTTACGATAGCTTCACTTGGTCAAAAAGCGTATGGTATCTTACCTCGCCGCACATCTCAAGCTGCCGTCCCGCGCCGTCGAACATCGAACCGTGAGATGTTTGACGGCCTCCGAGCGGGCGTGCTACACTCGCAACGAATTCGGAATTCGCTGACGGAGGTTAGAGAACCATGAAAGATTCCACGGATGCGACGACACTGACCGTCGGCCTGGTACAGATGACCTGCACCGAGGAGCCCGAGGCCAACGTCGAGCGGGCCGTGCGCGGCGTCCGGGAGGCGGCCGGCCGCGGTGCGCGGGTGATCTGCCTGCAGGAGCTGTTCGGCATGCAGTACCCCGGCCAGACCGAGGACGCCGAGCGCTTCGACCTGGCCGAGCCGATTCCGGGCCCGACGACCGAGAAATTATCTCCGCTTGCGGCCGAGCTCAATTGTGTCCTCGTCGTGCCGCTCTTCGAGCGCCGCGCGCCGGGCGTCTTCCACAACACCACCGCGGTCATCGATGCCGACGGCAAGCTGCTCGGCGTCTACCGCAAGATGCACATTCCCGACGACCCTCTCTATTACGAAAAGTACTACTTCGCTCCGGGCGACACGGGGTTCCGCTCGTTCCGGACGCGCCACGGCTGCATCGGCGTGCTCGTCTGCTGGGACCAGTGGTTCCCGGAAGCCGCGCGGCTGACGGCGCTCACGGGCGCGCAGGTGATCTTCTATCCGACGGCTATCGGCTACACGACACCCGATCCGGTCATAGCCTACACCACCCAGCGGAAAAAGCCGGAACCGGAATTTGAGATGAGCGACCGCCATTACTTCGATGCGTGGCAGACGGTGCAGCGCGGCCACGCCGTCGCGAACGGCTGCTACGTGGCCGTGCTCAACCGGGTCGGGTACGAGAAGAGCGCGAACGCGAACGCACCAAAAGACGAGGGCATCAAGTTCTGGGGCCGCTCGTTCGTGGCCGGGCCGCTGGGGGAGATGCTCGCCGAGGCGGGAGACGGCGAGGAAGTGCTCGTGGCCGAGTGCAACCTCGAGTATCTCGAACAGGTCCGGCGCCTCTGGCCGCTCCTGCGCGACCGCCGCGTGGACGCCTATGGTCCGCTCACGAAGCGCTGGATCGGCTCCTGAATAGAGAAAACTCTTCCCTACGCCACCCCGGGGCATAAAACCATGCCCACCAGGATCAACACGATGCACACCCACTGCAAGAACGTGGGCCTCTCCTTGAGGATGATGAAGGCGAACACCAGCGTGATCGCCGGGTAGGGGGACGACAGGGTCTGAACGAGCGTGGCGTCGCCGTGGCGGAAGGCGAACGTGAGCAGCAGGTTGCCGACGGTGAACATCGCCATTGGCAGGGCGCCCCGGGTAAACTCTCTTTGAGAAAATTTTCTCCCGCGGCTCCGGAGCAGGCCGTACGGCCCCAGGGTGAGCACTCCGCCTAGGAAGGCGAACAGAACGAGGTTGGCCTCGCTCGCGTTGGGCAGCTCGTAGGCGTGGTCCGTCACCACCCCCGAGACCCCCCATCCCGCCGCGGCAAGGTTGGCCTGCAGAAACCACAGCCGGTTCGTGGTCTTCTCGCCCGCGTCGGACTTGTCGGAGGGCTCGTACGCAACGCCCATGCACCCGAGGATCACGACCACGACCCCCACGTATTGGAGAGGGGACAGATGCTCCGCCAGAAATAAGCGGGCAATCACGGCGGTCCAGGCCGGATAGGTGGCGGACACCGTGCCGACGATGCTGATGGGGCCGCCCGCGACGGACTCGAAATAGAGGATCGACGACGTCCCGCCCAGCAGCCCCGACAGCAGCGCGAAGAACAAGAAAGGCCGCCCCTAGGGAGCGAAAGGCCATGGCTCGGTGTGAGCCAGGTGCTGGTACAGAATAAAGCTTATGTTCACCACCGCATCGGTCGCCAGAGCGTACAGGCAGAAGCGGGCGGGCGGCACGTCCTCGATGTACAGCCGCATGAATCCCTGCGCCAGCCCGTAGAGAACCAACGCGGTAAGCGTAAGCCCCAGCCAGTGCGGACTAAGATAGGAAAGCATCTCTTATTAACTTCTTAACTTCCCGGAATCGTTTTCAAGGAGAAGGCATGGTAACAGACTTCCGCGGGGGGGCAAGCTCCCGCGTTGCCGGAGCAGCCTCCCCTCGTCAGGCGGGCGCTATGGCTCGAAAGACGCGCTGTCGCTCTTGAGGAAGTGGTTGTCGTTTTATGCCGCTGGCCCCAGGCGTTTGACTTTCGGACGAGAAGGCACATAATATGTGTAGGAGACGACCATGGCACGAAAGCGATGGTTTGTCCTTTTGCTTCAACCCAAAGAGAAAAACCGTGATAAAATCACTTCGAATCGCTTTCCTCGCGGGAGCTCTTCTCGCGCTTTTGCATCCCTCCACCTTCGCGCAGGCGACCTGGGCGCGGCTGTACGGCGACATTTTGGAAGATTTCACCCGATCCATCGAGCAGACCACGGACGGCGGCTACGTCGTCGCGGGATTTACGGAGTCCTTCGGCGCGGGCGACGACGATTTCTGGGTGCTGAAGTTGGACGCTTCGGGAAACGTCCAGTGGGAGAAGGCCTACGGCGGCGGTTCCTGTGACGAAGCCTACTTCATCCAGCAGACCACGGACGGCAGCTTCGTCGTGGCGGGATGTACGAAGTGCTTTACGGACAGTTCTGATGCGTGGGTTCTGAAGCTGGACGCCTCGGGCAACATCACGTGGCAAAAGGTCTACTCCGGTGGTGTAGCCAGTTCCATCCAGCAAACCTCAGACGGCGGCTTCGTCGTGGCGGGATGTACGAAGTGCCTTACGGCCAGTTCTGATGCGTGGATTCTGAAGCTGGACGCCTCGGGGAGTATCGAATGGCAAAAGACCTATGGGGGCTCGAGCTCCGATTATGCACATTCCGCCCAACAGACCTCGGGCGGCGGCTTTGTTGTGGGAGGAATTACGGGTTCCTTCGGTAAGAGAGATTATAATGTATGGATTTTAAAGTTAGATGCTTTGGGTGATGTTCAGTGGCAGAAGATCTATGGTGGTGGCGATGAAGGCGACCGGCGTCGTCGAGCAGGGCGCCAGTACATTCCTTTATCTGTTGTTCAGACCTCGGACGGCGGATTCGCCGTGGCGGGACGGACAGGTTCTTTCGGCGCGGGCCAGTATGATGCCTGGGTTCTGAAGCTGGACGCCTCGGGGAACGTCGAGTGGCAGAAGACCTACGGCGGTGCTGATGCGGATGGCACCCCTGCCATCCAGCAGACCACAGACGACGGTTTTGTGGTAGCGGGATGGACACGTTCCTTCGGCGCGGGCAACGTTGATGTCTGGGTTCTGAAGCTGGACGCCTCTGGCAAAGTCCAATGGCAGAAGGCCTACGGCGGCAGTGATGGCGAGGCCGCTACCTCCATCAAGCAGACCACGGACGGAGGCTACATCGTGGGGGGACAGACGCATCTCGGCGTGGGCGGTCATGATGTCTGGGTTCTGAAGCTGGACGCGAACGGAGAGATTGACGCCTCCTGCCCGCTCGTTTCCGATACAGCGGTGAGGGGCGTCAGTTCCTGGGTCACCGCCACAGACACCTCGGTAAAGGGCGTGGATTCTTCCGCATCGGTTACCGACAGCCGGGTGAAGGGCGTGGATTCCAAGGCCATCGTGCTCGAGCAGTGCCCGGACGCCGACAGAGACGGCGTGCCCAACGCGAGCGACAACTGCCCGGGCATCCAGCTTCAAGGCCCGGATGCTCTCGTTGTCCGCCTCGCACCATGTGGCCCCCCCCGCTACGGCCTGAGCGGGCCGGAACTCCATGCCAACCCACGGCAGGAGGACGCGGACAAGGACGGCTTGGGCGACGTCTGCGACAACTGTTGGTTGGTGCCCAACCCGTTGCAGGAGGACGCGGATGAGGACGGCGTGGGCGACGTGTGCGACAACTGTCCGGCGGACGCCAACCTACTGCACGAGGATACGGACGCGGACGGCATCGGCGACGCGTGCGACCCGGACATAGACGGGGACGGCGTGCTTAACGCAAAAGACAACTGCCCGGCGAATGCCGACCCGCGGCAGACGGATACGGACGGCGACGGAATCGGCGACGCCTGCGACGCGTGTCCGAACGACCGGGACAATGACATTGACGGCGACGGGGTGTGCGGCGACGTGGATAACTGTCCGACGGTCGCGAACCCCGCGCAGACGGCTACGGACACCGACGGCGACGGCACAGGCCACGCGTGCGACATCTGCCCGGGCTTTGACGACAGAATCGACGTGGACGGCGACGGTAAGCCCGACGGCTGCGACGCCTGCCCGAACGATCGGGACAACGACGCAGACGGCGATGGCTTGTGCGGCGATGTCGACAACTGCCCGGCGGATGCCAACCCGCGGCAGGAGGATACGGACGCGGACGGCATCGGCGACGCGTGCGACCCGGACACGGGGCACTGACACGGCGGAGCAGTTAGCCGTTAGCGAGCGGAAAATTCTTTTCTATACGCTACACTCCTTGCTCCTTGCTTTTTCCTAAAAATCCCACAATCCGGCCAAATTGCTTGAAATTCTGGTGAAACGGCATATATTATATGTAGGAGACGGCCATGACACGAAAGCGGTGGCTCATCCTTTCGGTTGCGGCGATGGGGGCTGGCTTTATGCCGGTGGCAGTATGGGGAGGTGAAGCGTCTGCGTCCCAAGGGAAAGGCCCGCCGCGCGTCGGCGGCGAAGTCGAGATAGCCGACGTCCCCTTCGACGTAAACGAAATCATCCGCACCGTCCGGAAAAACCGCGGCCTACCCGAAGAACCTCCGCGCCAAGGATTCCGCGCCGAGGCACGCGGCGAGCGGCCGTTCGCGTCCAAAGGGAATGCCTTCTCGCATGAGACGCCACGCTTCCAGGCGGAGATTGGGCAGGATGGATTGCGGTATTTCGCGCAAGGAAATAAGGAAAAACCCGATTTCGAGATTCTTTCCGTTCGCTTCGAGCGGGGGGGCAATACGCATACGGTGTTTGGAAAAGGCCGCCTGGAGGAGCACTCGCCCGGCCTTCTCAAAGGCGAAGCGCGCGACGGCGTGACGCCTTACGTGCGAAACCGCGGGGAGGAAGGGATAGAAATCTACTGGACGGTTGATGAGCCGCTCAGCCCCGAGGCTTCGGCGTTGCGCGTGCGTCTTGCGATCCGCTCCTCGGGCGAGCCGCGGGAGCATCCGGAGGGTTTGGTGTTTCCGGCCAAGGGGGAAAAGGGTCAAGTAACCTTCTCCAACGTGACCTTGGTTGACGCGGCGGGGCGTCTGGAAAGAATTCGGCCCTCGCTTGCAACCGGCCGCGAGATTCTGTTCGAGGTGTCGCGCGGATTTCTAGAGAATACCCGGTATCCCATCCTGATTGACCCGACGGTGGGGCCGGAGTTTCCGGTGGAGCCGAGTCCGGTGATTGGCTGGGCGGTATACACACGGCATATTTCTGTTGCTTCGAATGGGGCAGATTATTTTGTAGCCTGGAGCGATAGTCGAATGTCCGGCGGTTATGATATTTTTGGAACACGGGTCACGTCAGCAGGAGCAGTGCTTGACCAAACAGGAATAATTATTTCCACGGAAGCGAGTTGGCAAGATTATCCCTCTGTCGCGTCGAACGGGACGGATTACCTTGTGGTATGGGAAGACAGCCGAAATCAGTTCGGCACGGGTGATGACATCTATGGAGCGCGAATCAGATCATCCGATGGAGTGTTGCTCGACGGCCCTCCTGATATAGGCGGCATTGTCATCTCCGCGGCGGCAGGCCACCAGCGGTTTCCCTCCGTGACTTCGAACGGGACGGACTATTTCGTTGCGTGGAACGTCAGCAACGCTATCGTCTACGGGGCGCGCGTGGCCTCGGATGGAACGGTGCTCGACCCCACGGACATCGTCATCTCCTTTGGGGCAAACAGGCCCTCGGTGGCCTCGAATGGGACGGACTATTTTGTCGCGTGGCAAGACGATCGAAACGGCACGGACAGCGACGTCTACGGGGCGCGCTTGGCCTCCTCGGATGGGGCGGTGCTCGACCCCACGGGCATCGCCGTCTCCACGGCGGCAAGCGGCCAAGAGTACCCCTCCGTAGCCTCAGACGGGACGGACTATTTCATCGCGTGGACAGACTACCGAAACGGCGGGTCACCCGACATATACGGGGCGCGGGTGCAGGCGTCCGATGGCTTGCTCCTTGACGGCCCGTCTGACACGGGAGGCATCGCCGTCTCCACGGAGGTACACACACAGCTTTACCCCTCGGTGGCTTCGAACGGGACGGACTATTTCGTCGCGTGGCGGGATGAACGAATCAGCCCGTTCGACGATATCTACGGGGCGCGCGTCCGCGCTTCGGACGGCTTGCTCCTTGACGGCCCGCCTGACACGGGAGGCATCTTCGTAGGCGACGCTGACTCCTCGATGGCGGGCGTCCTGAGGGTTCTTTCCGTCGCTTCGAACGGGACGGACTATTTCGTGGCGTGGTGGTGGAGGGACTCGGCCGTTATCGGGACGCGGGTGACGGCGGCGGGGACGGTGCTCGATCCCACGGGCATCGCCGTCTCGATAGCAGCGAGCGGTCAATTATATCCTTCCATTGCTTCAAACGGAACAGGTTATTTTGTGGCCTGGAATGACACTCGAAACGCAACATACTATGACATTTACGGAGCGCGGGTAGCCTCCGACGGGACGGTTCTTGACCCGACGGCCATTGCCGTCTCGACGGAAGTCGATTCCCAATTTTTTTCGTCTGTCGCCTCAAACGGAACGGATTATTTCGTGGTTTGGATAGATGGAAGTTATGAAGGAGACATCCAGGGGGCACGTGTAACGTCTGCCGGAACCGTTCTTGACCCTACAGGCATCGTTATCTCAAACGCACAATACGACCAATCGAATCCATCCGTTACCTCAAACGGAACGGATTATTTCGTCACGTGGGAAGACAAGCGAAACTGGGGCGTGTCATACTATGATATCTACGGCACACGTGTGCGCGCGTCGGATGGGGCGCTACTTGATGGGCCGCCTGACACGGGAGGCATTGCTATCTCAACAGTACCAAGAGCACAATACGCTCCCTCTGTTGCGTCGAACGGGACGGATTATTTCGTCGCGTGGGAGGACCAGCGGAACGACGGTGGATGCTACTGCATTACGGATATCTACGGGGCGCGAGTGACCTCGGATGGGACGGTGCTCGACCCCGCGGGCATCGCCGTCTCCACGGCGGTGGAAAACCGGTACAACCCCTCGGCAGCCTCGAACGGGACGGACTATTTCGTGGTGTGGTCTGATGGCCGAAGCGGCGCCGATATCTATGGGGCACGGGTGCGGGCGTCGGATGGCCTGCTCCTCGATGGCCCTCCTGATATAGGCGGCATCGCCGTCTCCACGCTGCCGGACGGCCAGGCCCGCCCATCGGTAGCTTCGAACGGGACGGATTATTTCGTGGCGTGGCAGGATTACCGGAACGGCACGGGTGCGGATATCTACGGGGCGCGCGTGGCCTCATCGGATGGCACGGTGCTCGACCCGTCGGGATTGCTCATTCAACAAAGTCCTTATCATGACCGCCCTCCCGCCGTCGCCTATTCTTCCTGCGGAAAATATCTTATTGCTTACTATCGCTATTACGAAGATTCCAATTTTCAAAATCAACGCATCATAGCGCGCACGTTTTATGATGACAGTAGTATCCCTGATGTTAAATATGATATAAGCTTCGATCCCGTAGCGACTCTTGCAGAAGCTTGCGGTGACGGGGACGGGGTGGTTGAGCCCGGGGAAGAGTGGGAGGTGACGGTGCAGCTCATCAACAGCAGCGTTTGCGTTGCCGCAAACAACGTGTGGGCCGATCTCACGGTAAACCCGGGCTCGGTGGTAGCCGCTGGCGTTAGCAACAATCCGGGCTTCTACGGAAACATTCCCACGGACGGCACGGCGCAGTTTGCGTATTCCTTCGTTGTGGACGCGGGTGCGGTGTGCGTGAACGACCTCACCTTTGACGTGACGGGCATTGTCTCGGATGAGGGGGCGTATCCTGACGAAATCGCCGCGTTCACAGTCCAGGTGGGCAGGATCAATCCCGGTCCTACGGAAATCGGAGGGCAGGCGACGAGCCCGTTGACGGCTAAAAACGAGACATTGAGTTCCAATTTCTCGCCCGCTTTTACCATTCCGGGCGCAGCGGAATCAGCCACCCTTTCTTATACATTGAGCGGTACGACGGACTTGGTGAACTGTGTCGAGGTGGCGCTTGTGGACCCGTTCGCGAAGGCGACGGTCGTGAAGCCGCTCGGAGTGGCGGACTCGAATCCCTACGGCGTGACCGGGCTCTACACGGGGCTGGGCACGTACCAGCTTCGCCTGATGGAGGACGGCGGGGGCTGCGGCGGCGGCGGCGATGCGACCGTCACGGCGGGGACGCTGAGCGTAACGGCTCCGGACGTTACGGAGTGCGACGCGGGCGGGTGCTGCGGCCCCGCGGCCATGATTACCGACTGGGTCTGCGATTGCTTCGGCAATGTGGTGCTCGACGCTAATCCGTCGGGCGGGATGCCGCCGTATAGTTATTTGTGGAGCACGGGTGCGACGACGCAGACGATCGCCGTGCCTTCCTGTGGAAGCGGGCCCTACTCGGTGACGGTGACGGATGCATTGGGGTGCTCGGGAAGCGACAACAACTTCTTTGTGAATCTGTGCTGCGATCCGTGGCCGGTCGAGCCTTCGGCGTTCGGCGTGCCGCCCCTTATCGTAGAGGATCCTGCAGCAACACAGATTACGCTGGAAGAAATGTACTGTGGTGTCTATAACCTTCATGTCGGTCAATTGAGCGATCTCGTCTCGGGTCTTTACGACACGACCGTCGGCGGCACGACGTGCTTTATTTCGGTGTGGACGGATAACGGAGACGGGACCGTCACGCTGGATGTCACCATTCCGGACAACTCGTGGTTCGTGCTCAGCGGGTCCACGATCCTGGGAGTATCGAGCGCGGGCCTCGACAGCGACGGAACCGAGCGGTCGTCGATGGGCTTTTGGTCTTGCGGCCTTTAGGTTCGTGGCCCCAAGAAGGGGCCGGTAGCCAAGGGTCAGAGAGAAGGAATTCTCGCTAATCCCTGAACCCTGGCCCCTGACTGCTAACCCCTGATCCCTACCGGTCTTTCCGTTTCCGCTTCGCCGGACAGGCCCATCGCCCGCAGGAAGCGCCCCGTGTGCGACGCCTCGCACCGCGCCACCTCCTCGGGCGCTCCTTCGGCCACGATGCGCCCGCCCCGCTCGCCCGCCTCGGGGCCCAGGTCGATCACCCAGTCGGCGTTCTTGATGACGTCCAGGTGGTGCTCGATGACGACGAGGGTGTTGCCGCTTTCGACGAGGCGCTCGAAGGCCGCAAGGAGCGTCGAGACGTCCTCGAGGTGGAGGCCCGTGGTGGGCTCGTCGAAAAGGTAGACGGCGTGCGTGCGCCGCGTGCCGAGCACGGAGGCAAGCTTCATGCGCTGCGCCTCGCCACCGGAGAGCGTGCTCGTGGACTGGCCGAGGCGCAGGTACCCGAGGCCCACGTCGCGCAGCGACTCGAGGCGCTCGGTGACATCCGGCCGGTCGCCGAAGAGCCCCATGGCGTCGTCCACCGTCATCTCGCAGACGTCGTGGATGTTGGTGCCCCGGTAGGCGATGTCGAGGACGGGGCGCTGAAAGCGCCTGCCGCCGCACACCTCGCATGGGAGGCGAACGTTCGCCAGAAACTGCATGTCCACCTCCGTCCAGCCGAGGCCGCCGCACGCTTCGCAGCGCCCTTTGGGGGAGTTGAACGAGAAGTGGCCGGCGTCGTAGCCGCGCGCGCGCGCCGCCGCCGTCGCGGCGAAAAGCGCCCGGACCGGCGCGAGCGCGCCGGTGACGGTGAGGGCGTTCGAGCGGGCGCTTCGTCCGAGCGGCGACTGGTCCACGAGCGCCATGGTCGCAAGGCGGTCGAATCCTTTGATGCGCCGGCAGAGAAGCGGCTTCGGCGGCTCCGCCCCGCTCCGGGCGGAGGCGGAATGGTGTTCGTACTCGGTGAAGAGCACGTCGCGCACGAGCGTGCTTTTGCCGGAGCCCGAGACGCCCGTGACGACGACCATGCAGCCCAGCGGAATGCGGGCGTTCAGGCCGTGCAGGTTGTGGCAGGCGATGCCTTCGAGTTGAAGGGAGCGTTCGGAACGAGCTTGCTCCCTGCCCTGCCTGAGGGGCAGGCGAAGCGCCCGGTCGGGGCGGCGGGGCACTTCGCGCTCGCCGCGGAGGTACGAGGCCGTGAGCGTATCGAGCGTTCGGAAATCCAGCGCCCGGTGCGACGCCATCCGCTCGCCGCCGCGGCTTCCCGCCCCGGGGCCGAGCTCCACCACGTGGTCGGCGGCTTCGATGACCGCGCGGTCGTGCTCCACGACGACGAGCGTGTTTCCCGCGTCGCGCAGGGACTTCAGGACGCCGAGGAGATGCTCCGTGTCGCGCGCGTGCAGCCCCACGGTGGGCTCGTCGAGAATGATGAGCGTTCCCGTGAGCGCCGAGCCGAGAAGCGTCGCCAGGGCGATGCGCTGCGCCTCGCCCCCCGAGAGCGTCGCCGTCAGGCGGTCGAGCGTCAGATACCCGAGCCCCACGCGGCGCAGGTACCGGAGGCGCGCAAGCAGTTCCTCGAAAATCTTGTCGGCCACGAGCCTCTCCTCCTCGGAGAGCGAAAGCCCTTCGAGGAAGCTCAACGCCTCCTCGATGGTCATCACGGAGACGGCGGCTATGGTTTTTCCGCCCACTTCGAACCGCAGCGCCTCGGGGCGGAGGCGCGCGCCCCGGCAAGCCGTGCAATCGGTGTACTTGCGGTAGCGGCTCAGATAGACGCGCACGTGGAGCCTGTAGGCCTTTTCCTGGAGGTGCTCGAAGAATCCTTCGATGCCCGGAAAGTCATGCCAGCCCTGGCCCGCGCCCTTCCAGAGCAGGCGGCGCTCGCGCTTCGTGAGCTTTCCGTAGGGCACGTCAGTGCGAACGTTTTTCCTTCGCGCGAAATCGAGCATCTCCCCGAAAATTTCCTCCCGGCTCTCCTGGTCCCACGGCTTGACGGCGCCTTCCTCGAGCGTGAGCGCCGGGTCGGGCACAATCTTTCGCTCGTCGAGCGAGAGGGTGTTTCCGAAGCCCTTGCATGCGCGACAGGCTCCCTGCGGATGGTTAAAGCTGAAGAGGGCGGGCTCGGGCGGAAGCATCTCGCAGCCGCAGCGGTCGCAGGCGAATTTTTTCGAGAACGGAATTTCTTCGCCTTCCACCGTCCGGAGCACGGTCCAGCCGCCGCCCGCCGTCGAGGACTGTCCGGCAGACGGCGGCCCCAGACTCTCCGGCCGGGAGAGGGCGCGAAAGCAGGTTTCGACCGAATCGGCGAGTCTTTTCCATTCCCCCGACTCGACGCCGAAGCGGTCCACGACGACGAGAACGCGGTCTTCCGGGCGGAGCTGCCGCTCGGCCCATGTCTCGAGCTCGGCGAGCGTGTCGTTATCGAAGATTCTCACGAAACCCTCTTTGAGGAGTGCGCCGGCAAGCTCTCTGCTGGAGAGTCCATCCACATCGTCCAACGGGTACGTAACGAAGAGGCGCGTCGAACGCGGCATGGCCTGCACGAACTGCACCACGTCGTCCACGCTTCGGCGCTTGACCTCGCCGTGCCCCCGCGGGCACATGGCGCGTCCCGTGCGGGCGAACAGGAGGCGCAGGTAGTCGCTCACCTCGGTCGCCGTTCCCACCGTGGAGCGCTTGCCCTTCGCGGGGTTGCGCTGCCCGACGGCGATGGCCGGGTAGAGCCCCTCGACGGCGTCCACGTCGGGCTTTTCCATGCGCTCGAGGAACTGCCGCGCGTACGACGAAAGCGACTCGACGTAGCGGCGCTGCCCCTCGGCGTAGAGCGTGTCGAAGGCGAGGCTCGATTTGCCGGAGCCCGAAACGCCCGTGATCACCGTGAGCGTGCGGGAGGGAATGTCGCACGAGAAGTTTTTGAGGTTGTGGACGCGCGCGCCGCGAACACGAATGGGCGGCCACTCGCTTGGCGGGGTGTCCCGTGCAGGGGCGGGACTCCGCTTTTTGTTTTTGGCGGGCTGGGACGCCGCTTTGCTCGCCCTCTGGCGCACGGGGGATTTACCCCGACATGTCGTGGGCTTGTCCCGACTGCGTCGGGACCGGTGGGGCATTACGTTCCGGGTAGGACGAAGTGGAGCGGCACCATGCCCAGGAGCAGCCGGTCGTCGCCCGAGACGGCCGTGAGCACCCCGGGGCGGATGCGCTTGCCGTTGACGTAGGTGCCGTTCAGGGCGCCGACCTCTTCGGCCAGGTAAAACTTGCCGTCCTTCGAGATGAGGCGGGCATGACGGCGGGACACGGAGCGTGCGCTTTCCTCCTCAGAGAGGTCTACGTCCGGAGTGATTCCCGTCACGGGGTCGGCGCGGCCGATGAGCGTCTCGTGTTTGGAAACGGAATATTCCTTGTTGGTCTCCTCGTTTCGGAGAATCGCAAGCACCGCACCCGATGGGGTCGGCTCCGTCGTGGGTTGCGCCACCTCGTGCGCCTCGTAAACCATGGGCTGCTTCTCGTCGGCGTGGTCCAGGAGGAGCGCTTCGATTTTCTTGTCCATCTCGCGCAGGCGCACCGAGAATTTCCGAAGCATCCGCACCGCGATTTCCGTGTTCGAGCGAATCATTGCGTCGAAGGTCGAGCCGTCGATCCGCACCACTTCGCAGTCCTCCAGCGCGGTGACCGTTGCGGTGCGAGGCAGGTGCTCGAGGAGCGACATCTCGCCGAAGAAATCGCCCTTGCCGAAGACGGCCAGGCGGCGGGAGGTGTCGCCGATCTTCTTGTCCACGGCCACCGTGCCGCTCTGGATGATGTACATGTCCGTTCCCAAGTCTCCCTCCTTGAAGATGACCTCTTCCTTGGGAAACTTGACAAGATACTGCTCGAATGCCGGCGCAACCATAGAGAAGCCTTTTCTCGTTTGAACCCTCCATTATAGAAAGGCGTTCCGTGCGGTGTCAATCGAGGCGCGAACTCTGACCCAATCTCTCCTCACGTTCGCCGCCGCTTCGTCGTGCTCGACCCAAAGTTCGGGATGCGGGAAAGCAGGCGTACCGCATTCTTGCGTGGCGTAGCGACCAAGCCAAGGTATAATGGTTCTTGCATGGCTTCACGCGTGCAACGGTGCTGTCTTTGCGAAGGAAGTCCGCTATGCCTCTGAAAATTCTTGCCACCAACCGGAAAGCCTCGTTTCAATATCACCTCGAGGAGCGCTTCGAGGCCGGCATTGCGCTTCTAGGCTCCGAGGCTAAGTCGTGCCGCGAGGGGCGCGCGAGCCTCGGCGAGGGCTACGTGCATCTGCGAAACGATGAGGCGTTTCTTGCGGGCGTCCACATCAGCCCTTTCAGCAAAGCGGCGGCCTGGGTCCCCGACCCCGTGCGCGAGCGGCGGCTTTTGCTCCACAAGTCCGAAATAAGGAAATTAACGGGCCGCGTCACCCAGCGCGGCTATACCGTCGTCCCCACGAAGCTGTACCTAGACGCCAAGGGCAGGATCAAGGTCGAGATTGCGCTCGCGAAGGGCAAGAGGATGACAGACAAACGCGAGCGCATCAAGAAGCGCATTCATGACCGCGAGGCCGCGGCCGCGATGAAGCGCCACCGAAGATAGGAACATAGGAAGGCTAAAGAAGCAATTGGCGATCCACCGTCGGTGGATCTGCTCTGAGATAATCCCCCTTTATCCCCTGGCTGCGGCTCAGAGGACTCGGAGCAGTCGGCAGCCTTAGGCGGGCCGGCCCCGGCGGGGACATATTAGGGGAATTTCAACAAAGCGGAAGAGTCGTTCAGCGCCGACGACCTCGCTTGCCCCGCCCCGAGCGGGGCGGGCGGCGCTGCCGGTTGGTTTTGACGTTACGGCGTACGGATTTTTTACCCTTGCCGTAGACGATCCAGTCGAGCGAGCATTTGGTGATCTGCACCAAGCGATTGAGAAACCAAAGCGACGGCTTGGTGCTGCCGCGTTCCACCTGCGACACGTAGCCTTGGTCGCAGCCGATGAGCTGGGCAAACTCAGTTTGTGTCTGCGGCAGGCGCAGTTGCTTGATGCGGCCGCCGATTTTTTTGAGATTCACTCGCTGCTTCATACACGTTTTTTCCTCTTAGAGAGCTCGTTTTTGCGTCTGTACTTGAAAAGTATTCCCGTCCTCCTCCGCCTGAACTTTTGAGCCACAAGG